>JAZSME010000049.1:0-10251 GCA_045535715.1 Ruminococcus sp. | reverse complement strand
GACTCCATCTCCGAGAGCTTGTTGCATTTGGCCTTCTTTGCCTTTTTGGGGCAGACCTTGATGCACTCGCCGCAGTCGATGCAACGCTTTTCGTTGATGACAGCGTGTCCGTCCTTGATTCGGATGGCCTGAGTGGGGCAGTGGCGCAGACAGGTTGTGCAGCCAATACATCTGCTCACATCAAGATAAACGGAATGCTCGTAACTGTTCATTTGTCTTTCGCCTGCCTTTCTTTGTGAAGTGGGTAATCAGAGATTGACTCTCATTGTGATGGTGGTGCCCACGCCCAGAGTGGAATCGATGTTCATATAGTCGGTATAGCGCTTCATATTGGGAAGACCCATACCTGCACCAAATCCCAGAGAGCGGATAGTGTCGGGGGCTGTTGAGAAGCCCTCCTGCATAGCCTGCTCTATGTTGGCGATACCGGGACCTTTATCCTTGAGAACGATCTCAATATATTCTTCGGTAACACTTACGTCAGCGTCGCCGCCGTCAGCGTGGATTACCATATTGATCTCGCCCTCGTACATTGCGATAGAAACTCGTCTTATGGTTTCGGGAGCAATACCAAGCTGCCTCAAACTTTTCTTTATCTGGACGGAAGCCTGTCCCGCCGAGGTAAAGTCGTCTCCGTCTACCTGAAAGTGAAAGGTGATTGCTTCGCTCATTGGGGCTTCACCTTATTGCCTACAAGACCGTTTACGTAGAGGGTACCGCAGGCATCGTACATACGCTTCTTAGTGGTGAGAAGCACAATACCGCTTTCTCTGGCCATCTCGATCATCTCAGGAGTGGGCAGCTTAGAACGCACAAGCACGATGCAGATCATATCCATCATCTCGGCAGTGCGGATAACCTGAGAGTTCACAAGACCTGTGAGGAGAACGGCCTGGTCTTTAACAAAGGCAAGAACATCACTCATCATATCACTACCGCAAGCAGAGTAAACGTGGCGTCCGAGGGATTCCTCGCAGCAGGCAACGTCTGCTTCCAGTAATTCTTTAATAGTGCTTATTTTCATAGTTCATCAATCCTCATATATGGATTTTTGTTTAAGCAAGTGAGTGTGGATTATAAATATCAGTTCATGTACTTGGAAAGTACGTCGTCAACATCGTCAACTGTGAGTCTGCCGTAAACTTCCTCGTTGATTGTGAGAACGGGAGCAAGACCGCAAGCGCCGATGCAACGGCAGGCTGTGAGAGAGAACTTGCCGTCCTCTGTGCACTCTTCGGAGCCGATGCCCAGTCTCTCGGAGAGCTTGTCGAAGATATCGCCGGAGCCCTTAACGTAGCAGGCGGTACCGAGACAAACGGAGATGGTGTACTTGCCCTTGGGAGTCAGTGAGAACTGAGAGTAGAAGGTGGAAACACCGTAAACCTCCTCCATGGGAACGCCGAGACCCTCTGCGATCATAGCCTGAACCTCTAAGGGCAGGTATCCGTAGATATCCTGAGCCTTCTGGAGCACGGGCATTACTGCGCCGGGATCGTCCTTGTGCATTTCAATAACTTCTTTGAGTTTTGCCTCCTGCTCGGGGGTGCCGTTGAAGGGGGCTGTGCTGATTTTCTTTTGCATTATTTATCCTCCCTGAAAAAATAATATGTTTTGTAAAAGCAAATGGAAAACTTGCTGTTTAACGCACATAATCATAATACCACAAATAGCGATAGATGTAAACATAAAAACGCAAATTTCTCAGAAAAAAAGTCTTTGAAAAACTCTCTGAAATCCGCTTTCTGATGGGAAATTCTGATAAATGATAATTCTTTAACAAAGTGTACAGAAAAGTGTATGAATTTTTGTTGTATTGCCCAAAAACGACATAAAAAAACAAGGCAATGAAAAGAAACATTGCCTTGTAGCCGAAGCTTACTCGTATTCTTTCACTTCGCATACGGTGAGGATATCCCCCGAAACCGAGAATTTTACCTCGAATCCTGCGTAGGGAAAGCCGAAGATTCTCTTTTCGTCAGCAATATACGAAGGTCTGGGATCCTGGGAAAGAATTTCTCTGAGGATCTCTCTCTTCTCCTCGGGGAATTTTTCAAGGAGCTCTGAGGGAATCTCCACAGAGAGCCGATAGTCCGCTCTTTTGTCGGAGAAGGAGCCTGTGCTGTCCTCTTTGAGATCGCTCAGAGGCAGATAGGGCTTGATGTCAAAGATGGGGGTGTTGTCCATAAGGTCGGCACCCTCCACCAGAAGCACTGTGCCTTCTTTTGTTTTTCTGACTTCTTTGAGCCTTACACAGGAAAGACCTATGGGATTGGGTCTGTAAGGAGAACGTGTGGCAAAGACGCCGACTCTCTTGTTTCCTCCGAGGCGCGGAGGTCTGACGGTGGGAGACCAGTCCTCTCTCTCTGTTTCAGAAAACTGCCAGATAAGCCAGAGGTGGGAGAATTCCTCAATACCCCTGAGTGCCTCGTCCACCCGATACTCTTCCTCGAAGACTATGGTGGCAAGGGTGTTTACCAGTCCGCTCTGTCTCGGTATTCCGAATTTGGTGGGAAAGTCCGTTCTGATTCTTGCTATTATTTTCAGGATGAGCTCACCTCTTTTTTGATTTTGTGGGGAGTGAAGAGAGATTCCTGTCCCTTGTAGAGGGAGTCGGAGCCTGTGAGGAACCTCACAAGCACAGCCGCAAGGGCGAAGTAGAGAAGACCCTCCTGAGTGAAGAGCTCAATGGAGATGATAATGGTGCCCAGGGTGCAGTTGGTAACTCCGCAGAAGAGGGAGGCCATACCCACCGCGGCACCGAAAGCAGGGTCAAGACCCATAAGACTTGAAAGGGTTGCGCCCAGAGTAGCACCGATAAAGAGGGTGGGCACGATTTCGCCGCCCTTGAAGCCTGCGGAAACGGTGATAACTGAGAAGAGAAGCTTCAGCGCAAAGGCTTCATACTTCACATGTCCCGAGTGAAATATTTCTTCGATGATGTGGATTCCGCCGCCGTTGTAGTCATAGGTGCCGAGAATGAGAGTGAGGAATACCACAAGAAGTCCGCCTGTGAAAATTCTCAGGAAAGGATTCTTAAAGAGCTTTCGCATCAGCTTTTCGCCTGCGTGGAGAGACTTGCAGAAAATGATGCTCACAAGGGCGGCACAGAGGATGATAAGAAGTACTCTGAGGAAAACAGAAAGGGAAATATCGGGAACCTTGGTGAGAGGGAAGCTCTCAGCCTTGACTCCGAAGAAGCGGGCAATTACCGAAGCGGTAAAGGATGAGATAAGACAGGGGAAGATAGCAGGGGAGAAGAGACTTCCCACGTTGATGATCTCAAGCACAAAGACACAAGCCCCTAAAGGGGTGCCGAAAAGTGCGGAAAATACAGAGCCCATTGCGGCAAGGGTAAGAATCTTCGTTGTTTTTTCGTCGAGTCTGAGAAGCTTTCCGAAAAGAGAGGAGATTCCTCCGCCGAGACACAGCGCCGCACCCTCGCGACCTGCGGAGCCGCCGCAGAAATGAGTGATGCAGGTGCCGAGAAAAATTGCAGGAGCCAGCAAGGGTGAGACCGGCTTTTTGTCCTTGAGACTGAGGAGCACCTGATTTGTGCCCACGTCTGAAACCTTCAGAAGCTTATAGATAAGCACCGACAAAAGACCGCCCAAAGGAAGGAAAAGGAGAACTGTGGGGTGAGCCTCGCGAAAGCCCGTGACAAAGCTCAGAGCCTTTGAAAAGGCGGTGCCGATAAGTCCGCCGCTGATACCTGTGAGCAGTCCCAGCAGCAACCAGAAGGAAAAGCCTTTGATGTAGATTATTATGCTTTTGATGGTATCTTTAATTTTTTGAATCATTTGATATTCACACTTCTTTTAGAATAATGCGGCACAATTATAGCACATTTTGTCGGCCTTCGCAACTTCTGAGAAACAAAAAAAGCAGGAGCCTTAAGACTCCTGCCTCAGATATGTAGGGAATTTACTTATGCTTTGCAGAGTTTTTTCTCAAAACCTACGAGAAGACCGCCCTTTTCAGCATAGAAGGAGCATAGTCCTCGGGCCTTGCAGATCTCCACCTGAGCCTTTGAAAACTCCTCAAGGATGAGCTCCTTTAATTTTTTTGCCCCACCTTCGTTTAGGCAATGGCTGATTCTCACCTTGCCGCCGCAGTAACCGAGAGACTTGAGAAGGTCGCGAAGAGAAGGCAGCGCTCTCCTTTCGCCGGGCTTTTTTGAGAGAGGCTCCAGAGTTCCCTCGTCGCTGGCTTTTCCCAGAAGTCGGATGCCGAGAATGCCTGCAGCGCTTGCTACAAGCTTGCTTACTCTGCCGTTGTTTGCAAGGTTCTTGAGGCTCTCAAGCATAAAGATGAGTCCTGTGTGCTTCTGGTATTCTTTGATTTCCTTTTGTATACTTTCAAAGTCCTTGCCTTCTTCAATAAGCTCCGAAAGCTTCTCGATAATGAGTCTGAGCTCAGGGCCTGCAGAGAGGGAATCAATGACGCAGACCTTTCTGTCGGGGTGTGCTTCTTCGTAGTCGCTCTTTGCGATTTCGGCTGAGTTGTAGCTTCCGGAAAGTCCGCTGGTAATGGTAACGCAGAAAATGTACTCAGCATCTCCGAAGGCGTCCAGCCAATCCGCAACAGAGGGGCAGGCGGTGGAGGTCTTCTCCGTATTTGAAAGAAGGTCACTTACCATGCCTTCAACGTCAAGCTGTTCGTTGTCGACGTATTCTTTCTTTGAGGTGATTATCTTAAGAGGCGCGCAGGCAAAGTCTACACCCTCAAGGGAGGTCACATCAGATGAGGAGTCTGAAACAATTTTCATAATACTTTCCATAAAATAATATCTCCTTAAACGCTTTGAAGCGAAAATATATATGATTTAGACATTTCTTATAGTACAACGTCAGATATAACTTGTCAAGAGTTTCTGAAAACCCGATAGTAAAGTATTGATATTTTGTTAATTTTATGATATCATCACTTAGGTATGAAAATTTTCTGTCAGCAGGTGACAAAGATGGACAAGATTTTAAATTCAGAAATTGCAAAAAGCCTTGAGTCAATGAGACTTCCGAGCTACGAGGATCTCCCTGACATCGGGCTTTACCTTGAGCAGACAGTCAGATTTCTCTCTGATTGCCTGAGCCCCATACCCGGAGTGACAATTACCTCTTCGATGGTGGGTAATTATGTGAAGAAGGGTCTGATTGAGAGCCCTCAGAAAAAGTGTTACAGCAGAGACCAGCTTGCATATCTGCTTTTTATAGCTATTGCGAAAAACGTACTGTCCCTTGAGGACGTGGAGCTTCTTATAAACATCCAAAAAAGATCTTACGATAATCACACTGCCTACGAGTATTTTGTCAGAGAATTCGAAAACGTTATGGAATATGTTTTCGGAAAGAGTACAGAGCTTAAAAAGGTAGGAGTGGAGCAAAGCGACGAAAAGACAATGCTCAGAAATACAATTATAGCGGTTTCCTATAAGATTTATCTTGATAAATGCTTCGATGAAATCCACCGTCGGATGAAGGGAGAGAAAGAGTCTGTTGAATAAGTTTGAGAAAAAATATGTGATTCCCGTCAGTATCTGCGATAATCAGGCTAAGCTCAGTTATCCCGGAATTTTTGATATCTTTATGGATATGGCAACGGACCACGCGGCACAGCTTGGAATAGGCGGCAATGCCCTCAAAGAAAAGGGATGCTTCTGGGTAGCGGCAAAGACTATGGTAAAAATCCGCAAAAGAGCAGAAATGCTCAGTGAGGTAACAGCTGTAACCTGGCCTGAGAAGCCCGGTAATATCAGGTGCAACCGTTACTATACCATCGAGCAGGACTCAGAGGTCATTATAGAGGGAAAGACCGAGTGGACCATACTGAGCATAGAGAGCGGACGTCCTGTAAAGACTGCGGATGTATATCCGAAAGACCTTGTGCACTTGGATGATGTGGTCTGTGATACTCCCTTCTCAAGGATTTCCGCGGACTTTTCTGATTGCGAGGAAATCGCAAGTCATAAGGTGGTCTCCACAGACATTGACCTGAGTCAGCACATGAATAACGTGGCATACATCAGAGCCTTTCTTTCTGCCTTTTCCTGCAAGGAGCTGGAGGATATGAACATCACAGAGCTTGAGATTAGTTATCGCACACAGTGCTTTGAGGGAGAGACTCTTTCTCTCCGAATGAGAAAGAGCGAGGATTTCACGGAGCTGGGCGCTGTGAAAGAGGACGGCAAGTGCGCCGCTGTTCTTCGTATCAGATAATTCTATGGCTTTGCTGCGAAGAATGTAATATCGACTTAATAAATTAAACCCCTGAGTCAACTTATGGCTCAGGAGTTTTTTGCTTTAATATTCTGTTTTAACTTCTTCGAAGGTATCTGTAATTTCCTTTGAGGGAGCCTCGGTGAGAAGGCTTACTATCACAATGGCGATTGAGGCAAGCACGAATGCGGGGAGAAGCTCATAGAAGTCAAGAACTGTACCTGCAAAGAGCTTGCGGATAACCAGCTTATATACCAGAACTGTCACACCGCCGGTGAGCATACCTGCCAGAGCACCCATTCCGTTTGCTCTCTTCCAGAAGAGCGAGAAGAGCATTACCGGACCGAATACGGCACCAAAGCCTGCCCATGCAAAGGAAACGATCTGGAATACGGAGCTGTTGGGATCCAGGGCAAGGAAAACTGCAACAACGGAAACGAGAATAACGGAGATACGGGCAATCCAGACAGAGGTCTTCTCCTTGAGTTTGATACCAAAGGTCTCCTGAAGGAGGTTCTGTGAGATACTAGAGGATGCAGCCAGAAGCTGTGAATCAGCAGTAGACATGGTGGAAGCAAGGATTCCGGAGAGGATAACGCCTGCCACCATAGCGGGAATGTAGCCGTAAGTGCTGATTGCCTTGGAGATATCAACGATGATCGTCTCTGCGGCTGAAGCGCTTTCATAGGTGGGGATGATACCGCTCTTCATAAGGGAGTAGCCTGCAATACCGATAAAAACGGCAACGCCCATGGAGATAACTACCCAGACGGAAGCAACACGTCTTGAGAGCTTTAATTTCTTAGCATCCTCAATAGCCATAAATCTCAGAAGAATGTGGGGCATACCGAAGTATCCGAGACCCCAGGCAAGAGTGGATGCAACGGGAAGTGCGCCGTAGCTCAATGTCTCTCCGGTTGCAACGTTGAAGCCCTTGAAAACATCCATGTAACCGTTGAGGCTTGCGACGTTTGCAAAGAGATTGTCAAAGCCGTGCATAACGCCTTCGCTGAATCCAAGAACAACAAGCAGAGCAATGGTCATAACGATGCTCTGAATGAAGTCGGTGGTAGAGGCTGCAAGGAATCCGCCGAGAGTACAGTAGATAACGATAACAGCAGCACTCAGAAGCATAGCTGTGACGTAGTCCATACCGAAGAGGGATGAAAAGAGCTTACCGCAGGCGGCAAAGCCCGAAGCGGTGTAGGGAACAAAGAAGAGCACGATGAACACAGCGGAAATGGCTGTGAGGATGTGCTTTTTGTCGCCGAAACGCTTTGAGAAAAAGTCGGGCAGGGTAAAGGCGTCGATTTTGTGGGAGTAGATGCGCAGTCTCTTTGCCACAAAGAGCCAGTTGAGATATGTACCGATTGCAAGGCCAAGAGCTGTCCAGAAGGCCTCGGGGACACCTGTCATAAGTGCAACGGCGGGAAGTCCCATGAGAAGCCATCCGCTCATATCGGAAGCCTCTGCACTCATTGCGGTAACGAGGGGTCCTAGCTTTCTGCCGCCCAGATAAAAGTCGTCAGAACTTTTATTTTTCTTTGCAAAGACGGCACCGATGATAACCATCATAGCAAGATAAACCACTATGGTTATCAGGATAACGATGTTACTTGATGTCATATATTCTTCCTCCTTTTGCGGCTTAAAACCGCATAGTACCGAAATTATACCACAGAAAGGCATATATGACAACACTTTTTTGATTTAGCGGGCTAAAGCTAAAATGCTGGGGGAAATAGATTATTACAAGACAAAAAAATCCCCTGCCTCGCAAGGAGACAGGGGACAAATCATTTAAGATTTAAACTAATCTCAGATTTCCCGATTACTGGGGAAGGAGAGACTCGTTGATGTTCCAGCATACATAGTATGTGCCGATCTGGCCAGCGATAACGAACTCGTTGGGATAATCAGCCTTGAGTGTGGGAATCTCGTTTGTGGGAACATCGTCGATGAGGAGCCAGTCGCCGTTCTTGTAGTTGGAGAGCATGTTGTTAGCATCATCAGAGAGATAGAACTTGATCTCGTTCATTGTAACAGCGTCTGCACCGTGGTAGTTAGCGTTCTTTGTCATTGTGATAACAGAGTCGTGCTTCCAATCAGAGATTGTGTATGCACCGTTGCCGATGTATGTGCCGGCCTCTGTTGCCCAAGACTCGTTAGCAACTACATCCTCACGTACGGGGAAGTATGTGGGGAATGCGAGGAGCTCGTTCCAGTAAGAAACAGAGTTTGCAAGTGTAACCTCGAGAGTCTTGTCATCAATTGCCTTAACTGCGAGATCGTCCTTGTTCTCTGTGCCGTAGCCCTTAACAACCTCGAACATGTAGCCGTAGTCAGCACCGAGTTCTGCGGATGCAGCGCGCTTCCATGCAAACTCGAAGTCCTGAGCCTTGAGAGGCTGACCGTCAGACCACTTGAGGCCGTCCTTGAGTGTGTAGGTGTAAGTAACAGTACCGTCATCGTTTGCAACGGGCTCAACAAGCTCAGTTACGCAGTCAGGAGCGATCTGGAGCTTGCCATCCTCGCCCATCTCCCACTTTGCAAGACCGGAGAAGAGGTGCATAAGCATTGTAGCACCGTCAACTGCGGAGTTGAGTGCGGGATCGATTGTGTCGGGCTCGGAAGCGAGACATACGGAGATGGTCTCTGTGCCGCCGTCAACTGTTGTGTACTGGAAGTACTTGTAGCCGAGGGGGTTGGAGTAGAAACCTTCAACAGAGGGATTGATCATGTAAAGGTCTGTGTAGTAGTAGATGGGAGTGATAGCGCCTGTGGACATGGGGATATCCTCAGCAAGGTGCATCATAGCATAACGGTACTCGTCGTTTGTGCACTTCTTGATCTCAGCGATGAGAACATCGTAAGTCTCAGCCCATGTGCCGTCCTCAACCTTGATGTCGAGGCCGTAGGGAGTGAGGTCGAGATCGTAGATAGCGAGGTTAGCGTGGTCGCCCTTACCGAACTGGATGTCGTTGTTACCGGAAGCAGTAACCCACATGTCGAGGAAGCAGATAGGATCTGTGTAGTCTGCAACCCAACCGTTACGAGCGATGGAGTATTCGCCATTCTTTCTTGTGTTGAGGAATGTGTTCCACTCCTGGTTCTCAAGGTTCATTGTGATGCCGACAGCAGCAAATGCGCCCTGGATGTACTCAGCGATAGCCTTGTGGTTATCGTTGGTGTTGTAGATGTAGTTGAGTGTGGGGAAGCCGATGAACTTTGTGCCATCGAAATCATAGTACTTCTTAAGAATCTCAACAGCCTCAGCAAAGTTTGCCTCGAAAGCTGCCTTGTCTACGTTGTAGTAACCAACGTAGTCAGCGTTGTCGCCTGCGTTCTTGTAGAAGTCACCGCTGAAGTCGGACATACCCATAGCAACGAAGGAGGATGCGGGAACCTCACCTGCCTGAGATACGCTCTCAACGATGTAGTTACGGTCAAGGATAAGACCAAGAGCGTAACGGATTTCAGCCTCAGCAGCTGCGATTTCCTCAGCAGTTGTGGGCTTTACGGTTGCTGTACTTGCTGAGCCGCCTGTTGTCTGTGTGGGAGCTGCGGGCTTACCGCAAGCGGTGAGACCAACTACCATAAGTACGGCTAAAAGCAGTGCAAACAGTTTTTTCATGGGACATTTTCCTTTCTTAATAGAAATTTTTTATCCAATCTCATTGCCACCTTGCGTTACGGGACAATGAGGATGAAACGAGAATAGTCCGCAAAAAGCGGGGAGAGAGGCACTTAGTTTATTTCTGCAACTCTGTGGCAGGCAACGAAGTGACCTGTGGAAACCTCTGTGAGCTCGGGCATAGCCTCTGCACAAGCCTCACAAGCGTGAGGACAACGTGTTCTGAAGGGACAGCCTGAGGGAGCGTTGAGGGGAGAGGGAATATCGCCGGTAAGAACGATACGCTGGTTCTCACGTGCAATCTTGGGATCGGGAACGGGAACAGCAGACATAAGGCTCTTTGAGTAGGGATGCAGAGGATGGGAGTAGATCTCCTTGGCATCTGCAAGCTCAACCATCTTGCCG
>JAZSME010000038.1:0-15113 GCA_045535715.1 Ruminococcus sp. | reverse complement strand
ATCCTTGCAAATTCAGATTCAGATGAAGACCAAAGTCTTAAGCTCAAAGTTCGCGATGCTGTTATTGCTTCTTCGGAAGAGCTTCTTTCTCAGGTTCATTCAAAAGAAGACGCAATCAAGGTGATTGAGAATAATCTTGGTTACCTCAAAAACGTGGCACAGGAAGTAATATCTTGTAACGGATACGAATATCCTGTTTCACTTGAAATACGCAATTTGTGTTTCGACACAAGATATTACGGGGAGATAACAATGCCCGGCGGATTTTATGACGCATTACAGATAAGGATAGGCGAAGCAAATGGAAAGAACTGGTGGTGTGTAATGTACCCGTCACTCTGCATTTTCTCAGCTTCAAAAACTGATCGTGTAGAAGAAAAACTTACAGACGATCAGTACAGAATAGTATCTTCGGAAGAAGGTTTTGAACTCAGATTCAAGGTTGTCGAACTTTTCAACAGCTTCTGCAATCTGTTCAGGAATGATAAATCCGGGAAGTGATGAATTTATGTTACAGTTTGTTTTCGGAAGAAGTAAAAGCGGAAAATCACGATATATAAGGGAGTATTTTTCTGCTTTAGCTCAGAGAGGCAACGAGAAGCTTTTGCTTATTGTGCCTGATCAGCAGACATTTGATACAGAGAAAGCCCTACTAAACATATTGGGACCCACAAAGGTTTCTCAGGTAACTGTTGTCGGCTTTAAAAGACTTTGTTCACTTGCGTTTGAGAGGAATGTATATAATTGTACAAATTATGCTGATGATTCAGTTAAAGCTCTGTTAATGAGCATTGCTCTTGAAGAGACTTCTCTCAGTCTCAGGGTCTTTGGTGATAAATATGATTCTCCCGGTTATATCAGAATGATGCAGAAACTCAGAACGGAGTTTATCAGGGATAAGGTGGAGCTTGCAAGCCTTACTGATATAAATGATCGGTTTGATAAAATGCTCACCGACAAGCTTCACGATACAGCTCTTGTTCTTTCTGCATTTGACGCAATTCTTGAATCAGCCTTTGAAGATCCCGACGGAGAGCTTAAAGTTGCTCTTGAACTCATTCGAGAGAGCGAAATGTTCAGAGGATATACAGTTGCAATCGATTCATTCCTCAGTTTCTCTCAGCTTGAGCTGGATGTAATAGAGGTTTTGATGCAACAATCAGAGGAGATGCTCATTTCTCTTTCAACAGACGGACTCAGAAATAAGGAAGGTATTTTTGCGGTTTCATCCGACACAGAGTCGCATCTGAGAAAAATTGCAAAGAATAATAGTGTTCTTGTGAGTGAGCCTATTTTATGTGATTATGACGGATATTTCAGAAGCGAAGAGTTAAAGTTCATCGAAGAGAACGTGTTTGGTTTGTATTCGTCTTTTGACGAAAGAATTACTTCACGTTGCGACAAAGAGAAGCTTATGATTTATCAGGCTTCGGATATCTATGAGGAATGCGACTTTGTTTCGAGAAATATCAGACGTCTCGTTATGAACGAGGGATACAGATATTCCGATATTGTTGTTATTACAAGAGATTATGACAGATATAAGTTGTTTCTCGAAAGTACATTCAGACAATATGACATTCCCAACTTTATGGATGCTCCCGTAAATGTGTTATCTAAACCTCTCATTAAAATGGTACTTTCAGCGTTTGACTGTGTTCTTACTTCGTTTTCGAAAGATAGCGTACTGTCTTTGATGAAATCAGGACTTTTAAACCTAAACGAAGTTGAAATTGCCGATTTTGAAAACTATCTTTTCACATGGGGTTATTCAGGCTCTTCACTTTTAAACACATTCACAGCTAATCCGCGAGGATTTGCTGATGAATTTACCACAGATGACCTTGTTGAACTTACATATATTGATAAAATCAGAAGTTTTGTGATTGAGCCTTTGGTTTCCTTCAGGGAAAGCCTCAAAGATGCAACAGTAAAAGAGATGTGCTCAGCGCTTTATGATCTTCTGTTATCTCTTGGTGTACGTGAAAAACTCAGTGAGCTGTGTGAAGCGTTACTGGAAAACTCTTTGACTCAGCTTGCTCAGGAACAGCTCAGGATTTGGGAGGTGTTTGTTGAAACCCTCAACAGAACTGTTCAGGTCATCGGCGAAAGAAAGATGAAAGTAAAGAGGCTTATGGAACTGCTTAAGATTCAATTTATGAATCTTGAGATTGCCTTCATTCCCAAATCTCTTGATGAGGTTACAGTGGGAGATGTGGAAAGAATCAGGCTTTCTGATAAGAAAATTGCTTTTGTTATGGGCGCTGTGGAGGGCGAATTCCCAAAAACTGAGGATCACAGCGGTATATTTACAAATGCCGAAAGACAGATTTTGACTGCCTCAGGACTTTTGGCTGATGCCACTATTGAACTTCAGTATCTTAAAGAACGTTATAATTGTTATTATGCTCTCACATCTGCCTCTGATAAGCTGTTTGTAAGCTATCCGGGTGCGACCCTGACCGGTGGAGTCAATTCTCCCTCGGAGATAATTATGGAGCTGCTGTCTTTGTTTGATAACGCTAAGGTAGTTACCTCTGATTCAGTAGAGTCCGTTGATAAATTGTGGTCAAAAAAATCATCTTTTAACACTTTTGCCTCCAGATTCGGATCTTCCGATGAGCTTACTCACATTCTTTCGGAATATTTTGAGAGTTGCGATGAATTCAAAGCTCCTGTTTCAGTTATTAACAGAGTTCATAGTTCTGAGAATCATCGGATAAAGGAAAAGGATCTTGTAGACAAGCTCTACGGAAAAGATATCAGGATATCAGCTTCACAGGTAGAGAGCTTTTACTCCTGTCAGTTTAAATATTTCTGTGACTATGGTCTCAGACTTAAAGAACGCAAGGCTGCAAAGATTGATAATCTTGAATACGGCACATTTGTGCATTTTATTCTTGAGAAATTCATAAGCTCTGTAACCCGGGAAGAAATGTCCTCTCTTACACATGATGAGATTGTTTCAAAAACAGAAAAGATTGTTGACTTGTATGTTAAGGAGCGACTTGGCGGACTTGAGGATAAAACCAGCAGATTCGCATATTATGTTGAAAAAACTAAAGCTTCTGCTTTGAAGTTGCTTAAACATCTGCTTAGCGAGCTGGCTCAGAGTGATTTTATCCCTGATGCCTATGAACTTTCAATAGGAAACGATGTTCCACCTTATACACTTACTCTCGACAATGGAGACAGAATTATTATCAGGGGTAAAGTGGACAGGGCCGATATCTGCGAAATAAATGGAAAACGTTATTTAAGGATTATTGATTATAAAACCGGAATGAAGAAATTTGACTTGAGCGACATACTTTCCGGACTTAATCTTCAGATGCTGATTTATCTGTCAGCTCTTTGCAGAGAGCCTTCAGAAAGATATCCTTTTGAATTGATTCCTGCAGGCGTTCTTTACGTTCCGTCAACTATCCCCGTTATCAATCCCAAACCCACTGAAAAGAAAAGCACAATTATCAATCACTATCTTAAAGCGCTCTGTATGAATGGGCTTGTTCTTGACGATGAAGAGGTAATAAGAGCTATGGAAAAAGATGGTGGCGGTATGTATGTTCCCGTCAAAGCATCAGCAGATGGACTGGTTGGTGCAGACAGCCTTGCATCTCTTGAAGAGTTTGGTGCTATTTTCAGACGAATTGAGAATCTTATCACCAAAATGTGCAGAGAACTAAAATCAGGCTCCGTTTCAGCTGTTCCTGTAATCGGTAACAATCACGACAGCTGTGCTTATTGTCGATATAGTTCATTTTGCGGTTACAAAGAAGGAGATAAGGTGAATCGTATACTAAAGCTTGATAAAGAGCAAATACTTGAAGAACTTGGTTTATCCGAAGGGCAGGTGAAAGAAGAGTGAGCAGAAATTGGACAGATAATCAGAAATTGGCAATAGATGCCCGAAACGGCTCTCTTCTTGTCAGTGCTGCGGCGGGATCCGGTAAAACAGCTGTGCTTGTTGAGAGAGTTATGTCGATGATTACGGATGCAGAGAATCCAGTTCCCATCGATAAGCTTCTCATTGTGACATTTACTGTTGCTGCTGCAAATGAGCTCAAGGAGCGAATCACAAAAACACTTCAAGGCCTTATCAGTAAGAACCCTGAGAACAAGTGGTACAGACGTCAGCTTATGTATATGCCTTATGCGAATATTTCAACGGTTGACTCTTTCTGTTCATCTACTGTCAGAGAGTTTTCTCAGGTGCTTGGAATTTCTGATGATTATAAAATCGGCGAATCCGGTGAGATAGATCTGCTTACTGCAGAAGCGATAGATGAAACAATGGAGTTTATGTATTCTCAGAACTCTCGTGATTTTATTGAGCTTGTTGAAACCTATGCCGCTGCTAAAGATGATGATTCCATTGGAAATCACATAAAGAAATTATATGCTTTTCTCAGGTCTCATCCATTTTCCGATAAATGGCTGAGCGATAAACAGGCGTATTACGATAATGTCACAGATATGAAAGAAAGTGTCTGGGGACAAATTATAAAGGACTACGTAATTTCTTTGCTCAACTATTGTAAGGATATATCTAAGGCTTCAATAAAACTTGTTGAAGAGGAAATCGGACTTTCGGCTAAAGCTACACCCATATTCATGTCTGATATAGATTCTTTTGATGATGTTATTGACGTTATCAACACCGGTAAATGGGATGATATTTGCAACAGAGTAAATAGCTTTAAGCTTAAAGTTTATCGTATTGACGCGTATAAAGATCATCCTCTGAAGCTTAAAGCCGGACTTAACAGAGAAATAATCAAAGAAAACTTAAAGCAGCTCAGGTTGATTTTCAGAAAAGATGAAGCGGAATGCCTTTATGAAATCAATACTCTTGCACCGATAGTCAAGAAACTCTTCGAATCAGTAAAAGTATATGGTGAGATATACTCTCGCAAGAAAGCGGAGAAGAATCTGGCTGACTTCAATGACATTTCACATTGGATGCTCAAGCTTCTTGTCAGGTTAGATAAGGACGGTAACACAGAGCTTACTGAGTTTGCACATCTTATTTCGGAAAGATTCCGTGAAGTAATGGTAGATGAATATCAGGATGCCAATGAGGTTCAGGATCTGATTTACTACGCTGTGAGCCGAAGAGGTACAAACCTTTTTACTGTTGGTGATGTGAAGCAGAGTATTTACGGATTCAGACAGGCTATGCCTGAAATATTCTTATCAAGAAAAAACACTCTGCCGTTATACAGCAGAGCTCTTGATAATTATCCCTCAAAAGTTATTCTTGAGAAAAACTTCAGAAGCAGAAAAGAAGTTACCGATTTTATCAACTTTGCGTTTTCTCTTCTTATGTCGGTAGAAACCGGAGACTTAGTCTATAATGAGGAAGAAGCACTGTATCCGCAGGCACCATACCCTGATGCAGACAGCCCTTGCTGTGAACTTCACTTGATCGATATGGATTACATGGGGGATGTGGACAAAGCTGTTGCAGAGGCACGATACATCGCTCTACTTATTCACAAGATGTGTAAGGATACATATATAACTGATAAGGGTGAGAGACGACTCGTAAGATATGGCGATTTTTCCATAATTATGAGAAAGAAAGAAGGATACACTCAAGTTTATGCCTCTGAACTGAGAAAGATGGGTGTACCTGCCATGACGGCTGAGACCACCGGTTTTCTCAGTTCTCCGGAGATTGTTTCTGTTACTAACCTTCTCAGAGTTGTTGATAATCCCTTACAGGATATCCCTCTTACTTCTGTTCTGATGTCTCCGATTTTTGGCTTTACAGCCGATGATATGGCTTTGATTCGTCTAAAGAAACGTCACACTCACATTTATAATGCTTTGAAACTTTGTGCTGAAGACGGAAATGTAAAGTGTATTGATTTTCTAAAGAGACTTGCATATTTCAGAAATCTTGCAGTAACTGAGCCGTGCAATGTTTTCATTGAAAAACTATACGATGAACTTCACGTGCCGGCTGTGTTCACAGCGGCGTGGGGGAAAGCGACAATTTCAAATCTCAGACTGCTCGTTTCGTATGCAGAAAAATATGAGCAGAATTCCTCAAGGGGTGTCGCTTCTTTTGTTCATTATCTTAACAGACTTGAAGAGGAGGGAACAGACCTTCCCGCAGCGGTTGATTCTGAAAGTGCAGATCTCAATGCTGTCAGCGTTATGTCTGTTCACGCTTCAAAGGGGCTCGAGTTTCCTGTTTGTATTATTGCAAATATGGGCCGCAATTTCAGTTCTGATACAAAGAAGGACATAATGATTCATTCCAAGCTGGGTTTTGCATCAAAACTCAGGGATAAGGAGCTCTCAAGTAATTTTACTACTATCGTTAGAGATGCTGTTTCTCTGGAAATAGACCGAGGCGAAAAATCCGAGGAACTCAGAGTGCTCTATGTTGCTATGACCCGCGCGAAAGAACGTCTCATAATGGTTTCATCTCACCCAAAACTTCAGAGATTTGTTGAGGGTGTTGCCACAAGTCTTGCAGGAAACAGCGAAATTTCTCCCTTTGTTGTCAGAAACTGCAGTTTTCTGAGCGAGTGGCCTATAATGTGTGCTCTTCTTCATCCAAACGGAGGAGACCTTCGTGACTTTGCCCATATGGATACTCCTTCGACTTTTGCTTGTAAAGATACAGGAAATCTTAAGACTGTAATTGTTACCGGAATGTGGAGTGAAGATGAGTTTCAGGAAACAACTCAAGCAATCACGAACAGTGCTATTTACGAAAAAATACCTGAAAACACCCACGATTTGCTGAGAGATAGATTTGACTATATTTATCCTTATATTGAATTGTCAAGGATCCCACAGAAGGTAACAGCCTCTGAGCTTGCTCATTCAAAAAGTGATAAGCCGCTGGACAGAGTCCTGCCCGTCCCTGACTTTATCAAAGAAAAGACAGTAAGTGGTGTCTCCCGAGGTACTGCTATGCATACTTACCTTGAGCATTGTGATTTTTCACTTGCAAGAGCTGATATTTCTGAAGATATTGAAAGAATCAGAGCCTTAGGTTATCTGACAGATGAGCAGGTCGCCCTTCTTGATACAGAAAAATTAAAGAATTTTGTGAAAAGCATTGTTGCTGATATGGTTCTGAGTTCAGAGAAGGTCATAAGAGAATATAAATTCACAGTTAATATTCCTGCAAAGCTTGTTGAGGAAAATATCAGTCCGGAATTTGAGGATACTCAGGTTGTGCTTCAGGGCGCGGTAGACTTGTTGATTATTGACAAGGATGGTATAATTATAGTAGATTATAAGACAGATAGAGTAAAAGACGCGGATGTCCTGCTTGATATGTACGGACAACAGCTTATGCTCTACAGAGAAGCTGTCTCCCGAATTTTCTCCTTACCGGTGAAGAGTTGTCTTATTTATTCTGTTCATCTTAGTGAAATCAAGGAGGTTCTAGTATGAAAAGAAAACTTTTGGCTTTAATGTGTGGCGTTCTCGCAGCGCTTATGCTTCTTTCAACATTACTGGTTTCTGCAACTTCAGTTCCGATCCTGAAGCTTGGTGATGCTGACAGAGATCAGAAGGTAACCGTTAAAGATGCAACATCAATTCAGAAGCATGTTGCAGGACTTCTGACACTTGATGAGGAGGCACTTCTGTGTTCCGATGCAAACATTGATGAGAATGTAAATGTCAATGACGCAACCATTATTCAGAAGTATGTTGCAGGAATGGCAGTGTCATATCCCATTGATACCGAAATTACAGTTATTGGGCCATCTGAACCTTCAACAGAGCCTGAGGAGCCGGTGGAAAAGATGAATACAAATATCACAATTTATTTCTCAAATAACAAGAATTGGTCGGTTGTAAACGCTTATCTCTATAATGAGGAAAAAGGCGTTGAAAATGCTCAGTGGCCCGGAGAGGCAATGACTCTTCTCGGCGCAAATGACTTTGGTGAAAAGATCTATAAAATGGATGTTGATGTTTCAGAGTTTAACAGAGTAGTTTTCAACAACGGAACAAGCCAGACAATGAATGCTTCCCTTTCTGTTGCAAGCTCAGGTTTTTATATTGCAAAAGATACACCTAAGAAAGCCATGCCTTTAGGTGTTTATGCATACGATGAAGCTGAATACGGAAAGCAGACAACGGTTTCTCTTAATTATCCTGACGGATACAAAAAGCCCATCACAATCTGGACTCCCAACGGATATGATCCTGCTGATACTACAAAGAAATACCCTGTAATTTATCTTCTTGACGGACAGAATCAGTTCTTGGGTACCAATAACGGCTACGGCGGATGGGTAACTGATAAGATTGCCACAAGCCTTCAGAACAACGGACACGATGGCTTTATCCTTGTCGGCATTGATAATCAGCGTAATCGTGACAATGAACTTACCCCTGATATTGGTAATGTTATTCCTCCTTACAACACACAGGGCTTTGAAAACGGAACAGGGGAGACCTTCTCTGATTTTGTTGCGGATGTTGTTGTGCCCTATGTAAGAGAAAACTATAATGTTTCTGAAAATCCGGAAGATAATGCGATTATAGGCAGCTCCTCCGGCGGTATTGAAGCTTTCTATATCGGTATGGAAAATATGGATGTTTTTGGTAAAATCGGTGCTATTTCACCTGCGTTTATGTTGTTCCCGAAAGCTGACTGGGATAAGTATCTTGCTAAGTTTGATTTCACAGATAAAGCTTCTCTTCCCAGAATCTATTTCTATAACGGCGGTGGAGATTCCCTCGAAAAAGAACTTAATCCCTACGCAAAGGCAATGCCTGAGTGGATGACTGCTCTCGGTTATCCTGAGGATAAGGTTATATTCTGTCACGAAGCATCGTTCTCTCATAATGAGTATGCTTGGCGAATGATTATGCCTGAAACAATTGCATGGTTGTTTGAACTTCAGTAAAAAAACAGACGGTGACCGTTTTGGTCACCGTCTTTCTTTATATCTTTATTCTTTCGTGTCTCGTATAACTGATTTTTATATTGTCAACATCTTTGTTATGAAGCCTCACGCTCTGAATAAGTCCGATTCCAAAGTAAATACACATTGATGAAGTTCCGCCTGCACTGTAAAAGGGAAGAGTAATTCCGATTACAGGCAAAAGTCCCAATACCATTCCGATATTGATAATTGTCTGGGATGCAAGCAGAGCGAACATTCCGTAACAGATGTATTTTCCCAGGTCATCCTTGGCGCTGATAGCGTTCATAAAAGCTCTGAATATTAGAAACAGCAGGATCAAGAGGATCACAACGCATCCGATAAACCCGAACTCTTCGCCTGCAACAGAGAAGATGAAGTCGTTTTCCTGTTCGGGTACAAGACCTTCTCCGGTTCGGTATCCTTTTGTAGGACCATATCCGAAAAGCTCGCCTGAAGCGATCGAGACTTTGCTCTGAAATTGCTGCCAACCATAATCGGTCTTTGCATTGCCGTCGATGTCTGCAAGAGCAAGAATTCTGTTTCTGTGCTCATTGTTCATAATGAAGTTCCATACAACGGGGATTCCGATGGCAAGTCCTGTAATAAGGGTAATGAAGTATCTTGCTTGAACACCTGCAACGAACATCATAATAAGAGCCATAAACATAAATATGAGAGCAGAACCATCGTCACCCTGAAAATGGATTATTGCAACCGGGATAAGTGTGTGTCCTAAAAGACCGAGAACGCCGGGGAAGGTTTTTAACTTATCTGTTTTATTGAGGTGATGCAGATGAGTTGAAAAGGTTACGATGAAGAATATCTTTACAAGCTCTGACGGTTGGAAAGTGAGTCCGCCCGGAAGTCTCAGCCAAGCAGTGTCATCAGTACCTTCTACCGTGATACCAAAAAGAAACACGCTGAGAAAAAGGATCATGGAAATACCGGCAAGCGCTGCCCAGTATCGGGAAATATATTCATAATCAATAACGGAAATTACTATGGCTGCAACAATTCCGATGACCGCAGCCATAATCTGTGTTGTAACGAACTTTCCTCCTGCCCGTTCTACGCTTGAAAGAAGTATAGAACTGATTACAGTTGAGGAAATACATAAGAGCCAGATCCAAATATCAGTTCTCTTTATATAATCGCCGATTCTTTGAAACAGAGATCCCAAGAAATCACCGCCTTATTATCTTTTGTAATTTAACATTATATAAAAAATCAGAGTAAATATCAAGAGTATTTTGAAATGTGGAAAAAATACTTGTCACCAATTGACTAAAATGCTATAATATGTTTGATTTTATATTTTCTTTAGAATGATACTTTTAAAGGAGAGACAATTTATGCTTACAGACATTCAGATTGCTCAGCAGACTGAGCTCAAACCTATCGCAGAGATCGCAGAATCCTTAGGAATCAAGAACGAAGAGCTTGAACCATACGGAAGATATAAAGCAAAACTCGGCGATGAACTTAACGAACGCTTAAGTAACGCTCCTGACGGAAAGCTTATTTTGGTTACCGCAATAAATCCTACACCCGCAGGAGAAGGTAAGACAACTACAACTTGCGGTCTCGGTCAGGCTATGGCTAAAATAGGTAAGAAAGCTATAATTGCTCTCAGAGAGCCTTCTCTCGGACCTGTTTTCGGGGTTAAGGGTGGTGCAGCAGGCGGAGGTTACAGTCAGGTGCTTCCCATGGAGGATATTAACCTTCATTTTACAGGTGATATGCATGCTATCACATCAGCAAACAATCTGCTTTGCGCAATGCTCGACAACCATCTTCAGCAGGGTAATACGCTTGGAATCAATCAGCGCAGAATTCTCATCAAGAGATGTCTCGATATGAACGACAGAGCTCTTCGCTTTACTGTTGTTGGTATGGGCGGTAATGTTAACGGTGTTCCTCGTGAGGACGGCTTTGTTATTACAGTTGCGTCTGAGGTTATGGCTATTCTTTGTCTCGCAAAGGACATTGATGATTTAAAAGAAAGACTCGGCAATATCCTCGTTGCTTACACCTACGACGGAAATCCGGTATATGCTCGTGACCTTAAGGCAGAGGGTGCTATGACTGCTCTTCTCAAAGATGCGCTCAAACCCAACCTTGTACAGACAATCGAGGCTACACCTGCCATTATGCATGGTGGTCCCTTTGCTAATATCGCTCATGGTTGTAATTCTGTAAAAGCAACAAAGCTTGCTCTGAAGCTTGCTGACTATTGTATTACTGAAGCCGGCTTTGGTTCAGACCTCGGAGCTGAAAAGTTCCTCGATATCAAGTGCCGTTACGCAGGACTCAAGCCTTCAGCAATCGTAATTGTTGCTACTTGCCGTGCGCTAAAGTATAACGGCGGAGTTGCAAAGAACGATACGGCTATTGAGAATCTTGATGCTCTCAAAAAGGGTATCGTTAATCTTGGTGTACATATTGAGAATATGAGAAAGTATGGCGTTCCCGTTGTTGTTGCCATCAACAGATTCCTTACCGACTCAGCAGCCGAGCTTGATTTCATTAAGGAGTACTGCATTGAAAAAGGTGCAGACTTTGCTCTTTCCGATGTGTTTGCAAACGGCGGTAAGGCGGCAAAGAGCTTGCTCTCAAGGTTGTTGAAGCTTGCGAGAAGCCCTCTGATTTTAAGCCTATTTATGAAGACGGTCTCACAATCCGCGAGAAGATTGAAACCATTGCACGCGAAATTTATCGTGCCGACGGTGTGAACTTTACTGCACAGGCAGAGAAAGCAATGAAGGAGATTTCTGCACTCGGCGGCGATAAGCTTCCGGTATGTATTGCCAAGACTCAGTATTCTCTTTCTGATAATCCTGCACTTTTAGGCGCTCCTACCGGTTTCACTATCACCGTAAAGGATATGAAGCTTTCAAACGGAGCAGGTTTTGTAGTTGTATATACAGGTGATATTATGACGATGCCCGGCTTACCTAAAGTTCCTGCTGCTGAGCGTATTGATGTTGACAACACCGGTATTATCAGCGGATTGTTCTGATTGCTATGACAGAATTTATTTCACGTTCTCCGGAAGATACAGATGCATTCGCTTTAAGTCTTGCTAAAGAACTACGGGGAACAGAGGTTATTGCTTTGTTCGGCGATCTTGGCGCAGGCAAAACAACTCTTGTGCGAAGTATTGCCTCACACCTTGGGATTAAGTCGGGAGTTCACAGCCCAACATTTGCGATTGTTAATGAATATCACGGAACATTTCCCGTATATCATTTTGATATGTATAGAATTACCGATGTTGATGATTTGTATTCAACGGGTTATTTTGACTATCTTTCCAACGGAATCGTGATTATAGAGTGGAGTGAAAATATCGTCGACTCTATTCCCGAGGATGCGATCCGTATTGAACTTAAGTACGGTGAAGATGAAAATACTAGAATTATCAGAAGGTTATAATTTATGTTGACTTTATCCCTTGATTCTTCTGCGAAGGCAGCATCTGTTGCTCTTCACGATGATAATAAGCTTTTGGGCGAATTCTTTATTGACACAGATTTTACACACAGCAGAACACTTGCTCCGATGATAGAGCAGCTTCTGCTTGTTACCGGAAAAACCACAGAGGATATAGACCTTATTGCCGTTTCAAATGGTCCCGGATCTTTTACCGGCGTCAGAATCGGAGTTGCACTTGCAAAGGGTATTGCGTTTGTTAAGGATATTTCTTGCTTTGCTGTCTCAACGCTTGAGTCTATGGCTTATAATCTGAGAAATACAGATTGTGTTGTGTGCGGTGTTATGGACGCCAGAA
Organism: Ruminococcus sp.; assembly: GCA_045535715.1. Lineage (GTDB taxonomy): Bacteria > Bacillota > Clostridia > Oscillospirales > Acutalibacteraceae > Ruminococcoides. Next base: position 2,411 of record JAZSME010000038.1, on the reverse strand, counting down.
GAAATCAGGTATACAATGCATTGTTTAAAGTTTCAGACGGCGATGTTCATCGGATTTGCGATGACAGAGCGATTTCACTTGAAGAACTGAAGTCGGAAATTGCAGATAATTATTCCGATGCAAGAGTCATTCTGGTGGGTGACGGAGCTGCAATTACGATGGATGCTTTTGGAGAACTTTCTGATTTTGTTGAAATTGCGCCTTATAATATCAGAATGCAGCGTGCCTCATCTGTTGGTCAGTGTGCTATCTGTAACATTTCAAAAGGTGCATCTCCCATAAAAGCTTCTGAACTTCTGCCTTCATATCTGAGACTTTCTCAGGCTGAACGCGAAAGAAAAGAACGAGAAAATAATGAAAAGAATAAAGGAGAATAAATGATGATTGCTATTGGTTGTGACCACGGCGGAATTGAAATTAAAAACGCTATTATTGAATCTTTTAAAGAGACAGGTATTGAATATAACGATTTCGGTTGCTATACTTCCGAAAGCGTTGATTACCCTGAATACGCATATAAAGTTGCAAAGGCTGTTGCTGACGGTCAGTGCGAAAAAGGCATAATCTGCTGTGGAACAGGTATTGGTGTATGTATTGTTGCAAATAAGGTAAAAGGCATCAGAGCTGCTACTGTTACCAATGAGTTCTGTGCTGAAATGACCAGAAGACATAATAACACAAATGTTCTTTGTATGGGTGGACGTGTAATTGACGAAGCAACCGCAGTAAAGCTTGCCGATATCTTCATAAAAACTCCTTTTGACGGCGACAGACACACTCGTCGTGTTGATATGATCACAGCTATTGAAAGCGGTGAGTTTTAATTTTTCACATAACGGGCAGGAATTTTTCTTCCTGCCCGTTATTTTTGCTTGCTTTTTGAATGCCGATAGTGTATAATAATTTTCGTTGTAAATAAGCCGGTATGATGGAATTGGCAGACGTGACGGACTCAAAATCCGTTGGTAGCGATACCGTGTGGGTTCGAGTCCCACTACCGGCACCACTCAGAAGAGGCGCTTGCTTCTTCTTTTTTATTATGTGGTACTAGAACCCTGAGAGGGCTGGAGGCGTATAGCAAAAGAGTCCGGGGGACTGTTTTGCAGCCGACAGGTGCGAAGGCGGGTACCGAATGCAAATGCATTGGGTCGCCGAGCATTGCAGATTAACTATTTAATGTGCGTCCCACTACCGGCACCACTCAGAAGAAGCACTTGCTTCTTCTTTTTTATTATGTGGGACTCGAACCCTGAGAGGGTCTAAACCTTTATATTGCCTAAAACAATACGTGTAATGTGTATTTTTACCACAAATTCACAGCTATGTCAGTATTATTTTATTTACCGAATACACTTGAAAAATATATAAGTTTGGCTTATAATATTTTTATTAAATTTTGGCGAGGTGTTATGAATGGAAAATAATAAGCGTCCTGATTCAATGGAAAGAATCACCACTAAAGCGCTTGCAGATGCTTTTATCGATGAAAAGGTTAAAGAAATCAGACAGCAGGTTGGAGACAAAAAGGTACTTCTTGCTCTTTCAGGCGGCGTTGACTCTTCAGTAGTTGCTGCACTTCTTATTAAAGCTATTGGCAAACAGCTTTATTGCGTTCATGTAAACCATGGACTTATGCGTAAAGGTGAGAGCGAAGCTGTTATTGAAATGTTTGGAAACGAACTTGATGCTAACCTTATCTATGTAGATGCAACTGATCGTTTTCTTGATCTTCTCAAGGACGTAAGCGATCCTGAAAAGAAGAGAAAAATTATTGGTGCAGAGTTTATCAATGTTTTTGCTGATGAGGCAAGAAAAATTGATGATGTAACATACCTCGCTCAGGGTACTATCTATCCCGATATTCTTGAAAGCTTTAAGCAGGCAGAGGGCAAGAAGGCTGTTAAGTCACACCACAACGTCGGCGGTCTTCCCGAGGACCTTAATTTTGAGCTCGTTGAGCCTTTGAAGCTTCTTTTCAAGGACGAGGTTCGTGTAGTCGGTGAAGCTCTCGGTCTTCCTCACAAGATGGTATATCGTCAGCCTTTCCCCGGCCCCGGTCTTGGTGTTCGTTGCCTTGGCGCAATCACAAGAGACAGACTTCACGCTCTTCGTGAAGCTGATGCAATTCTTCGTGAGGAATTTGATAACTTCGGACTTGCCGGTAAGGTTTGGCAGTATTTCATCGCTGTTCCTGATATCAAGAGTGTTGGAGTTAAAAACGAAAGCCGTTATGAAGGCTGGCCTGCTATTATCAGAGCAGTAAACACAACTGACGCTATGTCTGCAACAATCGAAGAGATTCCTTATGAGGTTCTCCACAAGGTTACAAGTAGAATTACAAACGAAGTAGAAGGTATCAATAGAGTACTCTATGACCTCACACCCAAGCCCATCGGCACAATCGAGTGGGA
>JAZSME010000034.1:0-10283 GCA_045535715.1 Ruminococcus sp. | reverse complement strand
TGTGTTGCCGCCGGAGGAAGCATCTCTCTTTGTATATGTAGCGGAAGAGGTAACTGTGCCGTTATCGTTTGAAGCGGAAACAAAGAGTGTTGTAGTTGAACCAACAGCAGTGTTTGCACCGAGAGTTACATCTGTGCTGTCAGTAAAGCTCACCTGAGAACCGCCGTCAACTGTATAATAAGCGGAAGTTGCATTCTTAACAGTAACAGTAACTGTAACTGTCTCTGTCTTGAAGGAAGAACCATCGTTCTTGCTGATGGTGATGGAGGGCTCTGCCTTACCGGGATCATAAACTACCCATGTGCCTGACTCCATATCGTACATCTGGTTTGCGCCGGGATATACAAGATCGTCAGTCTGACCGCTGCCGTTATTGAAAATAACATTAGCAAAAGACTTTGAGGGTGTGTAGGAGTAGATGCCGTCGCCCTCTGCTGTCATAGCAGTACCGGGCCAGCCCTTGTCCTCGTCACCTGCAGTGTTCCACATATAGCAGTTGGGTGTGCCATAGCTAGAGGGAACCTTAACGTAAACTGTCTCACCTGCTGCTGATACGGAGAAGATACCTGTGCAAACGATAGCAGATACAAGCATCATACATACGAGCAGAAGAGAAACTAACTTATGAGTTCTTTTCATTTTAATTTTCCTCCTATAATTTGATAATTTTATGTTAGCAGAATATTCTTACAGTTGCAAGATAATTTTTAGTAAAATGATAATTTTAGCCAATTTATTGCCATACCCCTTACCCGAATATAGCCGATGTTTAAAAATAACAGAGGACGGTGAGTAAATCACCGCCCTCTGCAGGCTCTTATGTTCGTTTAAACTGTCTGAGGTTGTTTCTTGATTCTGTATATTTTCCGCAGAAAGAAAGATAAAAATTTGGGATTATCAAGAACTACTACCTTCAACACATTCGCCTCCTGAAAATACAGCACAGTATGATTATGGTTATTGCCGCTATCACCACGGTGAATTCGTACGGAAGACAGCTGGCAACAAGAAGCCCAGCTGCAAAACAGAGCGCTCCTCTGCATCCTCCCTGTCTCATTGGCATCACCTCTTCTTCATACTATGAATTGAATTAAAATGTGTGTGTAATTTGTTAATGGTTTACTTGTCTTTTTCTAAGTTTGCTGATATAATCTCTCTATATGGAAAGGGTGTTTATATGAGGACACTTAATATCGGCAAAAACGACGCGGGACAGAGCATGCAGAAATTTCTTCAGAAGAGATTCAAAACCATGCCCAAATCCCTGATGTTCAGATATCTGAGAACCAAGTACATAAAGCTCAACGGCAAGAAATGTGCCGCTGAGGATATTCTCTCTGAGGGAGATGTGCTGACCTTCTACATCAAGGACGAATTCTTTGAGACTCCCTATGATGAATTTGAATTTATGAAGGCGCCTGCGAGATTCCCCATAGTCTATGAGGATGAAAACCTCATTATCATTGACAAGCCTCAGGGGTTACTTGCTCATCCTGATAAGAATTATCACTTTGACTCCCTTGTGGCAAGGGTACAGCACTACCTTTATAAAAAAGGAGAATATGACCCCAAATCGGAGCAATCCTTCGCCCCTTCGATGGCTAACCGCCTTGACAGAAATACGGGAGGGCTTATCATTGCCGCCAAAAATGCCGAAGCTCTTCGCGAGCTTAACAAGATTATCAAAGAGAGAATCATTGAGAAGAGATATATCTGTGTTTGTCAGGGTGTGCCGAAGAAAAAGGAGGACACTCTCAGGGGAAATCTTTCAAAGGATGAAAAGCTCAACAAGGTTTCTGTTTCAAAGAAAGCGCAGGAGGACACAAAGGAGATAGTAACCGCTTATAAGGTACTGGACTCTGATACAAAGTATGCTCTCCTTGAGATAAATCTAATTACGGGAAGAACCCATCAGATAAGAGCCCACCTTGCATCTGTGGGACATCCCCTTCTGGGAGATACAAAGTACGGCGCAAAGCCTTACAGAGTTAAAGGTAATCTGGGTCAGGTTCTGTATTCCTATAAGCTTAGCTTTGGTGAGATTGAAGAAAGCCCTCTCTCCTATTTAAGCGGAAAAGAATTCAAGGCATCAAACGTACCTTTTATGAAAAACGGAAAACTCAACATCAGATAAACAAAAGCCTCCGAGGAATATCGGAGGCTTTGATTTTGTCGGCTCCCTAAGTAATGGAGCGGAAATTCAATCGATTATCTGCATCATGGCGCACATGGTTCCACGCTGTCCGTTTGTGGCTCTGTGAGACCAGAGAAGCTCTGAATTACACTTTGTGCAAAGGTCGGAAATCACAATGTTTTCCTCTCTGACACCTGAGCGCATAAGGAGAAGCTTGTTTGCAAGGGAGAGATTTATCATATACTTTCCTGCTTCAGAGGCGGAAGTGTACACTCCGCTGTCCTTATCAAAAAGCTTCATAAACTGCTCAGCACAGTCCTCTGATACCTCGTAGCAGCATCTGCCGATATTGGGGCCTATGGCGCAAATGAGATTCTCGCTCTCTGTGCCGAAATCTCTCTTCATAGCCTTTATGACCTCTCCTGCGATATCACCCACAGTACCTCTCCAGCCGGCATGGGCAAGGCCGATGGCATGGGTTTTTGTATCAACAAAGAAAAGAGGTGTGCAGTCCGCATAGTAGGTCACAAGTGTAACCTCCGTGTCTGAGGTAATGAGTGCATCCACAGAGAGCATATCCTTGGGTTTGGTGATACCTATGCCTCTTTGCTCCTTTGTGACGGTTCTCACCACGGTTTCGTGTACCTGACTTGATGCTGTTAGGGACTCAAAAGGAAAACCTGCGCTCTCTGCTAAAAGTCGATAATTCGCAAGTACGTTCTCGTCTGAGTCTCCTCTTCCGAAGGAAAGGTTCATAGAATCGAATATTCCTTCGGAAACTCCTCCGAGACGGGTTGAAAAGGCGTGACGGATAAAGGAAAGCTCTGAGAGTCGGTTATATGTGAGATAAGGAACACTCTTTCCCTTTAAAGACATTACATCTGAATGAAAAGTCATACATTCTCCTCCGAATAAATGAGATATACTTTATTATATACTAAAGACACTTGCAAGACAATAATGTTTATGATATAATTCCTTATGTAATTTATTGGATTTAAGAGGAGGTATGGGAATGTTCAAGAAAAAGAAGCCCCTGCTGGGCGGAAATATTCAGCCCTCGTGCGACTACTGTCAGAACTGTGTTTTAATGGGCGGTAAGAACTTCTGTCGCTTCAAAAAATCCATCAAAAAAGGCAAATGCTCAAAATTTGACTACAATCCCACAATGAGAAAAGTTATGCCTCCCAAGGAATTTAAGAATTTTTCCGAGGAAGATTTCCGTCTCTGATATACTCTTATAAACACAACAAGCCCTTTCCGTTTTTTGGAAAAGGCTTGTTTTTTTATTTAGTAGTAGGCTGCGATCCTTCTGAGTTTTTCTTTGGCTTTGCTGATATGCCTTGTGACGGTTGAGGGATTTACCCCCAGCTCCTTTGCAATATCCTTCATCTTTCTTTCGCTCAGATAATACTCGGTAAGACAGTAACGCTGAGGAAAAGTAAGCTCTGATGCTATGGCTTTTAAAAGGATGGTGCGCATCTTTTTAAGATCGGAGCCGTTAGATTTCCCGAAGGAACACTGAGAATAGATCGCCTTTGAGAGAAGGGCTTCATCGCCGAAAGAGAAATTACGCGACATTTCGCTTCATCTCCCTTGCTCTCTTCTGAAGATATCCTGATGTTTCGATGAGCTCGTGATAAACAGCACGAAGAGTTGAAATGTTCTTGAGAAGTGTCTGTCGCTCATCGGATTTTACAGTCTTCTCCATTCCCTTGAGTTTTTCTATGTTCCTCAGCACCTTCTGTGCTTCCTCGGTATATTCCCGAGACCATAAAAGATAGTCCATTTTTCATATTCCTTTCGATAGTCTTCATCTCATAACAAATTGGGGCCGTATTCGTTATCTCTGAGCGTGAGGAGTTTCCTCACACATCAATACTAACACAGATTTTTCGATTTTTCAATAGTTTTTCGAATATTTGTTCTATCTTTAGCAAAAAACAAAGCCGCAAGGGATTATCTCCTTTGCGGTTTTCTGTATGGTAAATATCTGAATTTATGGCGTATTATCGGGTGACTCGCTGTTTTCAGCGTTATCTGCAGGCTCGGCTTTTTCCTTGAGTTTCTTTGTGAACACTACACCCTCGTACTTCTGCTTCACCGTTACCTGACCGGAGAATTCCTTCTTGCACTCGGGACAGACAAAGACAGCCTTGAAGTTCTGGCTTCGTACATTCCACTTTGTCTTCTGAATACAGCGCACCTGACAATCGGGGCAGTCAAAAAACATTTTGCTGCGGTCAACCAGCGGATTTCTCAGGTCGGTGATATTCTTTGCCTTGAAGGTGAGTTTTCTGTAAAACTCATCATCGGCAACCTCGGAGAACTCCTCAAGAAGTGACCTTTTGAATATCTTCTTAAGGCAACGGAAGCTCAGAAGTGCATCATTGAGAGCATGATGCATATCTCCCTCGGGAGATATGTTCATAAGCTCGGCACAGGTTGAGAGACCAAGCTGTCTTGAGGCGCTTCCCACTCCCAGATAATGCTCGCAATAGCTCTGAAGGTTGATGTACTTTTTAAGAAAAGGAATCCTTGAGCCGCCTGTGAAATAATTCTGATTATCAAGCAGTGCCAGAAGATCCGATGTGCTCCACGTGAGCAGAGTCGCATCACCCAGAAACTCAGAGAACTTCTTCATTGCAGAAGAAAAGTTGTCTTCGGCATTTTTGAGAGAGCTAAAGTCGATGTCCGTAAGTTTCTTGACAAAGGGGTTTATGCTCTTTGCAAGAGTGGGTCTGACAAGAATATCAAAGGTATCCACAACCTCCATGGTGTCAGAAACCTTGACAGCGCCGAATTCAAAAATCTCGTTAATATATTTTTTTTGCTTGTTACTGAAAACGGAATTCCATTCCAGATCAAGTATTACGTAACTCATTTCTTGAAAGCCTTCTTCATTCGCAGTTCTTTTGAAAGAATAGTTTTTCTCATTCGAATTGATTCGGGAGTAACTTCAACAAGCTCATCATCAGCAATAAATTCAAGGCACTGCTCAAGGGAAAGATTTGTGGGAGGAACAAGCTTTAAAGCGTCGTCAGAGCCGGATGCTCTGGTATTTGTCATATGCTTTCTCTTGCAGACGTTTACTGTGAGATCCTCGGACTTGGGGCTTTCTCCTACGATCATGCCTTCATAAACCTCGGTACCTGCTGAGATAAACAGTCTTCCTCTCTCCTGTGCCTGATAGAGACCGTATGCCACAGCCTCACCTGACTCATGAGCAATGAGAGAGCCCTTGTGACGGGTGATGATCTCACCCTTGAGAGGCTCGTAGGAGTCAAAGACGCTGTTCATAATACCGTTGCCGTTGGTATCGGTGAGAAATTCGGGTCTGTAACCCATAAGACCTCGTGAGGGAATTCTGAACTCAATGTGAGTCATTGAGCTGTCACGAGTACCCATATTCACAAGCTCCGCTTTTCGTGAGCCCAGCTTCTCCATAACTGCTCCTACGTAAGTCTCGGGAACCTCGATCATGAGATACTCGATAGGCTCGCAGGTCACTCCGTCGATAACCTTGGTAATTACCTGAGGACGGGAAACCTGGAATTCGTAGCCCTGACGGCGCATCTGCTCAATAAGGATGGAAAGATGGAGCTCTCCTCTTCCCGAAACTTTAAAGGTGTCTGTGTTATCAGTCTCCTCAACTCTGAGAGCTACATTGGTTTCAACCTCTCTGAAAAGTCTGTCACGAAGATTTCTCGAGGTGACAAACTTGCCCTCTCTGCCTGCAAAGGGGCTGTTATTTACTATAAAGTTCATTGAAACAGTAGGCTCGTCTATCTTGATGAAAGGCAGGGGCTCTGCGTCCTCCAAAGAGCAGATTGTCTCGCCGATATTGATATCGCCGATACCGCTGACACAGACGATGTCACCAATAGTAGCTGAGTCTGTCTCAACTCGTGAAAGTCCCTCGAACTGGTAGAGCTTTGCGATCTTTACCTTCTTTTGCTCGCCTGACTGAGTACAGAGGATTGCCTGCTGTCCTCCTTTAATGGAGCCGCGTTCAACTCTGCCGATACCGATTCTGCCAACATATTCATCGTAATCAATATTGGAAAGAAGAAGCTGTAAGGAAGCGTTCTCGTCTCCTTCGGGAGCAGGAATTTCCTCTACTATCTTTTCAAAGAGAGGCTTCATATCCTCGCCCTGAGCGTCAGGCTCAAGCATTGCAAAACCTTCTCGGGCACTTGCATAAACTACGGGGAACTCAAGCTGATCCTCATCGGCACCAAGCTCAATAAAGAGGTCGAGCACCTCGTCAATAACCTCCAAAGGACGAGCTCCGGGTCTGTCGATCTTATTTACAACTACAACGACCTTCTTCTTAAGTCCCAGGGCCTTCTTGAGAACAAAACGGGTCTGAGGCATACAGCCCTCAAATGCGTCAACAAGAAGAAGAACGCCGTCAACCATCATAAGAATTCGCTCAACCTCGCCGCCAAAATCAGCGTGTCCGGGGGTGTCAACGATATTTATTTTTATGTCGCCGTACTTTACAGCTGTGTTCTTGGAGAGAATTGTAATTCCTCTCTCCTTCTCAAGGTCGCCGGAGTCCATTACTCTCTCTGCCACAACCTCGTTTGTGCGGAAAATACCGCTCTGTCTGAGGAGCTGGTCAACAAGAGTTGTCTTTCCGTGGTCAACGTGAGCAATAATCGCAACGTTTCTTAAGTTTTCATTCTTTGCCATTCATATCATCCTTATCAAAAAACAATCAATATCCAGTTTAAGATTATATCACATCGCAACTTCAATTACTATGGTAATATTATATGAAAATTACTTTGCTCTGAGGGTGTATATCAGCAGAGAGCTAAGAGATTTTTTCTTTACATCTTGTCTCTATTGTTATATAATATACATATATGTGCAAATTAAGAAGGAGGATTCCGATATGGGATATACTATTGCAGAAAAAATCATTAAAGCTCATCTCGTGGAAGGCGAGATGATAAAGGGCACAGACATTGCCCTTAAGATCGACCAGACTCTCACTCAGGATGCCACAGGTACTATGGCTTACCTTGAGTTCGAGGCTATGGGCGTTCCCCGTGTTAAGACAGAGAGAAGCGTGGCTTACATAGATCACAACACTCTTCAGACAGGTTTCGAGAATGCTGACGACCACAGATTCATTCAGTCTGTTTGTAAGAAGCACGGCATCTATTTCTCAAGACCCGGTAACGGTATCTGCCACCAGGTACACCTTGAGAGATTCTCTCGCCCCGGTAAAACACTCATCGGCTCCGACAGCCACACACCCACAGGCGGCGGTATCGGTATGCTTTCTATCGGTGCAGGCGGTCTCGACGTTGCTGTTGCTATGGGCGGCGGTGCATATCACATCACCATGCCCGAGATGGTAAGAGTAAACCTTACAGGCAAGCTCCGTCCCTGGGTATCCGCTAAGGATATTATCCTCGAGGTCCTTCGTCTGCTCTCCGTTAAAGGTGGCGTAGGCAAGATTATTGAGTACGGCGGCGAGGGCGTTAAGACTCTCACAGTTCCCGAAAGAGCTACAATCACAAACATGGGTGCAGAACTTGGTGCCACAACATCCATCTTCCCCTCTGACGAGATTACAAAGTCTTTCCTCGAGGCACAGAACCGCGTTGAGGACTGGATCGAGCTTTCCGCTGACGAGGATGCAGTTTATGACAAGGTTGTTGACATTGACCTTGGTGCACTTGTTCCTATGGCAGCATGTCCTCACAGCCCCGACAACATCAAGACAATCGAGGAGATCGGTGAGAAGGAAGTTCATCAGGTTTGCATCGGCTCCTGCACAAACTCCTCTTATCTCGACCTTATGAGAGTTGCTGCTATCCTTAAGGGTAAGACAGTTTCTCCCAAAGTATCACTTTCAATTGCTCCCGGTTCCAAGCAGGTATTCAATATGCTGGCTCAGAACGGCGCTCTCGCTGACCTTATTGCTGCAGGCGCAAGAATTCTTGAGTGCGCTTGCGGTCCCTGTATCGGTATGGGTCAGTCTCCCAACTCAGCCGGTATCTCTCTGAGAACCTTTAACAGAAACTTCGAAGGCAGAAGCGGTACCGCTGACGGTCAGATCTATCTTGTTTCCCCCGAAACTGCTGCTGCATCCGCTCTTACCGGTGTATTCACTGACCCCAGAACTCTGGGCGATGCTGTTGAAATCAAGCTCCCTGAGAAGTTCCTCATCAACGACAATATGATCATCGAGCCTATTGCAGAGGCTGAGATGGACACAGTTGAGGTTCTTCGCGGTCCCAACATCAAGCCCTTCCCCACAACCAAGCCCATGGAGGAGAGCATTGAAGCATCCGTTGCTCTCAAGGTTGAGGACAACATCACAACAGACCACATTATGCCCGCAGGCGCAAAGATTCTTCCCCTGCGTTCCAATATCCCCGCTATCTCACAGCACTGCTTCACTGTATGTGACAAGGAGTTCCCCGAGAGAGCAAAGGCTATAGGCTCTTCCATCATCGTTGGTGGCGTAAACTACGGTCAGGGCTCTTCCCGTGAGCATGCTGCTCTTGCACCTCTCTATCTTGGTGTTAAGGCTGTGCTTGTAAAGTCTTTTGCCAGAATTCACAGAGCTAACCTTATCAACGCCGGTATTCTTCCCCTTGAGTTTGTAAACGAGGCAGACTACGACAAGCTGGCTCTCGGTAACGAGATAGTCCTTCCCGGGGTAAGAAGTATTGTAAAGAACGGCGGCAACGTTATTATTGAGAACAAGACCACAGGCGAAAAGATCGAGGCTAAGTGTGAGCTTACCGAGAGAATGAAGGATATTATCCTTGCAGGCGGTCTCTTAAACTACACTAAGGAGCAGAACAATGGATAAGATTAAAATGACCACTCCCATCGTTGAGATGGACGGAGACGAAATGACAAGAATCATCTGGGCAATGATCAAGGATGAGCTCATCCTTCCCTTCGTTGACCTGAAGTCTGAATATTACGATCTCGGTCTCGAGCACAGAAACGAAACAAATGATCAGGTTACCATCGACAGTGCTGAGGCTACAAAGAAGTATGGTGTTGCAGTTAAGTGTGCTACCATCACTCCCAACGCTGCAAGAATGACAGAGTATGATCTTAAGGAAATGTGGAAATCTCCCAACGGCACAATCCGTGCTATCCTTGACGGTACTGTTTTCAGAGCACCCATCCTTGTTAAGGGCGTTACTCCCTTCATTCCCACATGGACAAAGCCCATCACAATTGCACGTCACGCTTATGGTGACGTTTACAAGAATACTGAGATGAAGGCTCCCGCAGGTGCTAAGGCTGAGCTTTGCATCACAGACAAGGACGGCAACGAGAGCCGCGCTACCATTATGGATTTCAAGGGTGACGGCATCATTCAGGGCATCCACAACACAGACAAGAGCATCTCTTCCTTTGCTCGTTCCTGCTTCAACTATGCTCTTGATACAAAGCAGGATGTATGGTTCTCTTCAAAGGATACTATTTCCAAGATTTACGATCACAACTTCAAGGATATTTTCCAGGAAATCTTTGATAATGAATACAAAGAGAAGTTTGAAGCAGCAGGCATTGAGTACTTCTACACCCTCATTGATGACGCAGTTGCAAGAGTTATCAGAAGCAACGGCGGTTACATCTGGGCTTGCAAAAACTACGACGGCGACGTTATGAGCGACATGGTTGCTACTGCCTTCGGCTCTCTTGCTATGATGACCAGCGTTCTCGTATCTCCCGACGGCGTTTACGAGTATGAAGCTGCTCACGGCACAGTTCAGAGACATTACTACAAGCATCTTAAGGGCGAAGAGACCTCCACAAACTCTGTTGCTACCATCTTTGCATGGAGCGGTGCGCTGCGTAAGCGCGGCGAGCTGGACAACATTCCGGCACTCTGCGAGTATGCTGACAAGCTGGAGAAGGCAACCATCCAGACCATCGAGGATGGCGTGATGACGGGTGACCTGTATCTGCTGTCCTCTCTGGAGAACAAGAAGAAGGTCAACTCCAAGGAATTCCTTGAGGAGATCAATGCTCGTCTCGCAGCACTGATGCAGTAAGGAGCATGTGAAATGGCTAAGCAGGTAATTTCGACCCCTGTGATTCGCCGTCTTCCACGGTATTATCGCTTCCTGGGCGAGCTTGAAAATGAAAACATCGAGCG
>JAZSME010000144.1:0-9196 GCA_045535715.1 Ruminococcus sp. | reverse complement strand
GACAGCATATCGGTGGGCAAAGGGAAAGGTGGAGCATAAGTCTCTCATAAGATAGTTTCCGAAAACTGACACACAGGGAACTTGCTTTTCCTCGTCAGCAGCAAGTTCAATGAGAACATATTCGGGAAACTCCTTATTGTCCCCAAAGTGATGATAAAGCTCCTTGTATGTGGAGTTCTCGGGAGTGAGGAAGATATCCCAATCCACAAAGGGCTCGTCTGTGGGTCGGTTTATCATTTCATATATATGGTCCTTGAACTGATTATAAGGATTTACGGGAGTTTTGCCGTCGTTAAAAATCAAGTCCCGGAAATAACCCGAGGCAAAGGAATAAGTGTAAATCTCGCCGTAGCCCGCAACCCAACTCGGCTTAAGCTTTACCCCCGGCCAGGGAGCATTCTCAACATCTCCTGCCCAGCCAAGACGTGCATAGACATAGACTTCGTCCCAACCGTCGGGATTTCTGAAGCCGTAGGTCTCAGCACCCACAACTCCGGGAGCAGGCTCAATGTAGAAATAATCTGTACTGTATTCAGCGTTTGCAAAAATCACGGATGTGCTTAACAGAAGAGCAAACACTACTATCAACGATAAAAGTTTTTTCATATCCGGCACCTCGTTTGTCAGAGTATGAGTTTCCTCTTCGTATATAATACCATCAGCACCACGCTTTTGTCTCACAAATTTTAAATTTTTTATTTTTATTTCTCGTTGATGCAAAAAGGGCTTTGTGATATGATAGAAACAGACTTTATGAAAATTATTTTATTTTTTTGAGACATATTGAGTCCTTAAAAAGTATTTAGGGTGAGGAGGTGAGCTTTTGTCTGTAAATATGAAGAAAGTGGAGAACGCAGTACGACTTCACTCAGAACGGCTTCTTAAGGTCGCCTATACATACACGAAGAATATGGATGACGCACAGGATATGGTGCAGGAAGCCTTCTGCAGATATATGACAAAAGCGCCTGTTTTCCTCTCGCAGGAGCACGAAAAAGCGTGGCTCATCCGCATAACCATAAACCTTTGCAAAAGTCACCTTTCCTCCGCCGCCGTAAAGGGGCGCAGCGATCTTGACGAAAACTTAAGCACTCATGACAGCTACGACTCGGGACTTATGTCAGCAGTGATGGAGCTTCCCGAAAAATACAGGCTGGTCATTCACCTCTTTTACTACGAGGGTTACAGCGTCAAGGAAATTGCAAAGATTCAGGAAAGCACCCCCTCCTCGGTAACTACCCGACTTCAAAGGGCACGAGAACTACTGAAAACAAAGTTAGGAGATGATTATCTGTGAGCGAAGAACTCTTTAAAACCGAATACAGAAAAGCCGCAGACAGCATCCCCGTACCTGTGGATTTTGAAGATAAGCTTCTCAAAAATCTGCGAGCTTTTTCTGAAGAAGAAAACAAAAAACCGAAGAGAAACAAAACGCCACTTATTATCTCTTCCGTTGCGGCGACCCTTGCAATTATTCTCGGGCTTTCGCTTATCTTCGGAATGAGAAAGAACAGCAGTAAGGATTTAACCGCCGAAAACAGATATGTCTCCATCTCCATTCGCTCCGCTGTGGACGCAAACGGAGTTGAGGGTGCTCGGGTAGTCTTCAGAGATTCCTCGGGAGAGCTGCTCTCTGACGAAAGCGGAAATCCCATCGAGACACTTTCCGACGAAAACGGACTAATTACCGCAAACCTTCCGAATAAGAGTCTCACCGCGGAAATAAGTGTTGAGGGCTACATCACCCTCACCGCTCCCATAAGAAGCGAGAGCGAAAACATATATATCTCTCCGGTTATGACAGAGGACACCTACCGCGCGGTCCTCACCTGGGACAGAGGTTGCGATCTCGACGCTGTGCTCAGCATCACAGAAAACGATAAAACGGAGACTCTCTACTACTTCGGAAGCGATATCACGAACGACCAAGGTGAGGTTATTGCCGCTCTTGATACCGACAGCACCACAGGGGACGGCCCCGAAACCATCACCTTCAACCCCCAGGAAAATACGCTTATCCGCTACTGTGTGGGTTCTTACTCCCACCTAAGCGGCGAATACAAAGAGAATTTCGGAAGCACTAAGGCTTCTGTTGTTCTCTACAAAGGGTCACAAATAATTGAGGTTTATGAGCTGTCCCTTAGCGCAGAGGGAAACGCTTGGACAGTTTTTGAGTTAAAAAACGGCACTCTTTCCAAGATTGACACCACGAAAACCGTAAGTGCAATCAGCGAAATTGAGTGAGAGAGGGTGGAGTTATGAGAAAAATAGCATTAAAATTCATCAGTATGGTTCTGCTGTCGCTGATGCTTACAGGTGTATTCGCACCTGCTCAGGCGACTGATAAAAAGGAAATCATTGCTGCCAACGAGGATTACCTTTACAGAATATCCTTAATGGGAGATATTCAGATCCTTCGTTACATAGGTGAAGAAAGAGAAGTTCAGATTCCCGAAAAAATAGATGGAAAATACGTGGTTTCCATAGGCGAATGTGCCTTTATGGGTCTTGATATCACAAGTGTCACCATGCCTATGACCATATCCCACGTAAACTCCGACGCTTTCTATGATTGTGTTTATCTAAAGGAAGTCACCATCCCCGAGGGTGTCACCTTCCTTGATAACGTGTTCAGAAACTGCAAGAGCCTGACCACGGTAAACTTTGACCAATACGCATCCTCTCTGGGAAAGGGTATGTTCTACGGCTGTACCTCTCTTAAGAGCATCTCCCTGCCCGACGGCATCAAGGTTATCCCTGAGGACACTTTTGCAGGGTGTACCGCCCTCACTCAGGTTGATTTCCCCAAAAAGCTCACAACAATAGGAAAAAGAGCATTTTATAAATCCGGCCTTGAGGACTTCCCCTCAGATCTGGAAAATCTCACCACCATCGGTGAAAGTGCTTTTGCCTGCTGTGGTTTTAAAGAACTTAATCTTCCTCAGGGTGTGAAGTTAGTAGGCGCCGAAAGCTTTGCAAACTGCCCAAATCTTGAGTATGTAAAGCTTCCCTCAAGCCTGTATCGTATCGACCACTACGCTTTTTCAGAAAACCCGAATCTCAAAACTCTGGACTATCCCACAGTCAACCGCATCCTTCTTTGTGAAGACACAGCTTTTGCTCTGACCCCTCTTGCAAAGACAGAGCTTGTTCTAAGCCTTTATAAGTGCTACACATTCTACTTCTACATTCCCGACAGCTGGATATCCGGTTACAGCACTATTTACGCTTGCTGGAAGGAATCCCCCGAGGACACCTATCCCACGCTTCACTACTACGGTCAGAGTACCAACACCCCCGGAGTTTATTCTATGAAGGTTCCCAAGGGCGTCACCGAAATCGTCTTCCGCTCAAGACCCTATCTCCTTGACGCAAACGGCAATCTTTTACCGGTTTACAGCCCCAAAACCATCACAATAGACCTCTCTGGCTACGAAAAGGGAGAAAAGGAGTATTATCCTCTGGGTCTCGAAAGTTTTGACGGAATGATTTATGTTCTCGGCTATAAGGACGCTCTCAACAACCGGGATAACGCCAAGGGCGAGTGGTTTTACTACTACACAGACGGATACTATGGTTTCCTTGAGACCCCCGACTGGAATTCTCTCAATATCTTCTCGGGCTCAACAACAAAAGTCATATACTCTTCTTCCTGCTCTCCCACAGAGCCTACCGTAGAGATTCCCACATTACCCACAGAGCATCCCAAACCGACCGTTACAGAAAGCCCCACTATGAATCCCGATGACCCCTTCATCCCTGTGGCACCCACCGAGCCCAACTATCCGCCCACAGAGCCCAACTATCCGCCCACTGAGTGTCCTACGGAAGCCCCCAGCGAATGCCCTACCGAGACTCCTACCTATGAGCCTACTGCGCCCACTGAGGCACCCTCTACTGCGCCCACTGAGGCACCCACTTGTGCGCCCACTGTGGCACCCACTTATGCGCCCACTGAGGCACCCACTTGCGCACCCACTTGCGCGCCCACTGAGGCACCCACTTGCGCGCCTCCTGAGGCATCTACTTGCGCGCCTACCGTGTGTCCCACAGAAAAGCCCACCGAAGGAGGTTCGGAGGCTCCTCCTATATCAGACTCAACCCTTGATGAACCCTCAACAAATCCCAATCCCGATACCGATCTTCAAACAGAAGAAATTCTGCACCGAGAGTCATCTTACAGCACCCTCCGGGAAAAACTTGATGTCTGGGCAAAGCTTGGATGGGATGTCCGAATCCGCGGTGACGTAAACTCCGACCTGAAGGTAAATGTCCGTGACGCAACATTGATTCAGAAGCATCTTGCAGGCCTTCCCGTTGAGGGAGCAGAACTCAAAAACGCCGATGTCAACACAGACGGAAAGGTAAACATCCGAGACGCCACAATGATTCAGAAAAAGGTTGCAGGCCTTATAAGCTCCTTTGACTAAAACCACATATACTTTCCAAGTAAAACACCGCCAAAGATACTTGGCGGTGTTTTTTACTTGCTCCTGCCGAAAAAAATAATTCCTCTTGACAGACTCTATACCGTTTGGTATACTAAATTCGTGAGGTGATAAAATGATCACAGAAAACAAAGACAACCGACAGCAAATTCTCGAATGTGCTCTTCGACTTTTTGCCAAAAAAGGTTACGACGGCGTCTCCGCTCAGGAAATTGTGGATGCCGCAGGTGTCACAAAGCCCACCATGTATCACTATTTCGGCTCAAAGGAAGGCCTTCTTCAGGATATTTTCAAGGTGTACTATACCGATTTCCTCAGAAAGCTGGAGGGAGCACTCACCTTGCCCGAGGATGTTTCCCTTTCCGTTTTCCGACTCATTCGCGTTTTCTTTGATACAGCCCTTTTCAGCGAGGATTTCTTTGCATTCAGAAGCTCTCTGACCCTTCGTTCGGGAGAGGATGCTGCATCCCTTACCGCCGCACCCTATATAAAGAAAGAGTTTGATCTTATCAACGAGTTTTTTTGCAAAGCTTCAAAGAACGCAGGCAACTTAAGGGGCAAAGAGACTCAGTGCACAATGAGCTTTATAGGCGTTGTCAGCGCCAACACAAGCGCCTACCTTTACTCCAAAAACGAAGAGCTTCTCTCTGACGAAACCGCGCTTCGCATTCGCCAACAATTCCTTTACGGCATATATTCTTAATACAGATATATTTTTATCATCAATATACCGCTCGGTATAAAACAGGAGGACTTATGAACAAATTCGAACCCAGAGACTGTATTTTTTATCACATTTATCCCTTAGGATTTTGCGGCGCCCCCGCAGAAAATCCTATGACAGAAACCGTTAACCGCATTCAGAAGGTTGCAAAATGGATCCCCAGAATGAAAGCTCTGGGCGTTAACGCCCTATATATCGGTCCCGTTTTCCACTCCAGATATCACGGCTATGAAACCTGGGATTACAGAAAAATCGACTCCAGACTGGGCACCAACGAGGACTTCAAAAAGGTCTCAGAGGAGCTTCGAGAGGCGGGTATCCGAATTGTTCTCGACGGTGTCTTCAACCACGTGGGCAGAGGCTTCTTCGCTGTGGAGGACGTGCTGAAAAACAGAGAAAACTCTTCGTACAGAGACTGGATCTCAGGCCTTAATTTTTGCGGAAACAACCGCTACAACGACCACCTTTCCTATGACTGCTGGGCAGGTCACGAGGAGCTTGTGAAGCTCAACCTCAAAAACCCCGATGTCACAAAATATCTCCTTGACAGCGTAGATATGTGGATAGAGGAGTTTGGCATTGAGGGTCTGCGCCTTGACGCCGCTGACTGCATCGACCTCGATTTCTTCAAGAAGCTGCGAGCCTTCACTGAATCAAAGAATCCCGATTTCTGGCTGATGGGCGAGCTTACCCACGGAAACTACGAGCCTTGGCTTAAGGACGGAATGCTTCACTCCGTCACCAACTACGAGTGCTACAAGGGCATTCACTCCAGCATAACCTCAAAGAACCTCTTTGAGATCATGAGCTCTCTTGATCGCCAGTTCGGCCCCTGGGGTATTTACAAAAACTCCACTCTCTACTCTTTCGTTGACAACCATGACGTTAACCGAATCTCCTCTGTACTCAAAAACCACAGAGAAAATCTCAAGACCGCCTACACTCTTATGTACACCATGCCCGGCATTCCCAGCATCTACTATATGAGCGAATACGGCGCAGAAGGCGAGAAGGCTCATCACAGCGACGCCCCCTTAAGACCTGCAGTTGACGTAGATAATCCCGAGATCAAGGACGAGGGCCTGTTTGCTCACCTTGTGGATCTCAAAAACCTCAGAGAAACCTCTCCTGCCCTTCGCTACGGCAATTTCGAGAGAGTTTTCACCATGAACGAGTATATGGTCTTTGCAAGAAGCTGTGACGAGGACACAAGACTTGTATTCATAAACATTTCCCACAACGAGGAAACTGCCCGCTTTAATTTCAGAGGCAGATACTACGAAGAAAAAATAGCACCCTGCTCATACAAGGTGCTTAAGGTATAATTTATCAGAAGGTGATTATATGTTCCGAGGAATTTCCAAAAAAGAAAAAGCCCTCTGTACCGAGAGAAATCTTGAAATTCTGAAAAGTACAAAAAGAGGAATACTCTCCGTTATGGGTGACCACGGCTATCCTTACGGAGTCCCTATGAATCATTATTTTGATGAGGATGAGTGTAAGCTCTACTTCCACTGCGGAAGGGGAGGACATCGGGAGGACTCCATAAAGAAATGCTCAAAGGTTTCCTTCACCACTTATGTGAAGGAAAAGGTTTCAGACAGCTGGGCATACGACGTGGAGAGCGTTATCGTCTTCGGCGAAGCTGAGATTATTGATGATCCCTGCATTACAGCAGAAATCACACGAAAGCTCAGCGCAAAATTTACGGATGACAAGGTCTTTGTGGAAGGCGAGATAGAGAAGTACCTGAGCGAGACGGTTCTCATCAGCGTTACACCCCTGCATATCTCAGGCAAAAAAATCAAAGAAGCATAAAGAAAGGGAGGCAAAAGCCTCCCTTTTTCTGTTATTAAGTTAACCTCTGAGGGCGTCCTTTGTAGCTTCAAGACGCTCTACTGTCTCGTTTCTGTCCCAGAAGAGGAAGAAGTTATCGGATTTCACTATGCTTTTGTCGAGCTCCTCCACAGCGGTCAGATACTCTGAATAGGACACATCTTCTCCGTTTACCTTGCAACCAACAGCTCCGTCTTCAGCATATCCGCTAAGTTCAAAACTGAAAGCAGT
Organism: Ruminococcus sp.; assembly: GCA_045535715.1. Classification (GTDB taxonomy): domain Bacteria; phylum Bacillota; class Clostridia; order Oscillospirales; family Acutalibacteraceae; genus Ruminococcoides. Next base: position 1,957 of record JAZSME010000144.1, on the reverse strand, counting down.
CTCAAACTCCTTACCGTTGAACGTCTTGTAATTGTTCACAGTAAAAGCCTGAGAGGTTCCTGTTACAAAATACGCAAGATCCTCTGTATAGCATATATAAACGGAGGGATCCGGGCCGCCGGTCTTATAGAGGTCCCCTGACTCTATGGGGGTAACCTTCTCGTCCACAACAGCATAGATGGTATATTTCATCTCGAAGTATTCGTATTCCGTGCCCACATTTATATGACCGAGTACAAGCTCGGGGGTGCCGTTTTTGTCGAAATCCACAAGGTTTGCATAGTAAAGACCGCTACCCAAGAAGAAGGACTCTCCCTCGGGGATGGTGCCGAAGTCACGTTCGTAAACCTCTATTATTTCAAGGTACTCTGCCTTGTAGTCAAAAGTCTCCACCACACCGTCGGTGCCGTGAGGAAGTGTTCCTGTGGGCTTTTCCTCGGTGGTTGTCTCTGTTTCGGTAACCGGTGCCTCTGAGGAAACTTCGGTTTCGCTCTGAGAAGCCGTTGTTCCCAAAGGTTTATCTGAGGCTTTGCCATCCTTCTTACCGCAGGCGCAAAGAATCAGGCACGAAAGCAACACGCAGAGCATTATCTTTAAAAATCTTTTCACAAAATCACCTCGATATTCAGTAATTTCAGTATAACACTCGGCTGAGATACTTGTCAATGAAAAAGGAGTTTCCCGAGGATTTTCGTGAAGATTATATAAAAAAGCCGATAACTTGCGACGAGTCTCAAAAAAACACTTGCAAGTAGGAGAAAAAAGCCTTATAATAGCGATGTATGAGTTATCTCAATTTTTTAATTCAGAAAGGAGTAACGCAAACAATGAATTATTCACATGAAGTACAGAAAATGTGCGTTGTTGCAAAAGGACCCAAGCACGGTCCTGCACCCATTCCCGAAGAGGGCAAGTGGGTAAAATCCTATCAGATTTCCGACATCTCCGGTCTTTCTCACGGTGTAGGCTGGTGTGCACCCCAGCAGGGTACATGTAAGCTCACACTCAATGTAAAGAACGGTATTGTCGAAGAGGCTCTTGTTGAGACTCTCGGATGCTCCGGTATGACTCACTCCGCAGCTATGGCAGCAGAGATTCTTCCCGGCAAGACACTCCTTGAGTGCCTTAACACAGACCTTGTTTGTGACGCAATCAACACCGCTATGAGAAACATCTTCGAGCAGCTCGCTTACGGCAGAAGCCAGACAGCTTTCTCCGAGGACGGTCTTCCCATCGGCGCAGGCCTTGAGGACCTTGGTAAGGGTCTCCGTTCACAGGTTGGTACAATGTTCTCCACAAAGGACAAGGGCGTTCGTTACATGGAAATGGCAGAAGGCTATGTTCTCAAGACTGCTCTTGATGAGAACAATGAGGTTATCGGCTATCAGTTCGTTAAGCTCGGCAAAATGATGGAAGACATCCGTCACGGTATGAGCCCTGATGAGGCTTATAAAGCAAACATCGGTCAGTACGGTCGTTTCGACGGCGCCGCTAAGTACATTGACCCCCGTGAAGAATAAGCAAGGAGGATTTTAGAAATGGCAGTAACATTTGAAAGTATGGACAGAAGAATGCCTAAAATCAACAAATGCCTTGCTGAGTACGGTATTGCAGATTTAGAGGCAGCACGTCAGCTTTGTCTTGACAACGGCTTTGACCCCGACGAAATCGTTAAGGGCGTTCAGCCTATCGCATTTGAGAACGCATCCTGGGCATATACACTGGGTTGCGCAGTTGCTCTTAAGAAGGGCACAAAAACAGCTGCAGAGGCTGCAGAGGCTATCGGTATCGGCCTTGAGGCTTTCTGTATCCCCGGTTCTGTAGCAGAGCAGAGAAACGTTGGTCTCGGCCACGGTAACTTAGGCGCAATGCTCTTAAGAGATGAAACAAAGTGCTTCGCATTCCTCGCAGGCCACGAGTCCTTCGCAGCTGCTGAGGGTGCTATCGGTATCGCAAG
>JAZSME010000001.1:0-11438 GCA_045535715.1 Ruminococcus sp. | reverse complement strand
TTTACGATTATATGTCAAACGTTATTTGTAATTTATTTCAATCATATCAATCGCACGTTTTTCCGTAGGGGGCGATGCCTCAGCGCCCCGAAAGTTAATTTTGAGGAAAGGGTATACAATCCTCCCATCAGCCTACGGATGAAACTCTCCTTTACACAAGGAGGGCTTTTTTCTACCGTAGGGGCGGTCATTGGCCGCCCGAAAGGCTCCCTCAAAAGGAAGCTGTCACCGAATATTACTGATGGATTATAGCATTATCCACACGAAAATCACTCTGAAAGGTTGCGCTCAAATTCCTCAAAGGCTTTCACGTAGCCCTCCTTATCCATAAGGTAGCTGAGTCCATGGTCAGCCCCTTTGACGGTAAAGAGGGTCTTCCTTGAGGTGCAGGCCGCATAGAGTCGGCGGCTCATCTCGCAGGGCACGTAATTATCATCCTCTCCGTGAATCAGAAGCACGGGAAGGGTGAATTTTTTTACACTCTCAAGAGCGGAGCTTTCCTCCAGATCGAAGCCTGCAAAGAGCCTTGCAGAAAGCTTCACAAAGGGATAGAGGAGCTTGCCGGGGATGTGCATATCCTCGGTGATGACCTTGGTTATTATTTCTTTTGGAGAAGTAAAACCGCAGTCCGCAATTACACCCACCACGTTTTCGGGCAGGGGATTTCCGGCGGCGGTGAGAACCGTTGCCGCGCCCATAGAAATGCCGGTCAGAATTATTTTTCTCTTGGGGAACAATTCTACCAGATAATCCACCCAACGCAGACAGTCCTTGCTCTCGTTTATGCCAAAGGTGATAACCTTTCCGTCGCTTCGGGTCGAGGCACGCTGGTCAACAATAAAGGCGCTGTGGCCCAAGCTCTTACACCTGTTCACTGCACCGCAGAGATCCCTCTCCGCAGTTCCTCTGTATCCGTGAAACATCAGCTCGATGGCGCCGTCGCTGTGAAGATCATAGAAATTTCCGAAGAGAGTAAGACCGTCAAAGGAGCGGATCTTATGTACTGTGTGAGGTTCTGAACGGGTCTCTCTCATCCTCTCGATCATATACTCACGAAAGGGCTCGTAGCACTCCCCATCGGCGATCTCAAACTCATCCTCTTTAAGAATCTTTTTCTCCTTGACGTAAAAGCATCTGAAGAAGCAGACCTCAAGCAAAACTATAAACAAAACAAGTATCAGAATAAAGAGAGCTATGATAAACCAAAGCATAAAAATCATCTCCAAATCAGTCTTATGAGATTATACCACCCAAAGGACTTTTCTTCAAGTTTTCTCGAAAACCCATTGCGCTCTCAGCACGTTTTAGAAAGATCAAAAAAAGTTTTTTATAAATTGCACTTATCTATGCAATTTTTTCTCTTTTCATACCCATTAGTGAAGGGACTTTTTTGAAAAGTTTCGAAAATTTTATTAAAAGGAGATTAAAATTATGGCAAGACGACGTTGCATCTCAACAGATTTTTACGAGAGCGATATTTTTTTAAATCTGAGCGACAAGCTCAAGACCCTTTACACCATGCTTCTTCTGCACTGCGATGACGAGGGTGCGGTGATAAATCCTTCCATGGTCACAAAGCTTGCAAGAGCTCAGAAAAAACACCTTGAGGAACTTACCGAAAAGGGCTTTCTCATCGGCATTGACGGGATATATATCCTTAAGCATTGGTACCAGCACAACAGCATTCAGCCCTCCAAAAAAAGCCCCTCGATTTACGTTAACACCATGGAAAAGCTGAGAGTCAATTCACGCAAAGAATACGAAGTTGACACCGACAAAATTCCGGAAGAAATCCGACCCAATTTAAGTAAAGTTAATTTAAGTCAATTTAACTCAACTCAAGTAAAGCAAAGTGAAGTAAACATGAAGGAAAGTAAAGAAAGCACAAATTCAATTGAGGCGGACGCAACCTCTCAGATTGCAAGCCTGAGTCCTGAGGAAATCAAGCTCTACTTCCAGCGAAAAAAAGAAGCACCGCCATTTGCCTGACGGTGCTGTGTGTTAGTCATTTGTGTCGTAGCCCAGAGGATTCTTTGTCTGCCAGTTATAAGCTGAGCGACACATATCCTCGATGTTAAGCTGTGCCTCAAAGCGGAGAACATCCTTTGCTTTCTGACAGGATGCAAACAGTGTGGGAATGTCACCTGCACGACGGGGTGCAAACTCATAGGGAACCTTTGCACCTGTGGAGCTCTTGAAAGCCTCCACAAGCTCAAGGACACTCACAGGTCTGCCTGTACCCAGATTGAAGGTGTCACAGCCTTTGTGCTCAAAAACGTAGCGTGTGGCAAGGACGTGACCCCTTGCAAGGTCACAAACGTGAATGTAATCACGCTGACAGGTGCCGTCGGGAGTTTCGTAATCATTGCCGAAAACAGAGAGTTTCTCTCTTCTTCCCACCGCAACCTGAGTGATAAAGGGCATCAGGTTATTGGGAACACCCTTGGGATCCTCGCCGATAAGACCGCTTTCGTGAGCGCCTACGGGATTGAAGTACCTGAGAAGCGCCACGCTCATCTCTTTCTCGGAAGCACAGAGATCACGAAGCATCTCCTCGATAAAGAGCTTTGTCCTTCCGTAGGGATTGGAAGCACCCAGAGAGGCTTCCTCGGTTACGGGCATTGTCTCCTCACTTCTGTAAACTGTGGCGGACGAAGAAAACACAAGTCTGCAGACGGAGAATTCTTTCATAACCTCAAGAAGTGTGATGGTGCTTATCAGATTGTTATCGTAGTAGCGAAGGGGGTCCGAAACCGACTCGCCCACCGCCTTGAATCCTGCGAAGTGGATAACGGCTTCAATGGAGTTTTCTGAGAAAATCCTCCTGAGAAAAGCCTTGTCCCTTACGTCTCCCTCATAAAACCCGAGATCCTTTCCTGTGATCTCACGAATGCGGGAGAGCGCTTTTTTGTTGCTGTTTGAAAGGTCATCTGCAACCACAACCTCAAAACCTTCAAGGAGCATTTCCACGCAGGTGTGGCTTCCGATGAAGCCTGCACCGCCTGTGATAAGAATTGCCACAGATATCCCTCCAAACCTAAGGATATGGCTGAAATGGGAGATTTATTCAGCCTCGTTGAAAAGGAGGCTCAGCATAAGTGCCTCAGTCTTTTCCTCGTCGGGATAGAATTCCAGATACTTCTTTCCCTGATTATATTCACCCTCAAGGGTGTATGAATTAACGAAGGTGTACTCGGTCATCTTTGAAGCAAGATCCTGAAGTCCTTCGACTCCGCCCAGATCGTGCTCGATTCCCACACTTTCGTTTCGTGTAAGCTTTGTGACAGCATCAGAGACGAAGTCGGGGTCTCCCTCCAGACGGCTTAAGGTCTGGGAGTAGAGAGCATCCATATACTGGCGCTGACGCTCCATACGGCTCTCGTTGGTCTCCTCCTCCATACCCTTTCTGGCGCGGATGTAGGTAAGGGACTGGTCGCCTCTGAGAGTGACCACCTCGCCCTTTCGAAGGCTGGGGTCAACGGCTGAGAAATCGTGGAGCACCTCAAGGGTGACGCCTCCTGCAATGTCATTGTAAACAGGTACTGCGTCCATGGTAATGGTAAGGCAGTTTGAGATATCAACATAAGGCAGGAGCCTCTCCACAGCATCGCGGACATTTCTGTAACTCTTCATTCCGCCGTCGCCCTGAGTATGTGCCAGAGCAAGCTGCTGAATATCGGTGCCGTAGGACTCGCCCTTGATATCAAGAAGATCGACCTCAACCATAGTGTCACGATTGAGATGGATCATTGACCACTCCTCTGACCTATTGTCAAAAATCAGGAGCATGGCAAAGTCCGCCTGCTTGTCATTGTTGTAGGACTCCACCGTCTCGTCTGTCTCGAACTTATCAAGACCCAGCACGAGAACTGTTTCGATGTGATCCTTCTTCACATAGGTGACCCCGTCCTTTGTAACAACGTCGGGGTCGGTGTAATCGGTCACAGGAGTATCACCGGCGCATTTGTCGGTGAGGCTCACAACAAAGAGTCCGGCAGAAACGAGAAAAACAATCAAGAGAATAACCGCAACATATTTAAGCGGGGAAGTCTTTTGGTCTTTTCTTCCGTTCATGTCTTTTACCTTAACAGTTAAAACTGCAAATCTTACTTAGCTTTCTTTCTGAGCTTGAGAAGAACAACTGTGAGTCCTGCTGCGGAAACAAGTGCCACAACGAAGAAAATGTTGCTTGCAACACCGCCGGTGATGGGGAAGTCGCCCTCGCCGTCGCCGCCATCCTCAACAACGGAGTCGGCGTTGAGAACGATTGCGTAGGTTGAGAGAACATCTGACTCGAAAATAAGGTAGTCGCCTTCGATTCTGGCGTTGTCAACTACTACCCACTCGTCGCCCACTCTCTGCATGAGAGCAATAAACTTTTCGATAGTCTCTGCTGTAAGCTTTATTGTGAAAGCACCGTGAGATGAGTGAATATCACAGTCTGTGTAGTCAATGTCAAAGAGGTCTGCTACTGTGAGAGCCTCGGTGGAAAGACCGAGATCTGCTGCGATCTGATTGAGGTCTGCACAGATCTGACCGAGGTCGCTTGTGGTAGCGATTGAGGAATAAGCCTCTTCCATCAGGAGTCTGGACTCTTCGTCAAGGTTGAGTCTGTCAGCGTAAGCTGTGATGAAGAGCTTAGCGAAGCAGTCGGGAGATGTGTTTGTGTACTCAACAAGGATGGGAGCCTTGTTTTTAGAGGGGCTCTGGAAAAAAGAGCCGGGTGCTGCGTAAACTGTGAGGCTTGCGCTGAGCACGAGCACCAGTGTGAGGATAAGAGCAAGTGTCTTTTTCATAATGAATTCGTCCTTTCAAATGAAATTTATAAGTTTGCGGATAGATCCGCTCAGTTACCGATGAGTGAATCGCCGAAGCGATTAAAGCGAGCAAGAAAGCTCTTTGAGAATTTCTCAGAGATGACCTCTGCGGCTTCCTTGAGTCTTGGGGGACGGTGCTGTGTATTGTGGCAGTCAGAGCCCAGCACGTGTATCTCTCCCCTTTTAAGTTTTTTGAGAGCTTTTCTGCGGGTTTTGCGGAAGTTGAAGAAGGAGGCGTTTGCCTGCATCAGCACTCCCATTTCAAGGAGCTCAGCGATGATGGGCTTCTTCTGATAAGGAAGGCACCTTTCAACGTGAGCGATCATAATTCTGAGTCCGCGGTTGAGAGCAAGATTCAGAAGCTCGCGCCTGATGAACTCTGTCCAGTAGGCCTCGGGCATTTCAAGGAGAAGGATGTTTGTGCCTTCAATGCACAGCTCCTCCAGCCTTTCCATACTGCTGATGCCTGAGAAGTAAGCCACCTCGGCACCTAAGAGAAGCTTCGGAAAATCTCCCGAAGTCGTACCCTTTCTCAGAGTCTCCCAGGACTCCTCGCGACCTCTGAGGAACCGGTCAAGGGACTGCTGAGAGGGATAGAAGTGAGGAGTCAGCACCACAGTGTCAACACCGTGTGACCTCTCCATTCTCAGCATCTCAAGGCTTTCCTCAAGGCTTCTGCTTCCGTCATCAAGGGCGGGAAGAATGTGGCTGTGAAAATCAGTCATATCGGATTTCCTCAGCTCTTGTAGTACTTGTAGCTCTTGTAGTACTTTCTGTACTTTCCGTAGGCTCCCTTGGGTCCCTTTGAAACGTTCATAACGGTTCCGAGAACCTTGACGTTAGAGAGTCTGAGCTGTCTTATACATTCCTCGAAGGCTTTCTTCTCTGTGTAGTCCTCTCTTACCACCAGCACTATTCCGGTAATGAGATGGGCAATTGCCAGAGCATCGGAGACGATGTTGACGGGAGGAAGGTCGAAAACGATGTAGTCGAACTTCTCACAGAGAATATTGAGAAGCTTCTCCATCTTGGTGGAGCCCAGAAGCTCCGAAGGGTTGGGAGGAAGCTCGCCTGAGGGGATGATGTACCAGTTGTCGAGAATGTCGGACTTGAAAACGCCGAGCTGCTGATTTTCAAAACCCAAGAGCAGGTCGGTAAGTCCGGGGTTGCTTCTGATTTCCATCTTCTTGGCAACGCTGGGGATTCTCAGGTCGCCGTCGATGAGAAGCACCTTCTTGCCCTTTTCGGCAAGAACGTAGGAAAGGTTGATTGCGGTTGTGCTCTTTCCCTCGCCTCTGATGGAGCTTGTAACTCCGATGATGGGACACTTCACGTCCTCGGGAAGGGTGAAGGAGATATTTGTTCTCAGGAGTTTGTACTGCTCATTGGCGGTAAACTCCAGATTTTTGTGAAGAGTTCTCTTCACGTCACCGCTTGCTGCCACATTTGTGTTCTTATTCTTTTTCATACTTCTCACTTACCCCCGTCTTTCTTACTGCTGCGATAGTAATAATCCTTTGATGAGCTGTGTTCGTAAAGATCGGGAACCTTGGCAAGGATGGGATACTCGTAATTTTTCAGCAGATACTCTTCATCGTGGATGGTGTCGTCGAGAACCGCCATGATGATGACAACAAGGAGGGAGACCACAATGCCCAGCAAAAAGCCGATGAGAGTGTAGTTGGTAGCGCTGGGAGAAACCTTCTGAGGATTGGGGTCAGCCCAGTCGATGATAACAACCTTGCTGCCTGTCATAACCTCTGAGATTCTGTCGAGGAGAACGTCGCCGATTCTGTTTGCGATGTTAACTGCCTCTTTGGGATTCTTGGAGACAACCTCAACCGCCATGACCTCTGTGTCATTCACAGCGTAGGATTTGATCATTGAGGAGAGCTCCTTGTAGTTGTATGAAAGTCTCTCGGCTTTGATAACCTCGTCAAGAGTTGTTTTGTTGTTGAGGATGATGCCGTAGGTCTTAACAAGGCTCTGAGCCGCTGTGATCTCGGAAGATGAGATGCTGAAATTTGAAGCACCTACGGAGATGTCAGAGTTGTTAACGTACATCATGATCCTGGCGCGGTATTTGGGAGGCACCACGAACTTGGCACTTCCGAAACCGATTCCGGCGCAGATAACGCCCACAAGGACGATTGCCCAGAGACGCTTCCACACAGTTTTGAAAATATGCTGAACGTCTATCACATGAAACTCTTTTGAGTTGATGTCTTCTTTAGCCATAAATTATTCTACCCCCAGAAAACGAGTGTAATGAAAAGAAAGTTTCTGCTTTGCAAGCTTTCTCAGATCCGATAAGGATCATAAAGTCCCACGCTGCCAAAATTAGCAGAGCACAAAATTCAAAAGCCATCTCAAAGTCAGAGCTTCTGCCGATTATGAGCCCCTTTCGGGTTCAAAAGGGTATAACATCCCCAAGGCAGATTTTTACTCGTTATCATTATACTACCAAGAAACTCAAAAATCAATATTTTTAAGGTATATTTTAGCACATATTGAGAGGAATTTTTCCCCTTTTTCAAGGGCTTTTTCAGCACTTTGATTAAAGGAAGGAAGCTTGTTTCCCTGAGAGCAAAAAGAAGTGACCGCTTCCCTGAGGGATCGAGCAGAAATCTGAGGGATAAAAGGTCAAAAAGTAAGGCAGTTTTAGTTCCGAATCAGAATAATACGCAATGTAACAAAGATGTTTTTGTTCCCGTCGAGAATAATAGGCAACGGTATGTAGAAGTTTTTATTTCCGTGTAAGAATAATAAGCAACGGTATGCAGGAATTTTGTTTCCGCACAAGAATAATAACTCAATAACATAAGAGAGTTTTATTTCCGTATAATTATATAAGGCAATGGTACGAAGGAGTTTTAGTTCCAAGACAGAATAATAGATGATGATATAAAGCAATTTTAGTTCTGTGTGAGAACAATAGATAGGGACACAAGACGGTTTTTAGTTCTTTGTGGGAATAATAAGCGGCGATATAGTGTGGTTTTGGTTCCGCAGGAGAAAATAATCACCGAGAGGAAAAGTGACGGGCGGCCGATGACCGCCCCTACAAATAACATGGTATCATTCTCAGTTCAATAGCAATCCTCCCAAAAATTCATCCTTCATTCAGGAGCCCTCCTCCCCCCGAAAAACATCGGGAGGAATTTTTTCAGGCTACGGTGGGCGCCAACCCCTACGATTTTTATATCATGTGTAATTTTTTTCATTCACGATTATAAGTCAAACGTTATTTGAAATTTATTTCATTCATATCAATCGCACGTTTTTCCGTAGGGGGCGATGCCTCAGCGCCCCGAAAGTACATATTGAGGAAAGGTAACGGGCGGCCAATGACCGCCCCTACTAATAACAAAGGGCTCATCCTGCATTCAGGAGCACTCCTCCCCCGAAATTCATCGAGAGGAAGCATTTCGGGTTGTCGTGGGCGCCAACCCCTACAAATTTATATCAAACGTAATATTTCATTTGAAACATATATCAAGCGTTTTTTAACTTGCCATTTGTATCACGCGCTTAGGTTTCATTTGCATTATGTTTCAAGCGTTTTATTTCCGGCTATATTTTTTTACATTTCACCATTTTCGTAGGGGCGGTCATTGGCCGCCCGAAAAGTTTCCCTCAAGGGGAAGGCTTTTTTACCGTAGAGGGCGATTCACGAACTGCCCGAAATTACATCGGGAGTAAAGGTGACTGATGAGGTGTAGGACACCTTGGTGTCCGTCCATAAGGTTTTGTGTATTATCCCATTTCCACCTCATCCCCTTCGCTTTGCTCAGCTCAACCCCCGGGGAGCGGAAGGCTTTTTCGTCTTTCACCCTCATAAAAAAAGGCACAGAGGAAACTCTGCGCCTTGGCTTTAAAGTATTACTTCCATGCCGGTCTTCTGGGGGGTGAGACCTTTTGACAGATAAAAATTCATTGCGGCGGTATTCTTCTGCCACACGTTGAGGGTCACATTGTAGCAACCGATGCTCCTTGCAAAATCAAGGGTGAATTCATAGAGGGCGGTGCCCACTCCCTTTCCCCTTGCCTTCTCGTGGATGCAAAGGTCATCAATATAGAGGGTCTTTATATCCACAAGGGAGGAGTGATCCTTCACCTCGTTGATCTGGGTGAAGCAATGTCCCAGCACAGACTCTCCCTCCACCGCTACGAAAAGCGGAGTGCTGTCGTCTTCTATGATTCTTAAAAGCTCCTCGTCTCTGTACTTTTTGCCCTGAGCCTTGAAGATATCGGGACGATCCACGTGGTGCACATAAAGCACCTGTCGCAAAAGCTCGTTGATACCCTCTAAGTCCTTTTCCTGCGCTCTTCTGATAATCATATCCATCCCCGCCTTTTTGAGATACAACGATTATACTCCGAAGTCTCTCTTTTTGCAACCGCTCAGGAAAGATTTTCAACTGATTTCCTTTTGCGACTTATAATCTCCCCCGCTATCACCGCCAGAATAATTCCAAGGCTTATTATCTGGGAAGTGGATATGCCGAGGGACACTCCTCGTTCTCTGTCTCCTCTGAGAAACTCCAAAGTAAATCTCAGCACAGCGTAGACAAAGAGATAGACTTTTGTTATGAGCCCTTTGTTTTCTGTCTTCAGATAAATTGTCAGGAGCGAAATAAACAGCAGTATCAGCAGGACCGCCTCCAGAAGCTGTATCGGAAACAAGGGCACGCCTAAAGGGGTATTTCCCATGGTCTCACTATATGTCACGCTCATAAATCCATCGTAGGGTTTTCCGTAGCAACAGGACGCAAAATGACAGCCCACTCTTCCGAAGGCGTGTCCCAGGGGCAACACCACCGAGAGGATATCGGAAAAGGGCAACGTCTTCAGATTAAACATTTTCGTGTAGATCAAAAGTCCTGCAACACCACCCAGAAGCCCTCCGTAAAACACAAAGCCACCTCTGATGACCGCTTCCAGCGGTACGTTATTTTCGATTATCGATTTGAGAGAAACCATGATAAAAAGCAGCTTTGCTCCTATGAGTCCGCCTATCAGGGAGAACACCGAGGCACACACAAAATCATATTTCTCAAGGGTAGTTTTACTTATGAGTAGCATTGCCACAAGAGCGGAAACACCAATTCCCGCTATCCAGCATAGTCCGTAAAGGGGAATCTGCCTTCCCAGTATTTCTAACGTGCTGTTCATATTTACCTCGATTCAGTCAATAATATATGCAAAATAAAAAACCCGCACCCCGGAGAAAGCTCCGCAAGTTTCGGGTTTCTTATCAGTCCTCATCAGAACAGTAATGAAGATGTGCTGGATGCTGCAAGCACACAAAGACCGCATGTGAAGAATGCGATAGTTGTGAATACTACTGCGATGATGCCGAGAACAAGACCTGCTGTTGCAAGACCTGTGGGCTCACCTGCCAGTCTGAGCTTTTTGCCGCCAACACAAGAAAGAACAAGACCTGTGATAGCGACAGGCAGACCAATGATTGAGAACCAGCCGCTGAGAATACCGAAAACGATTCCGATAATGCCCATAACAAAGCCTGCTATTGTCTGACCTTTACCCATTTTCCTTCCTCCTTCCTCAGATATAACGCGAGATCTCACTGCGTTTTTCATTTTTCTGTCTTTTTCTGAGAATTGCCGTTGTTGATGCAACAGAGACCAGAACTGTCAGGACAATAATCAGTATGGCTATGATATGTTTTTTCACGCTAATCACCCCAAAAAAGACAATATGTAACAGTTTGTTACATAGCAAGTGTAACATTTTGTTACGTTATAGTCAATAGTTTGTTCACAATTTCTTCTCAGAATTTTATTATCGGTCTCCCAAAGGCTGTAAACAGATGTGTGACAAAAAAGCAGATATTTCGACAGGATGTAACAAATCGTCACGTTACCGCTGTAACGCATTGTTACAATTATATGTAGAGAGCTTTTAAGGAGTGCAGAAAATGGAAATGCTGGGATTAAAGGAAATACGAAAGAAAAAAGGGCTGAGTCAGCTCAAGGTTTCTCTCGACCTCAATATTTCAAGAGAGGCTCTGTCCTACTATGAAAACGGCAAAAGAAATCCTGATCTTGAAATGCTTCTGAAGCTATCGGATTACTTCAACAAATCAATCCACTACCTGATTACGGGAGAGGATTTTTCATCAGACGCAAAGTAAGCACCACTTATCTTCAGAAGTGGTGCTTTTTCTTTCCTCTCAAAGATAGCAGCGGATCTCCTCGGTAAGCTCCTGCTCCAGCTTAATGAGACGCTTTGTGATGTCCTTCACGTACTCCTGAGCAGCCTCGTACTGGTTGAGGTAACGGCTCAGGGACTTCACTCCCATATTACAGCCGTCGGTCATCAGGCAGGCCACGGTTTTGTCGCTGTCGTCAAGTCCCAGCTTCACGTTGGTTTTCATCCAGGACATACTCTTTGCAATGGGGTTGGGCTCCTTGCCCTCGTCCTTGTATTTGTAGAGAAGCTTTTCCACCTCAAGTCTGAGCTTTTCGTGCTCCTCTTTACATCTTACGAGACTTTCGCGGAAGGCTTCCTTTCTCACGTGTGGGAGCACGTCCTCAATGGAGTCAATGCCCATTCTGATGCCTGCGTCGCATTCTCTGAGAAGCTTTATGGTATCCT
>JAZSME010000095.1:0-4592 GCA_045535715.1 Ruminococcus sp. | reverse complement strand
GGTCCCGGTGATTTCTTCGGTGAGCGTCAGCATGGACTTCCTGAGCTTTCGGTTGCTGATTTCTCTGATATGAGATCTGTCAATACATCTCAGGAAATTGCCGAGGAGATTCTTTCCCTTTATCCGAATCTTGAGGGCGATGAGCTGAGACTTCTTCGGGGCTCCATTCGCCGTCTTTTCAGCAAAACAAACAATAGAATGAATTGATTTTTGTTTGTTATTACATCAGAATTTATTGCAAAAAATGAGACAAATTCCTCTTCTCAGAAGTATTTATTGTGAAAGGAGCTGATCCTATGAAAAAGTTTTTATCAGTTTTTATTATCCTTCTTTTAATTCTCGGCTGTGTCAGCGTCGGTGCCTCAGCAGATGAAACTTCGTTTCGTTGCGGGGAATTCACCTACATCCTTGAAAACGGTGAGGCGACCATCGTAGATTGTGAGACGGAAAAAGAGCATCTTATTGTTCCTGATACTCTTGATGGATATAAGGTCACCGCTATTTCTAAGAGAGCCTTTGAGGGACTTAACTCTATAATAAAAGTAACAATTGGTGAGAACGTAAAACGAATAGGCGAGTATGCTTTCTTTGATTGCTGTAATCTCAAAACTGTGAAAATTACAGGAGATTGCGAGGAAATCGGCGATTATGCTTTCGGTTATTCCTATATGCGTACCCATGAAGGCATTATGCCCGGTATGATTGATTGGCACGCGAACACAGAGTTTTATGTTTACAGTCGCTTTCCTGTTCCGGTCGGAGTGGCTTACAGTACTCTCAAGGACTACTGTAAAGAACGTTCCTTCAAAAATCTTACTTATGTAACGATAAATAACGATATCGGAGAAGTTGATTGTGACGAAGTGGTTACGGTTAAGGATGCAACCGTTGTTCAGAAGTATCTTGTGGGGCTTGATTATCTCAACAAGCGACAGAGAGTAACCGGAGATGTGAACCGCGACAAAACTCTTGATATCAAGGACGTAACAGGAATTCAGAAAATGGTTGCAGGTCTGGATGTTAAAATGGACACCCGCAGGCTGTATTTGGAAGTGCCTGAGGAGTGGAGCGGTTGCATTGTTTACGTGGGAACTGCGGTAGAGGACTATTTATCGGGTGAGAATTATAGAGCAACTTATGATTCTGAGACCGGTCTTTACTATGCGGATGTTCCGTTGATAATCGAAAAAGCGGCTGTTTACTCCGATTATATCGTGGAGCTCTATTCCAATGGTGTTACCCTTCCCGAAAACGGCAACCCTTGTCTCATCAGATATGTGTCCAACACAGAGTACAACGGCTTGTTTATGACATACACCTTTGAGTGCGTGGAGATTACCGAGTAATTTCTTTCTTAAGTAAAAAAATAAACCGAGCGTCCTAAAACGCTCGGTTTTCTTTATGCCTTTATTAAATTAAAGGTCACAGCCGCAACCGTGGTCGTGGTCGCACTCCTTGATCTCTCCTACAATGGGAGTGGGGTCAACGCCCAGCCTTGTGTAGTAATCGGAAAGAGCTGCCTTGATAGCCTGCTCAGCAAGTACGGAGCAGTGAACCTTAACGGGGGGGAGTCCGTCCAGCGCTTCCATTACTGCCTTGTTAGTCAGTTTCAGAGCCTCATCGATGGTCTTGCCCTTGATGAGCTCAGTTGCCATGGAGCTTGTTGCAATAGCTGCACCGCAGCCGAAGGTCTTGAACTTACAGTCTGTGATGACGTTGCCCTCAACCTTAATGTACATTCTCATAATATCTCCGCATTTGGAGTTACCAACCTCGCCAACACCATCAGCATCGGGAATTTCGCCGACATTGCGAGGGTTTGCGAAGTGGTCCATAACTTTCTCGGAATATGCCATATATTAAACCTCCTGTTAATTTTCAGATTTGATTTTGTCCCAGAGGGGAGAGAAGCTTCTCAGGTACTCAACGATCTGAGGAATCTTCTCGAGAAGATAGTCGATCTCTTCCTCTGTGTTATCGTCTGAGAAGGAAAGTCTCAGACTTCCGTGTGCGATCTCGTGGGGAAGACCGAGAGAAAGCAGAACGTGGCTGGGATCAAGGCTTCCTGATGTGCATGCAGAGCCTGATGAAGCGCTGACTCCTGCAAGGTCGAGACGAAGCAGAAGGCTTTCGCCCTCGATGCCCTCAAAGCACATATTAACGTTGCCGGGAAGTCTTTGTTCTCTGCTTCCGTTAAGTCTTGAACGCTCGATTTTAAGGAGACCGTCAATAAGGCGGTTTCTCATCTTTGTGAGTTTTTCTGCTCGCTCCTTCATTGTGGAGATTGCAAGCTCCAGAGCTTTTGCGAGTCCTACAATACCTGCTACATTTTCGGTGCCTGCTCGGCGTGAACGCTCCTGAGCACCACCTTCGATGAGGCTTTTAAGTCTCACACCTCTGCGTACATAGAGTGCGCCGCAGCCCTTGGGACCGTGGAACTTGTGAGCAGTCAGAGAGAGGAGATCAACATTGTCTTCCTGAACATTTACGGGAACATTTCCCATAGCCTGAACAGCGTCTGTGTGGAAGAGTACTCCTGCCTCTCTGCATATTTTACCGATCTCGGCAATAGGCTGAACTGTGCCGATCTCGTTGTTAGCGTACATAATTGTCACCAGCGCGGTGGTGTCCTTGATGGCGTTCTTTACGTCCTCGGGTCTAATAAGACCATCCTCATAAACATCGAGGTAAGTAACCTCAAAGCCCTCTTTCTCAAGGGACTCACAAACGTGAAGAACAGCGTGATGTTCGAATTTTGATGTGATGATGTGATTCTTGCCCTTTTCTTTCATAAGAGCACACACACCCTTGATAGCCCAGTTGTCGCTTTCTGAGCCGCCTGAGGTAAAGTAAATTTCAGCACTTGACTTTGCGCCGATGAGATTTGCAATCTTCTCTCTTGCTTCTTCTACGGCATCCTTTGCATCAGAGCCTATACGATAAAGGCTTGAGGGATTTCCGTAAACCTCTGTGAGGTAGGGGAGCATCGCCTCTAAAACCTTGGGGCTCAGAGCAGTTGTTGCCGCATTGTCTGCGTAAATCTGCATATATATTCTCCTTAAGATAATGTTTACTTTTTAGCCGAGATACTTCTGATACTCAGCTACTGCCAGCTTGTCACATCTTTCGTTCTCGGGGTGTCCGTTGTGACCCTTGACCCAGACGATGGTGACCTTGTGCTTATCATAAAGCGCAAGCAGCTCCTGCCATAAATCAGGATTAAGTGCAGGTTCTTTCTTGTTTCTCATCCAACCGTTTTTCTGCCAGTTTTTTGCCCAGCCTCTTTCAAGGGCATTTGCCACATACTGAGAGTCTGTGCAGAGGGTTACCTCGCAGGGTTCCTTTAAAAGCTTTAAAGCGCTGATAACACCCATAAGCTCCATACGGTTGTTAGTGGTTTCAGGTGCGCCGCCTGAGATTTCTTTTTCAGTTCCCTTGTAGCGCAGTATTGCGCCCCAGCCGCCGGGACCGGGATTGCCTGAACAGGCGCCGTCAGTAAAAATTTCCACGTGCTTCAAAGAATCGGCACTCCTTAGCATATCTGTATCGTCAGGGATAAATCCTAAACGACCACTCTATATTATAACACCAAAAATTACAAATGCAACCAAAAAAGCGGATTTTTTCTCACTCTTTGGTACTTTTGTGAGCCTTTGCTATATTTTTTATTTTACCTGGCAATAATATGATTATACTCTGCATAAATTTATATATTAAAATATATTGTTATTATTCTATTAATAATTCCTTTTGAGCCTTGACAGTAGACCTATAAAAGGGTAGAATAAAGTGATAAATTATATTAGGGTAATTTCACCTTTTGCCGGGTTGAGTGATTATTCTTCTGCGGAACAATATCACCTCCCGAATGACAATCTTTCGAACTTATTTCAGGTTGTCCTATGCCTGATTTCACTTACATAATCACTGCCGCAGATCAAGATTATGCTTTTAGTCAGAAGCCATAAAATCGCGGTAAATCTTTTCGACGGAGGAAAAATTGTGAGTCAAAAGACAAATACAAAAAAACACTCTAATAAAAACTCAAACGTAAATAAAAGTACTAAGCAGAATAAGAGTTCTTACAAAAAGAATGCAAAGAAGTTTACGCCCAAGCCTTTCGATATGGAACTTGAGACCTTGGAAAGTACAGCTTTTGCTGAGCGCAAGAGCAGCAAGCGACCCCAGAATAAGAGTCACTCAGCTCAAGGCAGCAAGGGAGCTTCCCGTAAGCCCGGAACTCCTAAAAGACCCAAGTCGGGTTATCCCAAGGGAAAAAGAACGGATATTCCCGGTATTCCCAAGCCCCCCGTGAGAATTGCATTCCTGGGAGGTCTCAATGAGATCGGTAAGAATATGACCCTCTTTGAGTGTATGGGGGATATGGTTATTCTTGACTGCGGTATGGCATTTCCTGACGGCGATATGCTGGGAGTTGATCTTGTAATTCCCGACTTCTCCTATGTTATCGAGAACAAGGATAAACTCAGGGGCATTGTCATTACCCACGCTCACGAGGATCACATCGGCGGACTAAGTCGGAGGCCAAGCGGTCTTAGGGAGACAATTTCATCACACAACTCCCCGGGCAC
>JAZSME010000102.1:0-9934 GCA_045535715.1 Ruminococcus sp. | reverse complement strand
GTGATGAAATTGTCTTCCTAAGCCCGCTTGGCCTCCGACTTACGTGGAAAACCTTCCCCGTGACGGCAGTGTGTTCCTGCTCGACACCCGCACACCGTTTGAGGTGATGCGGGGTAAGATAGACGGATTTGTCAACATCCCGCTTGATGAACTGCGGCAAAGAATAAATGAAATCCCGAAAGATAGACCCGTTTACGTTCATTGCCATTCGGGACTTCGTTCCTACCTTGCCTGCCGTATTCTCATAGGCAACGGCTACGACTGCTATAACCTCGCAGGCGGCTGGCGGCTCTATGAATCGGTGATAAACGAGCGCACCGTCCCCGAATACTCTTGTAAAGACTGTAAATAAATATGGATATAAGCAATTGCACCGCAGTAGACAAAGAAAAAGGGAGTTTTAGAGTTAATCAAATAAGCTCTCACTTCATCAGCGGGAGAGCTTATTGAATTCAAAATTAAAATGCACAGATTGTTTTATTTATAAAAAAGGGCACCTCAAAAGGTACCCTTTTTATGGTCGGGATGACAGGGGTTGAGTTTATGTGAAAATTCTGCCTCGCATATTGTGGCGTGTGTGATTGAAAGGGTCATAAACTCAGCGGCTTAAAAACAGTCCGCAGGACTCTTTTTACCTTCGGTTTGCGCTGACGCTTAAACCTCGGCACAGCCTGTTCGAGTCCTGTCTCCCCTTCGTTTCTTGATATTTAAAAAAGGGCACCTCAAAAGGTACCCTTTTCATGGTCGGGATGACAGGACTCGAACCTGCGGCATCCTGCTCCCAAAGCAGGCGCGCTACCAAACTGCGCCACATCCCGAAACTGATAGCTGTGTCTTCGAAGCGTCTCAAGACACTTTGATATTATACATTACCGCCGAGGCGTTGTCAACCGAAAGCTCTTATATGCGGGCATAATCAATCCGCTCTCGAGAAGAAGCAATCCCCCTCAGCACAAAGCGAAGGGGGATTGTTTTATTCCTTTTGATGTCCTTTATCGGGTTATGGGCTCACCGATAGGATAACCTGTTACCATACCTGCAATATGCTTCTGAATTGCAGTTGCATCCTTGATGTTCACCTTGGTATCCTGAGTTGCATCTGCCAAAGCATATCCTTCATCGATAAGAGATGTAAGATTTGCTATATGCTTCTGGATGGCGGTGGCATCCTTGATGTTTACCTTTTCATCGCAGTTTACGTCACCGAGCAAACCTAATACTTCAGGAATTGTCGGGGTGGTAGGCATATCCTCACCGTCTGTTGAAGGTTCTGTGGGGGCAGTAGGTGTATCATCTCCGCCCGTTGAAGGCTCTGTGGGGGCAGTAGGTGTATCATCTCCGCCCGTTGAAGGTTCTGTGGGGTTGCTGGGATCTGTGCCCTCCTGAGGAGTTGTACTTTCCTGTATTGTTTCTTCCGGAATGGCGAAATCCATAGTAAATCCTGCGGTTTTGTCAGAATCCGAAAGCAAAACCTCTGCGGGCTTGCCGTTTACACTTGCGTTTACTTTGAGGCAGCCATCCTCGTCCGTATTCATATAATAACCGTCATTCGCTTCAAGCCACACCTCAACCTGATATGTGCGACCAGCCTCAAAGGTGTCTGTTTCACTCAGAAGAACACGCTCTGAGTCGGTTATGTCATACCAATACATATCGGTGACAACACCGCCAATTGTTTTATTCTTAACCGCTACCTCTGCGTTAAGCCCTGCCACAGGCTCATCAACCTCAACTGACAAATCCATGATGAATGTCGGTGTATAGACATTCACGAAATAACACACATCCTTCGTTGCTATCTCATTTCCCTCGGGATCAAGAAGGAAAAGCTCATGGTAGATATAATATCTTCCCGGAACGGTTGCCAGATCTTTAAGATTCACTCTGTCTCCCGTATGGGTATAGTAAAGGCCTTTTCCGTCTTGCTTTATATATGTGCTGCCGTAAACTGTGTAATCTGCAAGCGCCATACTCCCGGGCAGATCCTTTACCTTAAAGGCAAAGGGAATATCCATAGTATCAGTACCCAGGTACGCATTGCCTAAATTAACATTAGTGGCCATATCGGACGGCTCTTTCCACTCAAAGTCCAGAAGTCCATCAGGCACGTTTCCCTTATAAGCTACTGTATAAATACGATCTGCATAATAAGCAGTTGTTCCGTCAGGTTTTGTTTCGGTATTTATATCGCAAATAATACCATCCACACTGCAATCAGAATTTTCATTGAAAGTATATCCCTCTGCAGGATCGAGATAGAATCGGCACTTATACTTACCTTCAACGTAAACATCTGTGCTCTCCATCAAAGGAGCAGATGAATCATTTATTGGTCCGTACCACACCATACTATCCAAGCTGTATTGTTTACTCTGAGTATCATCAGTTCTGTATTTGGGGTTGCAGGCGAAAGCAGGAGCATCCACACCTACAACGTATGCCCTACTGATAACCTTAGGGTCAAGGAATGTAAAATGGAAAAGCTGGCTATAAGTAGAACCGCCGTCATAGGTAATCTTGCAACGAAACTCGAGAGTATCAAGTTGTCCTGATGCCAGAAGCTTAAAATGGTTTGTTTTTGTTCCCATGTAATAATCGTTATCATCAAGATCTACCGGGGCAAGGGCACTGTCATAATAACCTGCCTGCCATTGATAAGTTACATTGGTGGCTCCCGTAACCTTAAGTACAATCTCGCCATAGCTGCCCATATACGGATTGAGCTTTACGGATTCAACCGAAATCACAGGTTTTGAAGAAGCCGACTGTGCTATATCAACTTTCTCAGCAAAGGCTGTGACCGGTACAACGCAAACTACACCTAACACCATAACTACAACAAGTAATATAGATATAATTTTCTTTATAAAATCGCCTCCCAAATATTACCTCGGTTTTATTATACTATTCTGAAGGGAATTTGCAAACAAAATGATAATATCGTATATCTTTTTATTTCCCAATGTGATATACTGACGAAGAAAGGTCCCACGTAAATGAGTGAAAGGATAAAGATGTATACAGCAAAACGAGCAGAGCTTCACTTGCACACAACTACCTCTTTGGACGGCTCTGTTATCACTCCAAAGGAATTGATTGAAGCCGCTGCGCTTATGGGACTCAAAGCGGTAGCTCTGACAGATCTTGACAGCGTACAGAATTTCATCGAAGCGGCAAACTGCAGAGAAAAATACGGCGAGGACCTCAAGGTTATTTATGGAGCAGAGCTTTCATCTAAGGGCAGACGCACCTTCCTTGCAAAGGATAAGTGGGGGCTCAAAGCCATCTACAAACTGTTTTCGGGAAAAGAAATCTCCCCTTCGGAAAGAGAGCATATTCTCATAGGTTCAGGAAATATGGCAGAAGCTCTTTTTGCCGCAGATTCTTATGAAGCTGAACCCGATTTTCTCAAAGACGTGGATTACATCGAACTTTTTATAAGCGATGACGAGAAACTCAAAAATCAGAACAAAGAGCTTTACCACCTCGGAAAAAAGCTCAGAAAACCCGTCGTGGCTGTGGGAAACTGTCACTACATCTCCCCCGAAGACGCCATCTGCAAGGCTGTTCTCAGCTTTAAAGAGGAAGAAACTCTTTCTCATCTGCGCAGCACAGAGGAAATGCTTGAAGCCTTTTCTTATTTGGGTGAAGATGCCGCCTTTGAGGTCGTTTCAGAAAATCCCGAAGCCCTCTGCGACAGTATAGAATATATAAATCCTGCTGATTTACAGATTTCAAAACTAAACCTTCCGGATGCCTTTCAAAAACTCAGCGAGCTCTGCACTCAGAAGCTTGTGGCTCTTTACGGCGAAGAGGCACCTCAGGAGATTCATAAGAGAATGCAGGAGGAGCTCAGATTGATTCATATCTGCGGGAGCGACTCGCTTTTTCTGTTGTCACACAAGGTATCTGAACATATCCGCGGTCTTGGCGGAATGTTAGGCACAAGAGGCACCACCGGATCTGCTCTCTGCGCATATCTTCTCGGATTTTCCGACATCAATCCCTTGCCCCCTCACTACTATTGTCCCGACTGTCATCATTTTGAATTCTCAGAATCAGGAGATGGCTTTGATCTTCCTTTGAAAATGTGTCCTCACTGCAACCGACCCCTGATCGGCGACGGACACAACATCCCCTTTGAAACATTTCTTCACAGCGGTAAAAAAAGAACTCCTGAAGTCAGCATAAATGTAAGCGAAGCTTCTAAATCCATGGCTTTAGATTTCCTCGGGGAGTTTCTCGGAGAGGACAGAATATGCTCTGCCGGCATGGTCTCTATCCATACTCAGAAATCAGCCGAAGAAAAGATCTCACTCTATGAAAATCACATTAAAAAGAAGTTCCATAAAGCTGAGTTCCAGAGAATCGCTGAAAAGATAAAGCACACCAAAAGGGACGACTCAGTTCATCCTGCAGGAATATTGTTGCTCCCCACAGACTCAGAGTGGGAGGATATCACCCCCACAAGAGCAGTTCGGCATTCTGTTAATGACCTCGGAAGAGCCACTCATTTTGACTATTTCACCACGGAAAAGAGTCTTACAAAAATCAACATTTCGGTAAGTCCTGCATACGACAAGCTCCAAAAACTTATTGATATTACGGGCGTCTCCCTTGAGGACATAAAGTTTGGTGATCCGGTGGTATATAAGCTTTTCGAAAGCTTGGATTTCGAGGGAATCCCCGAATTTTGTCACCCGATATATGAGGATATTCTCAGTCGGGTATCTCAGGTGGATTTCACGACGCTTGTAAAGCTTATGGGGTTTACACACAGCACCAATGCATGGCTGAAAAACGGAGAAAGACTTCTTGGAAAATATCCCCTTTCTCAGCTTATCAGCAGCCGTGACGATGTTTATCTTCTTCTCAGAAGCTACGGTGTCGAAAAGAAAAGCGCACTCATCATAACCGAAAAGGTGAGAAGAGGCAGGTTTTGCACCGAGGACAAGGAAAATGAAATTTTCATAGAGGAAATGCTTCACTATGGTGTTCCCTATCCCTACATCGAATCTATGAGCCATATGGTATATCTTTTCCCTAAGGCTCATGCGATTCATTACGCTATGCTCGCCTATTACTGCGCTTGGTTTAAAATGTATCACAGAGAGGCTTTTCTTGATGTTTTCTCAAAATGATCTTGAAAAAATATCAAAAGCAATCAGTAAAACTCATTTCAAGCAAAAAAACAAAGGGTACCTTCGGGTACCCTTTTTGTGTGCGTATTTTACTTTTCTGACAACGTAACCCTCAGGTCTTTGTCAACATCAAGACTAAAATTTTCCGTCTTATCCTCGGTGTTGGGATAGTCGTAGATAACAGTAACTTCTACACTTCCCTCTTTGAGTCCGACAAAATAAAGATCAGCGCCGTGGTCACTCATACCGTCTTCGCCCTCCCGGGGTTCGTCTGAATATTCGTGCCACTTCACTACGCCCTCAGGCTCAACTTCCACTCTGCACTCTCCTCCCGCAATCATTCCATGACGATGATAGCAGTACGCCTTCTTCGTATCAAAGTTTTTATGCTCAGCTTCAGCCTTATTTTCACATCCGAAAAGCACAGAAATCAGAGTAGATGCCATAATTATTACCAGTATAAATGAAAAGCACTTTTTCATATTTTTCCCTCCTGTTTTCAGAAAATCCTGACCGTTGTAACTAACAAAAGCTTTGCTTTGTTCTTTGTGCTTTCAGGGTCATTTCTCCTTACTCGACAAAGCTTACAAGTTCGTTTATATCCTTGCGTTTTTTTGCTCTGTGCTTGTCGCCGTCCTTCTGATAGCCCAGAGTGATCACCAGACGCACCTGTCCGTCGAGATGGCATATCTCGCGGATTTTCATATCATCCAGCCAGCCGAGAATACAGGTAGAAAGTCCCTGGGCAGCGGCTTCTGCGGTGATGTAAGCCGAAAGTATTCCAATATCTATGGAGCGATAATCATTCTTCTTAAGCTTTGCACCCATGGCCGCCGACTTAACGTAAGGCATCTCGGAGATTACAAGGAGCACAGGTGCATCCTTTGCAAATTTGTTCATCCCCAGGCCTTCAGTCGCTTTTGCCACCAGCTTTGCACTTTCGCCCTTGCAGACGGTGATGTGATAGGGCTGACCGTTGCAGGCTGAGGGAGATAGTCTTGCTGTCTCAAGTATAGCCTCTATCTTCTCGCTCTCAACCGCTCTTTCGCTGTTATATGCTCTGCAGGACTGTCTCGCCTCTGCGATTTCTTTGAAATTCATGGTATTCACCTCGGTGAGATTCAAAATATCTCTTAATTTTTCTTATAGCTTAAAATAAGGACACCGTTTTTCGTGTCGGCACTGCTAAGCTCAAAGTCGGAGATTTTACTGTCTCCGAAGAGAGGCTTGCTCTCAGCTCCTGCTACTACGGGAGCTACTGTAAGGCTTAGCTCATCCACCGCATCTGCTCTGAGAAATGAGCCGTTTATATCGCTTCCGCCCTCTAAGAGGAGCTTTTCTATTGCAAATTTTTCTCTGAGCTTCTCAAGGGCAAGACTTACATCAATGCTCTCCTTGCCTGCAAAGATATAGGGAATGTTCATACTCCTCAGGTACCCGAGGTACTTATCCTCTGCCTGCTCACTTAATACCTCTATTATCTGTGCGCCGTCATATCCGGGATCAGAATCGGGGTCAATTATCCTGTCAGATTTCCAGCCGAGACGACCGTTGGTATCAAAGGCTACGGCATAAAAACCTGAGAGAGTCAAAGGGATGAAATCCTCTCTGTCTTTCACTTCTTCATAAGAGTCAAGGTCGGGATACCACTTAGAAGTAAAGCTCTCCTCCATGGTAACTCTGCCGCAGATAAAGCCCTGACACCTGAGTTTTCGGTTTATCTCATAGTAGATCTCTGTGGCAGGAGCGCACTCCTCTCGAAAGAGAAAATCTCCTGTTACCTTGCCGTCTACGGAGGTTGTCATATGACAGATTATGTAAGGTCTTTTCATTTGCTCAATCCCCCTTTAATCCAGGACAACCGACTTTTTCTTTCCGTTTTTCTTTTTGGGATATTCTCTGATTCTCACAATAAAATCAAAGTTTACGGCCTCCTTGGTACCGTCTTTTTCAAGGATGATTCCGCCTTCGCTTAACTGATTTATGGTGCCGGTAAGCTGAGAGTTAAAGGTATATATGATACATTCCTTGCCTATAAAATTCTGTGCCAGTTCGTACATCTGAGTGTCCTCCGTTTTTCTTTTCTTCATGATCTGTTTCATTACCGCTCTTTCATTCTGCTTCGTCACAAGCAGAATGATGAGCAAAAACATTACGGGAATATAATAGCTCATTTTACCCCTCTTAAAGAAGCTTTTTGCCGTCAGAGAATGCGTTACCGACTTTTTCTCCGAGTTTAATGTATGTATGGTGTACGGGGTCGTAGGTGATAGCTTCGAGCTTCTCGGGAGAAATCTCTCCGTCCTCACCCAGCACTGACTCGTCGGCTGAAACATTCACAATCTCACCGATGCAGATTCCGTCCTCATTAAACTTTAAAAGCCTGCACTCGATTGTCATGGGAAATTCATTTATAACAGGAGCGTTCACAAATTGGGATTTGGTTGTTTTAAGCCCTGCTTTTTCCATTTTGTCAGCCATTTTATTACCTGAAGCAATGCCTACAAAGTCTGCTTCCACCACGTGCTTTGCATCTGCTACGCTCACTGTGAAGGCCTTTGTGGCAAGGATATTCTTTGTGGTTTTGTGATCATCAGAGAGGCAGACCATAATCTGATTTGTGTCGTAGATTCCGCCCCATGCGGCATTCATACAGTTGGCTTTTCCCTCTTCGTCGTAAGCTGCAACAATGAATACGGGCATGGGATAAGCCCAGGTTTTTACTCCGAAATTTTTGCGCATAATATTACCTCGTTTCAAGTTCATTTACTGCGATACTTTTATTATACCACTCCTCTCTCTTCTTCTCAATCACAAATTATAAGTTTATCTTGTTTTTTTATGAACCTTTGTGGTATATCAGTTGTATATGTAATGAAAGCTTTCAAAAAAAGGGGGATGAGGATGAACAAGACATTTGATGAATATGTAAAGAGATATTCAGGCGATCTTTCGCGTCTTTGTTTTTCTCTCTGCTCCTGCACTCAGGATGCCGAGGACTTGTTTCAGGATACGTGGCTCAAAGCTATGAAGAACTTTTCCAAATACGACAACACCTATCCTTTTGACAAGTGGCTGTTTTCAATCTGTGTCAACACATACAGAAACACACTTAAGCTCAGCTACAACAAAAGCAAGGCTTCGTTTCCCACCCTTGAGGACAAGGAGCGCTTCATAAATTCTGTTCCCGATGACAGCTCCTTAAGCTTTGAGAAATACTTTGAGCTGAGGAAGATCATTATGGATCTGCCGAAGAATCTGAGGGCTGTCATTGTGCTTAAATCCTTCAGAGATTACAGCATCAGAGAGATTTCAGAAATGCTCCGAATCCCCGAGGGAACGGTAAAGTCGAGACTTCACACCGCAAAAAACATTATCAAAAGGAGGCTCTCAGAATGAACAAGAAAATCCCCCTTGAAAAAATGCTTAAGGACTACTGTAACGTAAAACCGCCCTATACATTCACCATCAGACAGGAGGAAAACAATATGAAAAGCAGAAAAACAAAAATATTTGCCGCCGCTTGCTGTGCCGCTCTGGTACTTCTGTGCGGTACACTCTTCACCATAGGCTCAGCAAACAGACAGAAAGCCCTCCCCGAAGAGGATATCAGAACAAGCACCGACACAAAAATGGAGAGCAGAAATTTCTTCGTCAAAGCTTTTGCCGAAGGTGAAGATGACAATTCACAAGAGCTCATCACTTCTGCAAAACGAATAAACAAAGATAATCCTTTAATTGTGAAAGATAACTCTGACTCCTCAAAAGCCCTGGCCATAGACCACATTGCCCTTGAAATTACGGGGGATAACATCGAAAACTACGACGTTAAATCTGAAAACGGAAATCTGCACTTCTACGTTATAAATAACGAGAGCACACACCTCCTCACAGAGAAAAACATCTCCCCTGAGGGCACTGTTCAGGATTATTTCGCCCTTGGAAGCGAGCTTTTTGATCTGCCTGCAAACGTAGGAGGAATCAACAGAGAAACTTACTTATTCTGGCTTCCCGACCTTGAAAAAATCGACAATGATGCCGAAAGCTTTGAAGAGAAATGTGAGCTTCTGCAGAGCGCGGAGGATTACAACAAATACTTCGGCGACACCATCACTGTCAGCGTAACTTACAAAGACGGCAGAACAGAAACTGCCCACATCGAGATAACCTTCGATGATGATGCTTACGCCTACGCAAGCATTTCAAATGAGGTAGAAGAAGTGGTAATGCACTGACACAAACGAAAGCAACCATACAAAATGTGTGGTTGCTTTTCCTTTTCTTATAATATATCAGAAGTTGCGCAACAATAATCACATCAATAAAAAAGGAAGTTGTTATTATGTGTACCGCAATTCATCTTAAAGAACAGGCTCTTTTCGGAAGAACGCTGGACCTGGAGCACTCCTTCGGAGAGAGTCTTTGTCTGATGCCTCGGGGTTTCACCCTGAACCTTCGCTGTGAGCCTTGTCTCAAGACCCGTTTTTCCGTTCTGGGGACGGCAAAAGTAACGGAAGGGTTTCCCTTGTTCTTTGACGCAGTAAACGAAAAAGGACTCTCCGTGGCAGGGCTCAATTTCCCAAAGAGTGCCAAATATTATGAACAAAAAGATGGAGCTCTTAACCTTACGTCTTTTGAGCTTATTCCCTATATCCTCGGGCAATGTGAAAATCTGAGAGAGGCCTCTTATTACCTTGACAAACTCAACATTCTCAGCAATCCGTTCTCAAAGGAGCTCCCCCCTTCACCCCTTCATTGGATGGTTGCTGACAAAGAGGGGGCTGTTGTTATAG
>JAZSME010000091.1:0-8094 GCA_045535715.1 Ruminococcus sp. | reverse complement strand
GAGGGTTGAGAACTACGTGATCGCTTCCTCTATGTGTATAAGGAATCTGGGCCTTCTGAGCATTCACCTCTTTATGCTGCTGACAGGCTACATACAAGCTGAAAAGAAGATCACCCCCGACCTTAAATATTTCAGCAAGCTGGTGAAATTCACCATCCCTCATATTTTGGTGATTCTCTCGGCATTTCTCGTAAACATTATATTTCACCACGAGAGCTACTCTGTTTTTACGGTGGTGAAGAATCTCTTCCTCTTTCCCGGATATTCGTGGTACGTGGAGCTTTACATAGGTCTCTTCCTGATGATTCCCTTTTTAAACATTATTTGGCAGAATCTCAGCTCTAAAAAGCAGGAGCTCGCCCTTATCGGCGTTCTGGTTTTCCTCTCGATCCTACCCACAATCATAAATGTTTACAATGTTGGAAGCAGCTCATGGTACAAGGCCTCCTCACAGCCCTATAATAAGATCATTCCCGAGTTCTGGCTGGTGCTTTATCCCATTGCGCACTACTTTGTGGGCGCATATCTGAAGAAATACGGGAAAGAGCTGAGAAAGGGTCCTCTCAAAGCATTTCTCCGGTTTGCGCTGTGCTTTATTCTGTCCTCGGCATATTGCATTTTCAGAGCCATCGGTTCCAAGCCCTCTGTTTATTCATGGATCGACAAAGCCAGCTTACTCAATCTTGTCTGCGCCTCGGCTCTGCTTTTGTTCATTACCTCTATTGATTTTTCAAAGCTTCCCAAGGCTCTGAAAGATTTTGCAAGGAAGCTTTCCGAGCTCTCTTTCCTTGCATACCTTACGTCCTACATTGTGGACATCAACCTGTATCCTTACGTCAATAAATATCTTTCCCGTTTCACAGATAAGCTTCTGCTCCTCCCCCTCATTGTTCTTTCGGTGGCGGTGCTTTCCTTCACCCTCGCCTTCCTTCTGAGTCTCATTTCAAAGCCTTTGGAAAAAGGCACTCAGAAGCTTATCCTTAAAATTTTCAAGAAAAAAGGCTAATTTATCCATATTATTAAAAGCGACAGAAGTTTCTGTCGCTTTTTGTTTACTTTGCCGTTTTTTCAAAATCCGGCGGAATTTTACATAGATTTAACATTTCACCACATTATTCTTTACATTGTTTTGATATAGTAAACGTAAACTTAACAGAATAATTTGAAAGGTGTGTTCTTATGACAGCCGTATTCGGTCTGATTACGGGACTTGCCCTGTTCCTCTTCGGAATGGACTCAATGGGCGAAGGCTTAAAGCGTGCCGCAGGCTCAAAGCTTGAAGGTCTTCTCTGGAAGCTCTCCTCTACTCCCGTAAAGGGCGTTGCACTGGGAGCAGGCGTTACCGCCGTTATCCAGTCCTCCTCCGCTACCTCCTGTATGGTAGTCGGCTTTGTTAACTCAGGTATTATGACCCTTGCTCAGGCAATTGCAATTATCATGGGCGCAAACATCGGAACCACAGCCACAGGATGGATTCTCACTCTTGCAGGTGTTGAAAGCGGAGACGGTCCCTGGTGGACAGCGTTCCTCTCAACAACCTTCATCTGCGCAATCTTTGCTCTGGTGGGCATTCTCATGAAGATGCTGGCTAAAAAGCCCGTTTACGCCAACGCAGGCAACGTTATGCTGGGCTTTGCAGTTCTTATGAGCGGTATGAAAATGATGAGCGGTGCTATGGGCGGTCTCGAGGAAAGCCAAGTTTTCAGAGATATGATGACCACCTTTGAGAATCCCCTAATCGGTGTTCTCGCAGGTACCGTAATCACAGCCATACTTCAGAGTGCTTCCGCCTCCATCGGTATTCTTCAGGCACTTTGCTTTGCAACCGGAACAGTAAGCAACGCAACTGCAATTTACCTTGTAATCGGTATGTGTATCGGTGCTGCAGCTCCCGTTCTTCTCTCTGCTATCGGTGCAAACACCAACGGCAAGCGTGCTTCCATCATCTATCTTATCTTCAACACCATCGGTGCAGTTATCCTGACTCCTCTTTGCTGGGGTCTCGATGCGATCTTCAACTTTGCATATTTCGATGCTGCCGCAGATTATATCAGCATCGCGCTTATCAACACAGGCTTCAACCTCGGCACAACTCTTATCCTTATTCCCTTTATCGGTCAGTTTGAAAAGCTTGTTTGCTTTTTCATCAAGGACAAGGAAACTGACCAGAGCGCCAATATTCTCGACAGACTTGAGGATAAGTTCCTCGAGTTCCCCGGTCTTGCTATCGAGCAGAGCCGTGAGGTGCTTGAGACCATGGCTGAGAAATCAAAGGCAAATCTTCTTCGTTCCATCGATCTTCTCAATAACTACAATGACAAGGACTACGACACAGTTCAGGCTAAGGAAGAGACCATCGATAAGTTTGAGGACAAACTGGGTACTTACCTTGTAAAAATCACAGGTCTCACCCTTGACAAGAGAGAGAGCCGAGAGGTTTCCAAGTTCCTGCACACCATCGGTGATTTCGAGAGAATCGCTGACCACGCAGTTAACATCTCTCACGTTGCAAAGGAGATCCACGAAAAGGAGCTCACCTTCTCCGCTGAAGCAAATCACGAGCTTGAGGTTCTGGCTAAAGCAGTTGATGAGATAGTCACCCTCTCTGTGGGCGCATTTGTAAACGCAGATCCCAAGCTTGCATACAGAGTTGAGCCTTTGGAGGAAATGATCGACCTTATGTGTGACGAAATGAAGCTTCGCCACATTAACCGTGTTCAGAACGGCAACTGTACCCTCAATCAGGGCTTCGTGTTCTCTGATCTCATCACAAACTACGAGAGAATCGCTGACCACTGCTCAAACATCGCAGTTGCTATTATCGAGCTTGACCACGACGTTTATGATATCCACGCATATCTTCAAAGCGTTAAGGAGCACAAGAGCGGCGACTTCATCAGCTACTTCGACGAGTACAAGACAAAATACGCTTTCTGATAAACCCAATAAAGACACCCCTCATCGCTTTGGTGAGGGGTGTTTTTTGCTGATAATATGGATTCGTTTTTCCTTTGATGCTTATAAATCTCAGGGCTCTCTATGCCCCTTCGCCTTCTTGAATCTTCCCTCAGAAAAGCCTATGAAGTGTCGGTTTTAATTATTATTCATAAACTTTCAGAGCTTCAAGTATCTTTGAAACTGTTGTCTCTATGGAGCTTCTGCCTGATTTCACGGTAATGTCCGCGTACTTTTTATAGAGCGGTGTGCGCTGATCGAAGATATCCTTGAGGCTTTCCCCTTCTCCGAAGGCGATTCCTCTTGTTTTCATATTTCTGATCCTGCGCTTAAGCTCTGGATATTCCACCTCAAGATACACAACAGTTCCCAGATTTTTGAGACTCTCCATTGCCTCTTCACAGAGCACCATGGAGCCTCCTGTCGCCACGACACTGTGGTGAGTTCTCAGGGACTTTCCTACGTCCCCTTCAATCTTTGAAAAAGTCTCCAGACCCTGCTTCTCGATTATCTCCTGAAGCTTTGCCTTCTGATTTCTGCAGATTATCAGGTCTGTGTCTATGAAGTCAAGCCCCAGAGCCTTCGCAAGGAGAACTCCCACTGTGCTTTTTCCGCTGCCGGGCATTCCTATCATAATTACGTTATCCATTTAGCGCTCCTTGAGAATGGGCTCGTATTCGGGCGCAATGGTCATATTGGCGGTGACATTGGTATAAGGAAGTCCCCAGCCTATGAATTTATAGATATAGTACTCGTCCTCGTGGTCCTTAGGGTCAGGAGGAGGTGTTGCGTCCTTGCCGTAGGGCACAGTCTGGGTGCTGAGGATGTTGCCCTTTCTGTCAATAAAGGTAACTGTGTAGGTCTTGTTACCTGCCACGTTCTGGAGCCATTCGGAGCCCGAAAGCTCACCGCTTCCGTCATACCAGGAGATGTTGCCCTTCTGGTACTCAGTCTTGAAGGTTGTGACCTCGGGCTTTGTGTTGCCTGAATAGTGCACATCGGGCCAGAGAGGATTCTTTGCTGCCTTGGCAGCGTTTACGTAGGATGCCACGCTCTCGCCGGGACGCACCTTTCTTGCAACCACAACTGTGCGGAACTCTGTGTACTCATAAGAGCAGGTGGAAAGAGTGATGATCTGGTCATTCTCGTTTATGGGAACAGGCACATCAATAAGAGAACGGCACTTGACGTTGTAGATGTAGTTCATAAACTGGGCATCAGAGCTGAAATCACCCATGAGATAATTGAAGAAGTCTCCGTGAGCGGAAAGGGTGTTAGTCTTGTAAACAGCGAAGATCACCCACTGCTCGTTGCCCTTGGGGGTATTGAAGAAAAGTGTGGGGTAGCTTCTGTAATAATCCATATTGGGAGTGTATTTTCCGTAACCCATCAGAGCTCCGTACATTGAGCCGTCATCCATATTGTGGCCGTGAGTTATGATGTTTCTGCTGTTAACACCCTGAGAGCTTCTGTAATCAATGAAAATACTTCCTGCAAAAAGATAGGACCTGTCGTAATTCTTGTGGATGTAGTACTGATAGCCTACGCCGTCCCCGTCATGCTTTAAGACAGGATGATTGATGGACGTTCCGGGAAGGTCGATCCAGCCTACGATCTCATTGTTGATATCCTTGAGCATATCCCAGTCCTGCACAAGGTTATACACCTGTCCGTTGGGCATTGTGGGATCTGTGGGCTCCGTGGGAACAGTTGACTCAGGCTCTGTTTCCTCTGTCACAGGCTCGGTGGTAACCACCTCGTCGGGAGTTGCAACGGAGGTATCAACGCCGAAATGCTCGATACATTTCTTCACACCGAAAAATCCCAGTACCAGAACTATCAGCGTGAGGATGATTATAAGCACAATGTTGATTACGGTATTTATTGTTTTCTTCTGAGAGGAATCAGCAGACTTTTCGCTTGTTTTCTCAGCGTCTTCGGGTACGTCGGTTTCCTCAGAGGTATTCTCTACCTCTGTGAACTCTGTTTCCTCGTTCATAAAATCTCTTTTATCTTCCATAAAATCACCCCTGTAAGAGTAAATACATATTTATTTTATCATATCTTTTCATTCTTGTAAATACAGGGATTCTCTGTGTGCCATTCACAACTTACATCTTTGCGTGGCACCCAAATTCATCGAGAGGAAGGGTTACGGGTGGCCAATGACCGCCCCTACAATTTGATATGGGCTGATATGGGACATCTCATTTTCTCCGCAGGGAGTGGGCTACGAAGGGTCAGCTCCTGCAATTTATACGGATTATACGGAAAGGATTCATTCCTGCCACATAAAAAAAGGACAGCTTCCAAAAAGCAAGGAAAGCTGTCCTGTGAATATAATTTTAGTCCTCGATAATTGACTTACCTGTCATTTCCTCAGGCTGAGGAAGGTCGAGAATCTCAAGCATTGTGGGAGCGATATCAGCCAGCACACCGCCCTCGCGAAGGTGGCAGGGATAGCCTGCAACACAGAACTTAACGGGGTTTGTTGTGTGAGCTGTGAAGGGTGAACCGTCGGTATCAACCATCTTGTCGGCGTTGCCGTGGTCTGCTGTGATAAGTGTTACACCGCCCATTTTCTCAATAGAGCAGGCAACCTTGCCCATACATGTGTCAACTGCCTCAACAGCCTTGACTGCTGCATCAAACACACCTGTGTGACCTACCATATCGCAGTTTGCGAAATTGAGGATGATAACATCGTACTTGCCGCTCTCAATAGCCTCACAGCACTTGTCGCAAACTTCGTAAGCGCTCATCTCGGGCTGCATATCGTAGGTTGCAACCTTGGGGGAAGCAACGAGAGTTCTGTCCTCGCCCTCGCTCTGCTTCTCAACACCGCCGTTGAAGAAGAAGGTTACGTGAGCATACTTCTCTGTCTCTGCAATTCTCAGCTGTGTGAGACCCTTCTTTGCAAGGTACTCGCCCAGAGTATTTGTGAGGGATTGGGGCTTGAATGCAACCTCAACATTAGGCATTGTTGCGTCATACTGAGTCATACAAACATAGGTCAGGGGAAAGAAGCCGTTTCTTCTCTCGAAGCCCTCAAATGCCTCATCAACGAAGGTACGGGTAATCTCTCTTGCTCTGTCGGGACGGAAGTTAAAGAATACAACGGAGTCCTGAGCCTTGATAGCCTCGCCGCCCTCGATTACTGCGGGAACAACGAACTCGTCGGTAACACCCTCAGCGTAGGAATTCTCAACAGCCTTTACAGCATCGTCGCAGAGAACACCCTCGCGGAGCACCATAGCGTCGTAAGCCTTTACTACTCTCTCCCAGCGGTTGTCTCTGTCCATAGCGTAGTATCTGCCCATTACTGTGGCGATCTTACC
Source organism: Ruminococcus sp. (assembly GCA_045535715.1). Classification (GTDB taxonomy): domain Bacteria; phylum Bacillota; class Clostridia; order Oscillospirales; family Acutalibacteraceae; genus Ruminococcoides. The sequence continues at coordinate 1,801 of JAZSME010000091.1, read as the reverse complement.
AACGCCCAGCTCGTTGAGCTTATTCTGACATGCTTCAACGAAATCCTTACCGCTTGAGGGAGGAACGTCTCTGCCGTCGAGGAAAGCGTGGATATAAACCTTCTCAAGGCCCTTTCTCTTGGCAAGCTCAACTATGCCGTAGAGATGTGTGATGTGGCTGTGAACACCGCCGTCAGAGAGAAGACCCATAAGGTGAAGTGCGGAGCCGTTCTCAAGAGCATTGTCCACTGCCTTGAGGAGAGCCTCATTCTCGAAGAAATCCCCGTCCTTGATGGACTTGGTGATTCTGGTGAGCTCCTGATAAACGATTCTGCCTGCGCCGATATTGGTGTGGCCTACCTCGCTGTTACCCATCTGACCATCGGGAAGACCAACGTCCATACCTGATGCACCGATAGCGGTGGTGGGGTTCTCAGCAAAAAGCTTATCGAGATTGGGAGTCTTTGCGGCTGCAATGGCGTTGCCCTCTTTGTCGGCAATGCCGAAGCCGTCAAGAATACATAAAATCAAAGGTTTTTTCATTTTATTTATCTCCTTCGAAAACTCACATCCGTAAGGATAACCTCACGGATGCAAAGTGAAATTCGTGTTAAATTACTTGGATGCTGCCTCTACGATCTTAGCAAACTTCTCTGCTACGAGGGAAGCACCGCCAATGAGACCGCCGTCAACATGAGCCTTGGAGAGAAGCTCCTCAGCGTTTCCGTCGTTCATAGAACCGCCGTACTGAATTGTTGTAGCCTCTGCAACTTCCTTGCTGTAAAGACCTGCGATAACGTTTCTGATGATACCGCAAACCTCATCAGCCTGCTCAGCAGTAGCTGTGAGACCTGTGCCGATAGCCCAGACAGGCTCGTAAGCGATGATGATACGGCTCATCTCCTCAGCTGTAACGTCCTTAAGAGCGATCTTTGTCTGCATTGCGCAAACCTCAGCAGTAACGTCCTGCTCTCTCTGCTCAAGGTACTCACCTACGCAGAGGATAACAGTAAGACCTGCGTCAAGAGCTGCTCTTACTCTCTTGTTAACAGTAACGTCTGTCTCGCCGAAGTACTGTCTTCTCTCGGAGTGACCGAGGATTACGTACTCGAGGCCCATAGCCTTGAGCATCTGAGCTGAGATCTCGCCTGTGAATGCGCCGGAAGTTGCCCAGTGGCAGTTCTCTGCGCCGATCTTGATGTTTGTGCCCTTGGTTGCCTCGAGAGCAACATGAAGGTCAACAAAAGGAACGCAAGCGATAACGTCGCAGTCTGCGTCCTTTACGAGAGGAGCCATAGCTGTGAGAAGCTCTGCTGCCTCCTGAGGTGTCTTATTCATTTTCCAGTTACCTGCGATAACTGTCTTTCTTGTAGCTTTGTTCATTTTTATTTCTTCCTTTCCCAATATAATCTGAGTATATCAACATAGCGTGGGGGCGGATTTCTCCGCCCCGGACAGAAAAGTATTGATTATTTGTCAGCAATAACTGCTACACCGGGGAGAACCTTGCCCTCGAGATACTCGAGAGAAGCGCCGCCGCCTGTGGAAATGTGGCTCATGGAATCAGCAAAGCCCAGGTTGATAACTGCTGCTGCGGAGTCACCGCCGCCGATGATTGTGGTAGCGTCTGTCTCTGCAAGGGACTTTGCAACTGCGATTGTACCGCCTGCGAAAGAGGGATTCCCAAATACGCCCATGGGGCCGTTCCATACAACTGTCTTAGCACTCTTTACAGCATCTGCGAAGAGCTCCTCGGTCTTGGGACCGATATCGAGACCATAAGATCCTCGGGAATCTCGTTTGTGGGAGCAACGGAGTACTC
>JAZSME010000138.1:0-14749 GCA_045535715.1 Ruminococcus sp. | reverse complement strand
ATCGCCGGAGACAATGACTTCAGCGCTGCTTTCACCACCACAGGAGCATGGCAGACCTACAAGACTGTTGTAATCACCGAGACTCTCAATCCCGGTTACAACAGAATCACAATCCAGAACACAAACGGTACATACAACGTTGATAAGATCGTTGTGACACCCGTTGATGCTGCTGACATCATCAAGAAGGGTGAGACAACCCTTAATTTCGCAGGTTACGATGCAGCTTCCGACGCAGCTCTTCTGAAGGGTGGCAAGTTTGAGGCCAAGGCAGGCGAGTATGCTTCCGTAATCGTAAAGCCTGAGCTTGACGGTGCTTATACGGTAAAGGTTGATAACCTCAACGATCAGGTAACCATCATTGCAAACGGCTCAGAGTACTATTCCGGTAACGCAATCGTACTCGAGGGTGAGACAGAGCTTATTTTCGTGGCAAACGAGGATATAACCTTAAACAGCATCAAGCTTACTTATGTAGATGAAATCACAAATATGGGTTATGTCATCGTTGATGACGATGCCGATATTTCAGGTTATCGTTTCAAGAACACATATGTTGTTGATAAGATTACCATCAGCAGATGTAAATCAGATGTTTCCGCCGGTCAGATCATCTTCAGCGACGGCACAACAATGCCCTTTGAAGGTGTAGCTGCCAATGAGAGAAAAGAAATTGAAATCGGTGGCAAGGAAGTCACATGGTTTATCGTTGACGCTGAGAATGCTGCTCAGCTTTACAGAGGATATTTCGCTGTCAGCGGTACAAAGGTTATGGACAGCGATACCGATATCGCACTTGACGGCTATGTAAGCTTCACTTTCGGCTGGGTAAGTGCTGCTAAGGTTCCCTACCATCAGAACACAGCTTCCGAGGGCAAGATCGGCTTTGGTTTTGATAAGGAAGTTACAGTAGAGAAGATCGTTGTTATCGGTACAGACGATAAGATCCCCGCAAAGGCAAAGCTTACAACTGCTGATAATAAGACAGTTGAGATTGCAGGCACAAAGAAGGGCAACGATGTTATCTTTGAAATCGAAGATACATACTCCTTCGGTTTCTACCTTGATTTCGCAGAGGAAATCAACTTTGCAGGTATTCAGGTTTACGGCGATGACACCTTCAAGGGAGGCATTGTAAACGTAAGCTCAAGACAGGACTATACTCTCTTTGCAAACGGTCTCACAGAGGACAACTCCCGTGTAATTGCAAACACCGGTGAGCACATCCTCACCTCCGAGACAGGCTCCGACAGAGAGTGGACATACAACCCCGACATCGTGGATCGTGAGGTTCCCTCATTCTATGCTCCCAATTCTCCTCTTGCAGAGGCTGCTTACAACCTCACAATGGAAGAGATCTTCAAGAGCATCAACTACGACGAGACCTTCGGTGACGTATTCTACACAGGTACAAACTGGCACAAGGTATGGACTCGTGATACTGCTATCTCCATGCAGTACATCCTCTCCTGGATGTTCCCCGAGATCTCCACAAACTGTGCAGAGGCTAAGGTTGTAGGCAAGGACGGCAACCTTACCTTCGAAGAAGACACAGGTACAGGCGGTTCTTACCCCGTATCCACAGACCGTATCATTATGATGCTGGCTGTTTGGGAAACTTACCTTGCAGACGGAAATCTGGAGACTCTCGAGTATTTCTACGAGGTAGCTTCCAACACAATTATGCAGGACTACACAGTAGTATACGACAAGGAAGCAGGCCTCTTCAGAGGTGAGACCTGCGGTCTTGACCACAGAGACAAGACCTACGGCGACTGGACAGGTGAGGACGATCAGAACGGTATCGTTACCATCGCAGAGGGCAAGGCAGCTTCCACAAACATCATCTACTGTCAGGCTATGAAGATCCTCTCCGAGGCAGCTGTAATTCTCGGTAAGGACAAGGCTGAGGCTGAGGCTTGGGGCACACTTGCAGATGAGCTCGAGGCTGCTATCAGCGAGAGACTCTGGCACGAGGAGCTGGGCACATACACATCCTGGGAGTATCCCGATTGGATGGGCTCACCCCTTGCTTACAAGCAGGACGTTCTCGGCAACGGCTACGCAGTATGGTATAACATCGGCGGTCAGGAGAAGGCAGACTCCATCATGGAAAACTACACTCTCGTTCCCTTCGGTGCAAACACAGTATATCCCCAGAAGAACGCTGAGCGCTGGACTGACTACAAGTATCATGACTCAGGCGTATGGCCCGGCTGGGAAGCACTTCTCATGATCGGTGCAGTTAACAACGCAAACGAAAACAACCTCCTGGCAGAGGAAATCTGGAACTCCTGTATCCGTGGTGCAGTTGCATGCCTCACAAACTACGAGGTTATCGACTACGAAACAGGCGTAGGTCTTCATTCAACTCAGCAGCTTTGGTCTGTTGCAGCTACAATGGCAGGCTATTACAGAGTCCTCTTCGGTATGGAATATACCACAGACGGTATCACCTTCGATCCCTATGTTCCCCAGTGGATGGAAGGCCCCTTCTATGTAGAGAACTACAAGTACAGAAATGCAAATCTCTGCATTGATCTCTACGGCAAGGGTGATACAATCAAAGAGATGTATGTAAACGACGAGAAGGTAGCCAATGACTACGTTCTTCCTGCAGATGCAGAGGGCGAATACTGGATCGTAATCATTCTCGAGGACAGCGGTGCGGAGGATATCATCAACCTCAAGGACGAGAACACAGCTAAGGCTCCCAATGCTCCCAAGACAGTAACACTTTCCGGCACAACTCTCAAGTGGAACGCAGTTGATAACTGCACATACAAGGTATGGACAGGCACAGAGTATGTTGATGTGGATGGCACATCCTACACCATCGACAATACCAAGTACGGCTGCTACTCAGTAGTTGCTGTTGACAAGACCACAGGTCTCTGGTCTGAGCTTTCTGCTCCCAAGGAGTACACACCCTCAGGCACAAAGGTTACAGTAAACGCTAATAACTTCTACGATAAGGCTCCCTCTGCTTCAGGTTCAACTGACAGCGGTGAGAAGAAGACAGTTTACTTCACCAACAACAAGGGCTGGAGCAACGTTAATATTCACTTCTGGGGCGGCTCCGCAGCAACAGGCTGGCCCGGTGAAGCAATGACCTTCGTTGGCAAGAACGAAAACGGCGAGGACGTATATTGCTACTCCGTTCCCAAGGATACTCCCAACGTAATCTTCAACAACGGCTCCGAGCAGACTGTTGATATCACTGCAGGCGTTGAGGATAACGCAGGCTTCTATCTTGACAGCAATGCTTCAGGCAAGTGGACGGTAGGCACATGGACAAACACAGAGTTTGATCCCACAGTTTCCGCAGGTGCCGGTGGCTTCACATCTAAGGTGACAATTCCCTCTGACGGCGTATATCAGCTTTCTGTTATCCACTCAAATCAGGGCGATCCCACCGCAGGTATCACAGCTGCAATCCGCTCCGTATATGTTGACGGCGTGGATGTAGGCTCTCTGGTATTCCCCGCAATGAGCTTCAAGAATCAGGTAAGCTCACACCTGCGACTTGAGCTCACAAAGGGCGAGCACGAGATCACCATCAAGTATGACACCGAGAACTGGTACGACAGAAATATGTCTCAGGCTCACGGTTGGTCAGATAACAACGTAACCTATCATACTGTTCAGTTCGTCCGCACAGGCGACATCGTGGAGACTCCCATTACTCCTCCCACAGTTGGCTCTTATCTCGGTGATGCAGACGGAGACGGTAAGGTTAACGTTAAGGACGCAACCTCAATCCAGAAGCACGTAGCAGGTCTTGTTACTCTCGGAAGTAACGCTATGGTAGCTGCAGATGCAGACGGAGACGGTAAGGTTAACGTTAAGGACGCAACTGCTATCCAGAAGTATGCAGCAGGTCTTGACACAGGCTTTGACATCGGCAAAGATATCTGATTTTCGTTTAACCAAACTGCAAATAAAACACAAGGCTCCCGAAAAATCGGGAGCCTTTTCTTTACTTCTTGACACATAGGTAACTCGGATATATAATGAAAATAATGAAAGAAGGAGGGTTTTTTTATGGCTTTTTGTCCCAAATGCGGTACTCAGCTCAGAGAAGGTGCGGTTTTTTGCGATGTTTGCGGAACTCCTCTCTCGGCAGGTAACGGAGCATGTAATACGAATACAAATTATTATATATATCAGAAGCCCAAGGTTCCCGGCAAAGGATTCGGAATTGCAGGGATGGTGCTCGGAATTATCGGTGTCGTTTACTCCTGTACCTTATTGGAAACATTTTCTTTGGCAGGAGGTTTTATGGATGCAGCAAAACTCAGCGCAGTTCTTGGACTCGGCTTTTACATTTCGATTTTCGCCATCCTTGCAATGGTGTTTGGCTGCACTTCAAGAAGCCGAGGCTACAAAAACGGAATAAGCACCTCGGCAATCGTGCTTTCTTCAATATCTTTTGTTGCCATAGCTCTGTCCATATTTACAGTGCTTATATAAGAACATAAAAATGCAAAAACAGCACCGCGATTTGCGGTGCTGCTTTTTTATGCCTTGTTTGATTTATTCCAGCTCGTAAACTGTTTTGATAAGATTTACAAGGGCGGGGGAGAACATCTCGCTGAGCTCCTCGGGCTTGTCGGGGAGAGCTACGATCATCTGCTTCGAGCAGCGGATAACGTATCCGTACTGCTTGCCCAGATTATTTCTGAGCTTCCTTACGTCGCTTATTGTAACTCTGGTGGTGCCGAGAGCCTTGGAGAGAACATCGGAAAGTCCGTTCTTTCCCGAAAATCCCAGTCCTCCGATAATGAACACAAGGTTACAGCGGTTGAGGCTTTCCATAAGCTTCTCACCCAGCATTACGGGGGTGGTGGAAGCGCTGACAACGTTAAGCCCCAAAGACAAGGACTCAAGCTGTTTTTTCAGAGCTTTTTCGCAGTAGCTTGTTCTTCTTGCAAGATAAAAAATAAGGTCACATTTCATTTTCATCCCAACTTTCGGTGGATTATCGGAGGCTCAGAAAAGAGAAATCGGTGGATTATTCATGAGGCGTCTCCTCGGGAGGGTTGTTTTCGATATTGTTATTCTCAGCAGGAGCGGCGTTCTCTTCGGGTGTTACGGGCTCTTCCTCGTCTGAGGTGTCACGGTAGTCATTGGGGTCTGTTGCCCAGGTGGTTTCCTCCAAAACGATATTGAGCTTGTGCTTTGTGAAAACAGGGCTGATAGTCAGATCTTTGGTGACGTTCTTGTAGCTCTGATCCCACTTCTTGAATACGTAGTAGTATCCGTCGGAGGCTGCCTTTCTGGGGTTCTCCTCGGGAGGCTCAGCGTCCTTGCCCTTGATGATGATCTGTGTGGAGATCTCGTTGCCCTTGGCATCAAGGAATTTTACTGTGTAGCTGTCGGAAACGGGGAGATACTCAAGAGTCTCGTCACCCTCAAGGTTTCCTTTTCCGTCGTACCACTTGACTTCGCCTGAGCTGAGAGCCTCGCTGAAGGTGGTGTAAACTGTGTGCTGAGGATATCTCTCCTCAACGGTGTTGATGTACTCGTCAACATTCTCACCCTCGCGGATCTGTCTTGCCACAACTACGGTGCGCATATTGTCGCCTTCGTAGGAGCAGGTGGAGAGTGTGATGATACGGTCATTTTCGTTTATGGGAACATTGATATCAAGATATGAACGGCACTTGATGTTGTAGACAAAGTTCATAAATCTTGCATCGCTGTCAAATTCGGAGAGGAAGTAATTGAATATTGTCTTGTTGGAGTTTGTGACGTCGATCTTCATTACGGAGAAGATGATCCACTCGCCCGAGAACTCGGGAGTGTCGAAGCTGACAATGGGAGCGTTTCGATAGAACTTCGTGCTGCCCGGATACTTTGTGAGCTGAGCAAACATAGAGCTGTCACTGCCCATATTGTGTCCGTGAAGGATAATGTTTTTGCAGTTCGTTCCGTTTTCGCATCTGTAATCGAGGAAAATGCTTCCGAAATCCGAGGGCTTTTCCTTGTAGTTGCGATAGAGATAATACTGGGAATCAGCGTTGTCACCCTTGTGCCAGAGAACGGGATAGTCGATCTTGGTGTTCTTGACGGTGATCCAGCCGATGATCTCGTCGTTTATCTCCTTGACGCCATCCCAGTTTCTGGAGGCGGTTTCAGGCAGGGTAATTACCTCGCCTTCGTCATTGGTGGCAACGATCTGAATTGTGGGCTCGCTGTAAAATACCTCGCGGATCTCCTCCATATCCTTGGAGTTTACGGCGGGCTTGATAAGATAGAAGTTGATGAGCATATAGGCGCCCACGAAGAAGGCAACAATGGCAAGAAGCACAATGATCTTGAAGATCACCCCTGCGAAGGTGTCGCCCTTGTGGGGAATGAAACTCAGGAAAAAGCGCTTGAGCTTACCCTTTTTGGGCTCGGACTCTTCGCTTTCCTTTTCTTCCTTTTCAGGAGTGCCGTCACTTTCGTCCTCTATGGAGATCACAGCGCAGTCGTTGATTTTTTCTTCTGCTTCTTCCTCTGTATCGGAAACGGAGATTTCAAAATCCTCGATATCCTCAGAGGCAACTTCGCCGAGAATGAGCTCCTCAAACTTCTGAGAGGATTCACCCGAGGCTTTTTCCTCAGGAACTTCCTCTTTGATTTCTTCTTCGGCTGACTCCTCAGCCAAAGAGACAGTTTCAGCGGTTTCTTCGCTCATAGTCTCTGAAGGAAGCTCTTTTGAGGGTAACTCCTTGCTTTCTGAGTCTTTCGGGGGACTGAAGCTTTCCTCGGATGCAGGTGTGATTTCTTCTGTATCCTCCTCTTCCTCAAGAGGGAGAGTGGGGTGGGAGTTCTGGTCACTGACAAGGTAGCCTGTGGCATTTTTCTCAAACTCCTCCTGAAAGATGTCCTTTGCACGGTTGACAGCATTGCAGATGTAGTCAATGTAGTCGCCCTTTATAAAGGCCATTCTGGGAAGAAGAAGCAGCTTTTTCTCCATGAGGGTCATACAGTAGGCGTTATAGGCTTCACCGTTTACCTTGACGGGATGAGCGATGATGTCCACCTTCTGTCCCTTTGAAAGATAGAGATTTTCCGCAAGAGCTTTTTCGCAGGCCTTGACAAGGTGCTTCATAAGACGGCGCAGAGAACTGCTGTCCTGAGTGTCAAGGGCGTTTGCGTAGATGTAAAACTCGGGAGGATTGTCGCTGTTGAGGTCTATGGCGAAATCCTTCATAATTTTTCTGGGGTTAGGGTCGATCTCCGTTTTAAAAAGGAGTCTGATGGAAGAACGCTCGTCGAGGGTAATGGCAATTTTTCGGATGTTATCCTTGATGTATGCCAGCTCTTCCTTGTTTGAACGCAAAGAGTACAGATTCGTTCTCATATTTATTCCTCCGAATCGGGGTTAGTTTATCTGAGTTCGGTAATTCTGATGTTTTCCACAGCCTCGTTTATCAGCTCGTCAAGGTGAGCATCCTCTTCGGCGAAGCGGACGAACTTGAGGACGGGACGGGTTCTGGGATGCTTGGGAGTGAAGACGGTACAGCAGTCCTCAAAGGGCTCGATGGAAATATCAAAGGTGTCTATTTTTCTGGAAATCTGGATGATCTCCTCCTTGTCCATACCGATGAGGGGTCTGAACACAGGAATATCGGAAGCATCGTCTGTGCAGGCGATGGCAGAGATGGTCTGGCTTGCCACCTGACCGAGGCTCTCACCTGTAATGAGGGCGGAGCAGTCGTAGTTTCTTGCGAGGATGCAGGAAATTTTCATCATCATACGGCGCATGATAATTGTGAAAAGCTCCTCGGGGCACTCGTCCTTGATGGTCTCCTGAATCTTTGTGAAGGGGACGGTGAGCATGGTGATGGGGCCTGCATAGCGGCAAACCTTCATAAGAAGCCTCTGCACCTTGTCCTCTGCTCTCTCGCTGGTGTAGGGAGGGCTTGCGAAGTGGATGGCGGTAAGCTTCAGACCGCGCTTTGCGAGCATATACGCCGCAACAGGGGAGTCGATTCCGCCGCTGATGAGGATAGCGCCGTTACCGCCCGTACCTACGGGGATACCTCCTGCGCCCTTTTCCTGACCTGCGTGAACGTAAGCGCCGAAATCTCTGATTTCAACGATAACCTTCACCTCGGGATTTCTCACGTCAACGGTGAGATGAGGGAACTTTTCAAGAATTTTTCCGCCCACCTCACGCATAATTTCAGGAGAAGTCATGGGGAATTTCTTGTCGGAGCGCTTTGCCTCAACCTTGAAGGTCTTTGCAAATCTTAAGGTGTCAGCCAGATACTCGGGGGCCTTCTCGTAGATGTCGTTGATGTCCTTTTCGCAGACGCAGGCTCTGGAGAAGCTTACGATTCCGAAAACTCGGGAGATCCTGTCGCAGACCTCGTCCATATCCACATCACTCTGAGGAGTTACAAATATTGTGGACTGGGCAATGGAAACCTTGAAATAACCGGCGCCGTAGAGAGCGCTCTTGATGTTCTTCTTGAGAGCATCCTCGAAAGCGTAGCGGTTAAGTCCCTTAAGGGCGATTTCGCCCAGCTTGATAAGTACAATTTCTTTCATATCATTTACCTTTTTGCTAATGTATTTATTCCTTCTTTTACCCCTTCTGTAAGGGCGTCACAGTCATCCTTTGTGCTGTGCTTTGAAAAGCTTACGCGTATAGCGGTGTCAATACGTGCGTCACAAAGACCGAGAGCTTCAAGCACGTGGCTTTTGGCACCTTTACTGCAAGCACTTCCGCTGCTGACATAGACTCCTCTTCCTGCAAGGAAGTGAAGCATTGTCTCGCTTCTTATCACCGAAGTGGAGAAGTTCACAATGTAGGGAAGTGAGTCCTCAGGGGAATTTATGGTAACTCCCTCAATAGATGAGAGCTGTTCTCTTAAATACTTCGAAAGCTCAGAAATTTTATCGTAGCTTTCCTGAACTTTCAGCTCCTCTGCCGCCCGGGCAAAGCCTGCAATAAGAGGCAGAGACTCTGTTCCGGGGCGAAGCTTTCTCTCCTGCTTTCCGCCGAAAAGACGGGGGAGGATCCTTACTCCCTTTCTGATGAAGAGCGCTCCAACTCCCTTGGGTCCGTGGATTTTATGAGCGGAGATAGTGAGCAGATCGCATTTGATTTTCGAGACCTTAAAGGGAACTTTTCCGAAGGCCTGCACAGCGTCGATGTGAAAGAGAGCATTTGGCGATTTCTTTTTGATGAGAGAGGAAAACCTCTCAACGGGGTTTATGCTTCCTACCTCGTTGTTCACATACATAACCGACACGAGGATGGTCTTGTCATCAAGGACGTCAAAAAGTGCCTCTTCGGTTATCTGACCCTCACTGTTTGGAGTGAGGATAACCACATCAAAGCCCTGAGTGCGAAGATGCTCCGCACTCTCGTAAACCGAGCTGTGCTCGTAGGCGGTGGTGATGATCCTGTTTCCTCGTTTCCTGAGAGCCTCAGCTCCTCCGAGGACGGCAAGGTTGTTTGCTTCTGTGCCTCCTGAGGTGAAGAGGATCTCCTCTTTCTGTGCGCCGAGAGACTCTGCGATGACGGCTCTTGCGTGCTCAAGCTCTCTCTCAGCCTCAAAGCCCTTTGAGTGCAGGGAAGAGGGGTTTCCGTATTTATCTTTTAAAAGCTCCAGAATTTTGTCACAAACACCCGATGAGACTTGGGTGGTTGCGCTGTTATCCAGATAATGCTCAATCATATTAACACTTCCAAAACTTTGTCACCCTACATTATACACCATAAGTCAAGAAAAGAAAAGCAGATTTTATTATATTTATGTAAAAGAGGGAAAAGATATTTGGGGTGATGTAAAAATGATATCAAAAGAGGAGTACTCAAAGCTTGTCAAAGAGAAATCTCCGAAAAGTCCCTTGCTGTCTGATATGTTGAGAGCCTTTCTCTTCGGCGGACTTATCTGCACTCTGGGACAGGGCTTTATCAATCTCTATCAGTACACGGGACTCGATGAAAAGACAGCAGGAACCCTTTGCTCAGTAAGCCTGATTTTTCTCTCTGCTTTGCTGACGGCTCTGGGAGTTTTCCCGAAGCTTGCAAAGTATGCGGGAGCAGGCACGTTGTTGCCTATTACAGGCTTTGCAAACTCCGTTGTCTCTCCTGCCATAGAATTCAGGTCCGAGGGCTTTATCTTAGGCGTCGGTGCAAAGATGTTCACCATAGCAGGTCCTGTGATTGTGTACGGCACAGTTTCAAGTGTGGTGTACGGAATAATCTATTATATATATACATTGTTTTGAAATGCAGAAAAGCCTGACCTTTTTGGTCAGGCTCTTGCTTTCATTCAAAATAAAACAGCTCTTCAAATTTTTTGTCCAGTGCTATTGAAAGAATAAGGGCAAGCTTGGCTGTGGGACAGAACTGCCCGGTTTCGATGGAGCTTATTGTGTTTCGTGAAACGCCCACCATGGATGCAAGTTGTGCCTGAGAAAGCCCCAGAGCTGTGCGGCTTTCCTTAACACGATTCAGTAAGATAAGTTCCTCACGCATTTTTATCTCCCCAAAAACAGAAATACAACAAGCAGGATTACGAAGATGGTGGTAACTACCGCACCCACATAATACCATTTCTTTTTAAGCTCAACTGCATAAACCCACAGACGGGAAGTGACCAGAGAGCCGTAAATTATCCAGCAGGCTTCTCCGATGACATCTGTCTTGAAAAATATAGTGTCAAAAAGATTCAGAAGCATACAAACGGCAAGTCCTACGGAGAGGGAAAGCTTTGCTGCCTCGTTTTCCACAGAACGCTTTACCTCGTCTACACCGTTGTTTTCCTCTCGTGCTTTTTTCAGAATTTCCTCTTTGTTCATATTGGTTCTCCTTTTGCCAAGTTTTGTTTGCAAAGGTAGTATAACACTGACAAGTGAACTTGTCAATACTTTTTGCAAAGTTTTCTTGGCAATTATAGTTGTTTGCAGATTCGCTCTCATAAAAATGAAAAAGGCACCGTTACGGTGCCTTTTTATAGTGTGTTTTATGGGACTACGCTCGATTTGTTTATGAATCTCATCATAGTCTGATACGGGAATAGTTTTTCTTTTTGAAAATTCTAAGCTGATTGCGTCACGATTACTTAACAGCCTCTACTGTGTAGCCTCTGTCTCTCAGCTGGTCAACCATACCGCCGTTTCCAAGCACGTGAGCATCGCCCACAACGATGAAGGCTTCCTCGGAATTTTTGAGAGCTTCTTCAGCGAAGTCTGTCATGAGGAGGTCTCTCTCTGTGATCATAGCGGTGACATATTCCTCATAAAGGGCTACCTCATCCTCTTCTGCCCCTGCGTCCTCAGCGCTTTCCATGGTGAGAAGCTTGCGAAGCTCTTCCTCGTCACCTGCGCACCAGGCTGTGACAGCGTCGTTGATTTCTTCCTTTACAGACTCATCCTTGTAGTAGTATACGCTTTCCTCAAGGAGCATCTCCTGAAGAGGATCGGAGTAGTCGGCCATCATCTGATAGTGAGCTTTGTTGGATTCGATTTCAACGATTTCTTTGCCCCTGTCATTGGCTCTTTCTGTCAGGTGTCTGTCAACTCCCTTGAGCATATCGAAGTCGAAGTAATCATAGGTGGTCTGATCGAGGATGGTGGACCACATTGAGGGCATATAGTAGTCAAGAAACTGGTTGTACTGACCTGCATCCTCAAGAGCCTCCACTGCATCCTCGTAAAGATCCTCTGAGATGTGATCCTTGATGGTGGTGCCGTCGGTGTAAACCATCAGGGCGTAAAGCTCCGCAACGGCGTTGTAGTCGTTTTCAACCGCAACAACGTCACACTCAAGGGCAAGGTAATCAGCGTTGTCAAAGGCTTTGTATACATAGCCGGGGAGAGGATACATCTCATCGATTCCCACGTGAATGGAGCCGAAAAGCCATACCACGTCTCCGTCCTTGTCACTTACCTTGTAGAGAAGAGGTGTGACCTGTGACTCGGCGTAGGTTTCGGTTACGGGCTCGGTTTCGGTTGCGGTTACTGTTTCGGTTTCGTTTTTTGTGTTTTTCTTGGTCTTTGTGTCCTTACCGCAGGCAACAAGGGTAAGCACCATAAGAAGTGCGAGTGTAAGTGCTAAAAGTTTTTTCATAATAATTCCTCCCAAAAAATGGTTTTCGTTTTATGATAATAAGTTTATCTGACAATTTCAACGGTATAGCCACGATCCTCGAGTATGGATATTATACCTCTTTCACCTACAACGTGCAGTACTCCCACACAGATAAAGGCTTCCTCAGAGTTTTTCAGAGCTTTTTCTGCGTAGTTTGCCATAACGTAATTTCTTTTGGTGTACATAGCTCCGTTGAATTCTTCATAAAGGCGTTTTTCGGTTTCGGAACAAGAATCATAGCTGATTATTTCATTAGTAAATCTGGTCAAAGCCTCTTCGTCACCGGTACACCAGGAACGATAAAGGGTATCTATGTCTTCTTTAAGCTTGTCTGTTTTGTGATAACTGATGCTGTCTTCCAGCAAGCGTTCCTGTAAACCCTCGGAGTAATTTGAAAGCATAAAATACTGAGAGAATACGGATTCAATTTCCTTGAGCTTAATATTGTTCTTTTGGGCTCTTGCCATCAGATGTCTGTCAACGCCCAAAAAAAAGTCATATCCTATGTAATTGTAATTGTAAGAATCGATAAAGTTTGACCATAGTGCAGGTTTGTAGAATTCCCACAGGGGATTGTAGGCTCCTATTTCTTTCATAACTTTTACTGCAGATTCGTAAAGTTCGGGTGAGATGTGGTCTCTTATGGTGGTGCCGTCCTCATACAAAAGATATGAGTACATCAGGTTTAATGTTTGGGGGTTTTGTTCTGCAGAAACAATATCACATTCCACAGCCAGATAATCGGAATTATCAAGGGCATCATATACATAGTCGGGAAGGGGATATATATCTTCCTTGTTGCAGTGAACCGAGCCTAAGATCCATACCACGTCACCGTCAAATTCGGTCACCTTGTAGAGAAGAGGAGTGACTTTGAAGGCAGTAGCCTTGGTCTCATCCTTTTTACAGGCACAAAGAGAGACCGTTATGAAAACTGCAAGTATCAGGGCTAAAACCCTTTTCATAAAAATTCCTCCTCTGAATGGTTTTCAATTTTTTCCAGTATTTCATAGAGATTCTCGTCGGAGTATTCTATCTCCGAGGAAAATTCTCTTGCTACTTCTATAAAGTCGTGGTGTAAAAGCTCACCTCTGAGGATGAAAATGCCCTCTGTGAGCGCGATAAAGAGTCTGAGCGAGTAAAGGGCAAAGAGGACCCTCAGCTTAGCTTCAAAAAGATCGGGAGCGCAGGCGGTGTGTCTGTAAATCAGATAGACGAAAAACTGTTCATAGACGGTCTCATTCTCTTTAAAGAGAGAAAGGAAGTCCTTTCTTTTTTCTTCCGGGGAAGGGATAGAAAGAAGCTCAAGGGTCTCTTCCCATTTTTCGTCAAGACGCTCCAAAGAGAGGAAGAACTCTTTTGCATCCTCCTTCTCAAAGGGGAATTCCTCCGAATCTATGAGAGCCAGAACCTCCTCGATCCTTTTATCTATATACAAATCACGTTGCTGAAAAATCTCAATTATTTTGTCGCGAAGGAGAATTATCTCGTCGTCGGTATCCTGATTTCCCAAAAGTACGGTCTTTTCTTTCTTTGTGAGGATGAGCTTTGCTGCCTCCTCACAGGAAAGCCCAAGCCCTGATTCCACTCTGTCGGGGAGCTCATTGTGAAAACGGGGGTGTTCTCTGCAAATCTTGCAGAGATGTCCCTCTCCGAAACGAGAGATGATCTGGCAGAGATTATTGTCATCAAGAAAAGGACAGCGCTGGTTTTTTCCGAGGATAAAGTGGGAGGTCTCACCGGGAGAGATGTTTTCCCGAAGTCTTTTTCCGAAGTCCCCTTTTATACTATCATACAGAGAGAGGGTGTCCTCGTCAATGTCTATCTCCCAGCCGATGCAGCAGTTGTGCCGACAAAGAGAGGCAATACAGCGAAAGCTTTCGTAATAATCCGGGTAGATATGATTCAAAACACTTGCCTCCTTATGGGTTGTCTACTCTGTTAGTGTAACATATCGAAAGGCAAATGTAAATAATCACCAAAGAAAAAGTGAGAGATTTTATGCCCCTTTGTGTAAGATTATAGATAATTTGAAAGACAAAAATAAATCTGAAAAAAGTGTTGACTCTTGTGTTTTGTTATGATACAATGTTATCACCTCGAAAAAGGGGCTTATTTTTTTGTGCCCTTTTTGAGGGAGGCTGGAATATTTCCGAAAAAACACGGGAGGTGCCGTTATTATGAGAGTAAAAATTGTTCTGGCATGCACAGAGTGCAAACAACGCAACTACAACACCATGAAGAACAAGAAGAACGATCCTGACAGACTTGAAATGAACAAGTACTGCAGATTCTGCCGCAAGCATACTCTGCACAAGGAAACAAAGTAATTCACGGAGGCAAAACATGGCTGAAAAAAAGAAAAAGAATGTTTTTGCGAGATTCTTCAAGTATCTTCGTGAATGCATCGGAGAACTCAAAAAGATCACTTGGCCTACTTTTTCACAGACAACCAAGAACTTTGGCGTAGTTATCCTTGTTATCCTTGTAGTTGGTCTGTTCATCTATGGCCTCGATCGCGGACTTTACGCTCTGCTCGGTCTTGTAATGAAAGTTAGCAAGGGTTGATCCTTGTAACCTTTATTATTAAGAAAGGGTGAAAGCTGTGTCCGATGAGGCAAGATGGTATGTAGTCCATACCTATTC
>JAZSME010000112.1:0-48362 GCA_045535715.1 Ruminococcus sp. | reverse complement strand
AAGGAAATGGGTATGAGTGGACGGGTGCAATGCACCCTAAGGGGAAAGCTTTTTTAAACTTCAGGCTGTCCGTCCTGAACTTTTCTGAGGCTTGTTTCCGAGTTTTCGCTCTATGGCCTCTTCTTTTGGAATTTTTACTATATATTCTATGTATCTGTCACTCTCGGTCTTTTTGCTTTCAGCATTGATTCCCGAAAGCCTCATGGTATCAATTGCCTTTGTTATGGTATTGAGAAAAATACGCACATCTTTAATTACATATTTTTTCTCTTGTTTCTGAGGCGACTTCACCGTAACTTTACATAGAAGTTTAATTACCTCTTCTTCGGTATCTTTTGCGGAAAGCCCCTCCGCAACAATTCTGCTGAGGACTTCTTTTCTCACTTCTGTGTCTTCTATTCTCAGCAAAGCCCTGGCGTGTCGCTCCGAAAGGCCCGCCTGAGTTATCCAGTCCTGCTCCTCAAAGGAAAGTTTGAGAAGTCTTAGCTTGTTTGCAACTGTGGATTGCTTCTTTCCAAGCTTAAGGGCTGCTTCCTCCTGGGTGATTCCGTATTTTCTGATTAGTCGTGAGATACCTCGTGCTTCCTCAAACATATTAAGGTCCGCTCTCTGAAGGTTTTCAAGCAGGGCAAACACGGCCGATTCTTTATCGCTGCACTTTATAATTACACATGGAACCTTTGTGAGTCCTGCCATAGCCGAGGCTCTGAGCCTTCTTTCTCCGGCTACAAGCTCGTAGTCGTTCTGAGAAAGCTTTCTCACCGTCAGGGGCTGAAGTATGCCACTCTGTGAAATAGATTGAGCAAGGAGCCTCAGGTCATCTTCGTCAAAGGTTTTCCTTGGCTGTGTCTTGTTGGGGCGGATCTGAATTATTGGCAGTTCAAGAACTCTGTTTTCATCTTTGGAGAGAAACATCATATCCGCCACCTTTCACTGAGGTTGTCCTTGCAAATATAGTATATCATCCGAGGAGTCTTTTTCTTGTCGGAGTTTGAGTGAGTTTTTTATAAGTTTTCAAAAGTATATGGGAAAGCTTGTCATATAGTGCCTTAATAAAGAAAGCAGCCTCCGTAGAGACTGCTTTTTCTTATAAAGGATTCTTTTTTATTTTTGAGTTGTGTCTTGGATACTTAGCAGGAGTTTTTGAGATTTTTTCCGTAACAATGAGTGCTCGGCTGCTTTCATCGCTTAAGCTGTACTCAATTACGGACTCAACCTTACCGCCCAAAAGTGCGGTACCTTTCTTTGCTTCTTTCAGTTCATCCTGAGCCTGAGGGCCCTTCATAGCTAAGAACTTTCCGCCAACCTTAACATAAGGAAGGCAGTATTCGCAAAGAACACTCTGTCTGGCAACCGCTCTTGAGGTTGCAAAGTCGAACTTTTCTCTGAGACCTTCCTCATGAGCTCCCTCTTCTGCTCTTGAGTGGATGATCTCTGCCTGAAGGTTTATTGCATCAAGGACGTCTCTGAGAAATACAAGTCTTTTGTTAAGACCGTCGAGAAGAGTTACTTTAAGATCAGGTCTTGCGATAAGAAGAGGAATTCCGGGAAAACCCGCTCCTGTTCCCACGTCGATAAGGCTTGCGCCTTCCTTGACGCTGACTTTAGAGATAAGATAAAGACTGTCACAGAAATGCTTAACAATTACCTCTTTTTCTTCAGTAATGGCGGTGAGATTCATTCTCTCATTATAATCAATGAGCATTTTATAATATATTTCGAATCTGTCAAGCGCAGTATCATCAAGTGATGCACCTATACTTAAAGCTTCGTTTTTAAGGGTTTCTTTAAAATTCATCACTTTTCACCCTTTTCTCTCAAATGTTTTGTAAGCCAGATGATCAGCACGCTGATATCCGCCGGAGAAACGCCTGAAATTCTGCTTGCTTGAGCAATGTTTGCAGGTTTGATTTTATTAAGCTTCTCCTGAGCTTCAAGTCTAAGCCCTGAAATATCTTTATAATCCACGTCAGACGGCAAGCTGCGCTCTTTCATACGATTGACCTGCTCAACTCTGTCAAGCTGTTTCTTTATATATCCCTCATACTTGATTTCAATTTCCACCTGCTCGAAAACAGCTCTTGAAAGTAAAGGTCTCTCTGTGTCCACTTCTTTCAGATCCTCATAGCTTATCTGAGGACGCTTGAGAAGTTCTGAAAGTCTCACTCCTGTTGTCACAGGTGATGTTTCACGTGAAACAAGTATCTCGTTGAGTTTCTCAGAAGGAGAAAGGGTGGTGCTGTTAACACGTGCAAGCTCCTTTTCGATTTCTTCCTGCTTTCTGAGATATCTTTCCCAACGCTCATCTGTAACAAGACCGATTTTTCTTCCCAGGGGAGTAAGTCGCTTGTCTGCGTTGTCCTGACGAAGGATGAGTCGGTACTCACTTCTTGAAGTCATCATTCTGTATGGCTCGTTTGCTCCCTTAGTGATGAGGTCATCAATGAGAGTTCCGATATAAGAGTTTGATCGATCAAGAATAAAGGGCTCTTCTCCTTTAACGCTCAGAGCGGCGTTTATTCCTGCTACGAGACCCTGAGCGGCGGCTTCTTCATAACCGCTGCTTCCGTTAAACTGTCCTGCTCCGTAAAGTCCGGGGAGATCCTTGAATTCAAGGGTGGCTTTAAGAGAAAGGGGATCCACACAGTCATATTCAATTGCATAGGCAGGGCGCATAACTACTGCATTTTCAAGTCCTTTGATAGTGTGATAGAACTTGAGCTGAACCTCTTCGGGAAGAGAAGAGGACATTCCCTGAAGGTACATTTCTTCTGTATTAAGTCCGCAGGGCTCGATGAATAGCTGATGCCTTTCCTTTTCAGAAAAACGCATTATTTTATCCTCGAGGCTGGGACAGTATCTGGGGCCGATACCCTCAATCACTCCGCCGTAAAGAGGGGAGCGGTGTATGTTATCGAGAATTATTTCCTTTGTCTTTTCGTTTGTCCAGCTTATGTGACAAAGCACTTTGTTTTCTCCCATATCCTCTGTTTCAAAAGAAAAGGCTTCGGGAGGCTCGTCGCCTGCTTGTGCTTCAAGGGATGAAAAATCTATGCTGGATTTTAATACTCTCGCAGGAGTACCGGTCTTGAATCTTCGAAGGGGAATTCCCAGGTTCTTTAGGCTCTCTGAAAACTTAGTTGCCGCAAAGGTTCCGTCGGGTCCGCCCTCATAAGACACCTCGCCGACGAAAATTCTTCCGCCCAGATATGTGCCTGTGGCTACAATAACCTTCCTCACAGAGAATACTGCACCCATCTGGGTAGTAACCTCCCAAGGATAATCTGCTCCTTCGATATTTTTTACATCAACAATTTCTGCCTGACGAAGCTCAAGATTTTCCTGAAGCTCCAGCTTGTGCTTCATAATCTGAGCGTACTGCATTCTGTCAATCTGTGCTCTGAGAGAATGAACAGCCGGTCCTTTTCCTCTGTTGAGCATTCTCATCTGAAGAAAACTCTCATCTGCTGTTTTTCCCATTTCACCGCCGAGAGCATCAATTTCTCTGACAAGATGACCTTTTGCAGTTCCTCCGATAGAAGGATTGCAGGGACAATTTCCGACAGCATCCATATTGATGGTAAAAATCAGAGTTTTAGCCCCGAGTCTTGAAGCTGCAAGGGCGGCTTCAATACCTGCGTGACCTGCTCCGATTACGGCAATATCATATTTTCCTGCGTTGTATGTAATCATAGTTTTACCTTGTAATTAAAGATTTTACCATTTATTGGTAATTATTTACCTAAACAGAAATTGTGGAACACTCTGTCGATGATTTCTTCTGAAACATTTTCTCCTGTAAGGGTACTGAGTTCCTCTATGGTTTCTTCCACGCAGACTGTAACTGCATCGAAGGAAAAGCCGATTTCAAGAGCGTTCTGTGCTTCAGAGAGAGCATTTATAGCTTTTTCAGTGGAATTTCTCTGTCTTTCCGTAGTAATAACTCCCTGTGAGGGGTCAAAACCCTCTGTACCCAGTACTTCGATAAGAGCATTTTCCAGTTCTTTGAGTCCTTCTCCGCTTTTTGCAGATATGAGAACTGTCTTCGAAACCTTATTTTCAATCTCCTGAAGAGATATTTTCTGCTGAAGGTCTCCTTTATTGATTATAGCGATAGTGGGAACGCCCTCTAAGTTTTCAAGAAGCTCTCTGTCGTTATCAGTGAATTCATCACTTCCGTCAAATACCGCCAGAACAAGAGCTGAGCTCTCCAGCTTTTCCTTTGCTCTCAGCACTCCGATCTGCTCAACAGGATTATCTGTATCTCTGATTCCTGCTGTGTCTGAAAGTCTCAGGGTGATATCACCGATAATTACGCTTTCTTCCACCACATCTCTGGTGGTACCCGGAATATCAGTTACAATGCTTTTTTCAAAGCCTGAAAGAAGATTCATCAAAGTGGATTTTCCTACGTTAGGCTTACCGACAATTACCGTATCAATGCCTTTTGTAACAGCTTTTCCTCTTTCATAGGAAAGAAGAATTTCCATAAGCTCAGCTTTAATATCAGAAAGAGTATTTTTTACTTCTGTTTCCTCAAGCGCGGGTATATCTTCCTCGGGATAATCCGCCCAGGCACAAAGGTGTGCAGTAAGGGTCAGAAGCTTATCTTTGATATCATTAAGTCTTCTGCTTAAATTACCCGAGAGAACTCCTGCGGCGGCACGTGCTGCCTGACGGCTTTTCGCGGAAATAATATCCATAACTGCTTGAGCTTTGCAAAGGTCCATTTTTCCGTTGAGAAAAGCTCTCTTTGAAAATTCACCTGCTTCTGCAAGAGTTGCCCCTGAAGAAAGAACCGCTCTTAATATCTGTCTTGTCACGTAAAGACCGCCATGACAGCAGATTTCAACCGTATCCTCACCTGTGTAGCTGTGAGGAGCTCGGTAAACAAGACAAACAACTTCATCTATTATTTCATTGTCACTTTCAATATTTCCGAAGGCTGCGCGATAACCCTTCATTTCCTGAAGCTTTTTTCCGTTTATGCTGCGGAAAATCTTATCTGCAACAATTGTGGAGTCCTCTCCTGATATTCTGATTATACCTATTCCGCCTTCTCCCTGAGGAGTGCTGATGGCGGCAATGGTTGTTTCTTTCATAATAATTCCTCCGATATGTCCGATGAACTATCTAAATATCGGTTATTGATAAAATTAAAAGGGACGGCTTTCCGCCGCCCCTTGAACCGACGGGCTATATCCGCCGTAATTATTTGTCAATTCTTCCGTAGAGTGCTGTGCCCTCACCCTCGTTGATGGGAGTTCTCTGAGGAGCATCATTCTCTACCTGAGTGTTATTTCTGCGAGGACGTCTGTCATAACCGCCCTTTGAGCGATTGTTACCTCTGGGACCTCTTCTCTGTGCCTTGGGATCAGGACCGATAACAACGTGACGGTTAAGGTTCTCACCCTCGCTCCAGGAGGTAGCGCCGTTAACTTTCTGAACGGCTGTGTGAATAATTCTTCTCTCATAAGGATTCATAGGCTCAAGGCTTGTTTTATAGCCAGTCTTAACTGCCTTGAAAGCAAGCTTTCTGCCTAAGATCTCGAGAGTCTTTTCTCTCTTTTCTCTGTAATCGCCGGTGTTGATTGTAACCTTGAAATATGCGTTATCAACGTGATTTGCAACCAGACCTGTGAGATACTGGAGAGCATCAAGAGTTTCTCCTCTTCTGCCGATAACAAAGCCTACATCCTCACCCTCGAGATCGAGGATAACACCGCCTTCTTCCTGCTCTTTGACATTGAGAGTAATACCCTCAAGTCCCATAGCAGAGAGAACATCTTTAAGAAAATCTGCTGCTGTATCTGCGGGTGTTGCTTTGATAAAAGCTCTTACCTTTGCAGGACAGCCGCCGAATAAACCGAGAACCTTCTTTTCAGCTCTCTGGATAATTTCAAATTCAGCTTCGTAAGTCTCAACGCCAAGAGCTTCGCAAGCTTTACGCTGAGCTTCTACTTCGGTGTCTGCGATACCGATAGCTTCTCTGATCAACGGATTCACCTTCTCTAATATATTTTTATAAAAAGTTCAGTAATTTTCTAAGTAAATAGGGATTAGCTGATTTTTGATTCCATTGCTTCTTCTTTTTCAAGCATAGCAATGCGGGCTGCTTCACCACGAGCAACCATCATGTCGGGACCGAAATACTTGTGCATGATCAAGGACTGGATAAATCCGAGAACGGTTGAGAATACCCAGTAAATACCAACAGCACAGGGAACAGTAAATGCGATATATGCTGAGAAAAGGGGAAGAAGAATCATCATAAGATTCATACAACCCTGCTGAGTATTTCCGCTGTTGTTAAGCTTCTGGATAATCCACTGAGACAGAACTGAAGTGATAAAGCAGAGGAAAGGAATCACAAGATAAACTGAGAAGCCTCTCTCTGAAGGAGTCTCAAGAAGATTGAGTCCGCAGAAATTGAAGGATGCACAGAAATCTCCGATATTCTGAATACCAAGGGAAGAATCCTTGAAGCATTCCTGAAGTACGGGGAATTCATTGAAATATTTAATAATATCAATCTGTCCGTCGTATGTAGCGGAGGTGCTGATATTAAGTCCGGGAATTGAAACCAATACATCCTTTGCGTTCTGAATCATTCCTGAATTCAGGTGAAGTGTATTGGTAAGAGGATAGGCAACACTCCAAAAAACGCCCATCATAATAAACAAAGGAATAATTGTTGAAAGACAACCGCCATAGGGGCTTACGCCCTCTTTTTCATAGAGCTTTGCAGTTTCTTCGTTAAGCTTTTCTCTGTTTCTGCCGTATTTTTCACGGAGATCTGCCAATTGTCTCTGGAGTCTTGCATTATTAGCCATGGACTTCTGCTGTTTAATAGAAGAGGGAAATAAAATAAGCTTTGAAACAATGGTAAATAACAGAATGGCTAATCCGTAATTGCGAACTAAAAGATATGCACCGTAAAGTACATAGCCGAATAAACTTCCTATAAGTTGCATAAGCTTAACCTTTCTTTACTTTTTTCTCTTTCTTCTGCGGTACCGGATCGTATCCGCCCTTTGAAAAAGGGTTGCACCGCAATATTCTCCAAATAGTCAGAGCTGTTCCTTTAAAAGCTCCGAATCTCTCAATAGCCTCTATTCCATACTGAGAACAGGTGGGAACATACTTACAACAAGGCTTTTTTAGAGGAGAAATTTTCTTTTGATAAAAACGAATCATCCGAAGTAAAAGCTTTTTCATCAGCTCTTCTCCAGAAGCCCTGCTTCTCTCAGGTGTTTCTTCATTGAGTGAAGAATATCTCCGCTTTTTACAAAGGGTGTCTTACCCCTGGCAACAAAGACCACATCGTAGCCTTTTCTGAGTTCGGGATAAATTTCATAAAGAGCGGCGCGGATAATTCGCCTCGAGCGATTTCTCATGTAAGCTTTGCCGATTTTCTTGCCGGTGGTTATGCCGATTCTAAGGTTACTATAATTATTTTTTATGACATAAGTGACGAGGACAGGGCTTACATAAGACTTACCCCTGAGGTATGCTCTTCTGAAATCCCTGTTCTCCTTTAAAGTGATGATATCACTCATATAACCACCTACAATTACCGTCAAGGCACACAAATCGCCTTAATGGAATATTGAGAAAATTCTGCATAAAAAGAAAGACCACATTTGAGTGGTCCTCACTTTTAGTAAGAAAGTCTCTTTCTGCCTTTTGCTCTTCTGCGAGCAAGAACCTTGCGACCGTTTTTGTCGGACATTCTCTTTCTGAAGCCGTGCTCCTTCTTTCTGTGGAGCTTCTTGGGTTGATATGTTCTGAGCATATTAATCCTCCTTTCGGTTACATAACCTTACAATTTAGCATTATAACCGAAAAGTGCCTCTTAGTCAACAAAAATTTTCTTAAAAAACATTATTTTTAAAAATTTAAAAAACACCCACTATATCTTGTATTTTCTCAGTTACTAAACCACAAATCACCTGTATTACGGCTTCTCTCTGAAGGGGGTATATTAAAATGTTATATATACTTTATAAATGTGAAAAAAAACATTGCTTTTTTGAAGGATTTTTGATAAAATAGTACGGTAAATAGTATTGCCTTTTTTAATAGTTTTCAACATAGAAACTCAGGAAGGTTATGAGTGTAAATCAACAATAAAACAGGAGGTAAAAATGAATTCATTCAACGACACTTGGAATATCATCTGCAACTATTGCAAGACTAAAATAACCGACGTTGCCTACGACACATGGATAGCAAGAATAGAACCTGTATCACTGGATTTTTCTGCAGGTCAGACAAAGCTTTTGGTTCCTTCGGAATTTCACAGAGAAACTCTCAACAGATGCTACATACCCCTTCTCAATGAAGCTTTTGAAAATATTTTCGGTACATCCTTTGAAATAGTTTTTCTTATTCCCGAGGAGGAACAGAAGGAAGAAGAACAGAAGGAAGCTCCCACTTCCGTTTATGAATATACATTCAAGAACTTTATCGTAGGTTCTTCAAATAAATTTGCTCACGCTGCAGCCATGGCAGTTGCCGCAAATCCTGCAGGAGCATACAACCCTCTTATGATGTACGGTAACTCCGGACTCGGAAAAACTCATCTTCTTTATGCTATCGGAAACGAAATCAAAAGCAATAATCCCGATATGAAGATTCAGTACGTCAAGGGTGACGAATTTATGAATGAGCTTATTGAATCCATCGGAAACAATACCACCGTTCAGTTTCGTCAGAAATACAGACAAGCTGACGTTCTTCTGGTGGATGACGTTCAGTTCATTGCCGGCAGAGACAGAACTCAGGAAGAATTCTTCCACACCTTCAATACTCTCTACGAAGCACACAAGCAGATCGTGCTCACATCAGACCGTCCTCCCAAGGAAATCAAAATTCTCGACGACAGACTTCGTTCCAGATTTGAATCAGGACTTCTTGCAGATCTTCAGCCCCCTGATGTTGAAACAAGAATCGCAATCATCAAGAGAAAAGCAGAGCACCTCTCAATTCCCATCACCGATGAGCAGGCAGATTTCATTGCTAATAAAATCAAGGTAAACGTCCGCCAGCTTGAAGGCGTTGTAAAGAAACTCAAGGCCCGTTATCTTCTCAATAATGAAAAGATTACCCAGGCGGTTATCACAGAGGTTATTTCAGATATTCTCAATAACGATGTTCCCCCCGAGCATACCGTTGAGAAAATTATCGAGGAGGTTGCAAGAACCTTCGGCGTTACTGCAGAGATGCTCCGTTCTCAGGACAGAAGAGCAAGCGTGCAGAAACCCAGAAGCATTGCAATCTATATTTCAAGAGAGCTCACTGATCTCTCTATGGTGGCTGTTGGCGAAGCTTTCGGTAACCGTCACTATTCCACAATTGTCTATACAATTCAGGAAATGGAGAAGAAAATCAGAAAAGACTCCAATCTTCGTGAAACCATTGAAGATATAATTAAAAACATCCGCGACAGGTAATCTTTATTTTTCAACATTTTCCTCAACATTCATTAACATGTTTTCAACAATTCCTTACAGATAAAAAACTCCTGTCAATCATTGTTAATAAGTGCTGTTTTTTCAACAAGAGTCAATTTAAAAACAAACTGTGTATTATTGCCTGTTTCACCCACTTATTAACATTTCCTTGTCCCCTACTACGTACTACTATAATTATTATAAGTGTACTGTATTATTTGTGTCATTTCGTAAAAAGAAAGGATTTTTGAATTATGAAATTTACAGTTATGAGATCAGACATAGTTTCTGCTGTTTCTAACGTTTCAAGGGCAGTAAGCTCAAAAGCTACTCTTCCTGCTCTTGAAGGTATTCTTATTAAAGCTTACGACAACACACTCACCCTTTCAGGCTACGACCTTGAGCTTGGTATTACAACAACCGTTGAGGCTTCTGTTTTGAAACCCGGTGAAATCGTTGTAGGCGCAAAACTCTTTGCAGATATCGTAAGAAAGCTTCCTGAGGAAATCGTAACCTTTGAAACAGACGAGAGAATGATAATCTATATCAAGAGCGGTAATGCAGATTATCAGATCGTAGGTATTTCTTCTGTTGAATATCCTGATCTTCCCACCTTCGAGTCTACTGATGAGATCAAAATAAACGCAGGTATTCTCAAGAATATGATCAAACAGACAATCTACGCTGTTTCAGATAATATGGCAAAGCCTGTATACACAGGATCCCTTTTTGATGTTACAAATACAGAACTCAAGATAATTTCTGTTGACGGTTACAGAATGGCTATCAGAACAGAAGCTGTAAACACAGAGAGCAACACAAAATTCATTGTTCCCGGAAAAATGCAAAGCGAAATTCTGAAGCTTATCAATGATGATGAAAAGGAAGTTTCCATTATCGTCGGTCAAAGACACGTAAGCTTTACAATAGACACATACTCTGTAATTTCAAGACTTATCGAGGGAACCTTCCTTGATTACAGAACAACTGTACCCAAGGCAGAGGCTACAAAGGTAAGAATCAATACCCGCGAGCTGATAAATGCAGTTGAGAGAATGTCTCTTATTACAAGCGAAAGAGTTCAGAGTCCCGTAAGAATCCTTATTCAGAAGGATGAAATAAGACTTTCCTGCCGCACAGCAATGGGAAGGGCTACTGATAATATAAGCGCATCAACAATGGGTGATGAAGTAGAGATAGGATTTAACAACAGATATCTCCTTGAAGCTCTCAGAAACACAGAATGTGACGAGGTTTTTGTTATCCTTAACGGAGGACTTTCTCCCATGATCATAAAGCCTCTTGAGGGTGAAGATTTCATATTCCTTGTTGTTCCTATGAGGTTAAATGATGAAGCATGAGATAATTGAGATAAACGAAGAGTTTATCAGACTTGACAGTTTAATGAAGTTTTCGGGAATGGTGGCAACCGGCGGAGAGGCAAAGATGCTTATCCAGAGCGGCAATGTTCTCGTAAACGGTGAAGTTTGTACCATGAGGGGCAAGAAAATGCGTCATGGTGACAAGGCAGAATATAACAATATGATTGCAGAGGTGTCTGTTCTTTGATAGTAAAATCCCTGGAGTTTTCCTCATTCCGTAATCTGAAAGATAACAGAATATTCCCTTCAGAGGATATAAATATTATCTTCGGAGACAACGCACAGGGTAAAACAAACCTTCTGGAGGCTATATGGCTGTTTTCGGGCGGTCATTCCTTCAGAGGAGCCAAGGAAAATGAGCTTACCTCTTTCGGAAAAAAGAGCTCACAGCTTAAAATGGATTTTATCAGTCAGGAAAGAGAACAGAACGCTGCCATAAAATTTGTAGGCGGAAAAAAAGAAATAGAGATAAATGAGGTGAAGAAGCCTTCATCCGCATACCTTTCGCAGGTTTTTTCAGCGGTGGTATTTTCCCCTGAGCATTTATCCCTTGTTAAAAACGGACCGTCTCTGAGAAGAAGATTTCTTGACGGAGCAATCTGTCAGCAGGATATAAAGTTTGCGGTGATGCTTTCAAAATACAGCCGTACACTTTTTCAGAGAAATACTCTTCTCAAGGAAATTTCAAGAAAACCCTCCCTTGCGGATACTCTCTGTATCTGGGATGATGCTTTGATTGCTTTGGGAGCGGGAATTGTAAGAAAAAGAATTGATTATATAAAGAATCTCGGGGAGGCTGCAAAAGCTCATCACAAGGGTATTTCAATGGACAGAGAAGAGCTCATAATTGAATATCAGAGCCCTTCGGGAATAATTCTTGATAACAGCGATAAAGAAATAAAAGATAAACTCTATGAAAGCTTTGAAAAAAGCAGAAAAGAGGATATTTCCTCAGGCTGTACTCAGTCGGGACCTCACAGAGATGACCTGGAATTTATGATAAACGGTATCAAGGCGAGGACCTTTGCTTCTCAGGGTCAGCAGAGAAGTATAGTTTTATCTTTAAAACTTTCTGAAGCAGAACTTCTTAAGAAGTATTACAGCGAACCTCCTGTGGTGCTTTTAGATGATGTTCTCTCGGAAATTGACAGAAGCCGTCAGGAATATCTTTTATCAAGTACAAAGGGGTGTCAGACCTTTATTACAGGCTGTGAAGCGCCCTCAATAATCGGTGAAAATACAAAGATTTTCACAGTAAACGGCGGAGAGGTGAGGGAATAATATGTATCTTCATCTCGGACAGGACACAATAGTAAAAAAAGAAGAAATTGTAGGAATATATGATATGGATACTTCCACAATTTCAAAATGGTCGAGAGACTATCTGAGTAAAGCAGAAAAAGAAAAAAGGGTAGTAAACGTATCTTTTGAACTTCCGAAATCCTATGTTGTATGTAAAGGCAAAGGAGATAACAAGGAAAGAGTATATATATGTCCCCTTTCCAGCCAGACGCTATTAAAGCGTATGGTAAATGATTCTCTCTTTTCGGAATAACCGGTATATGAAAAAGGAGGTTAATATGAAAAAAACAGTTTGTCCTTATTGTAACCGAAAAATCAGCTATTTCAGAAAATTCGTGGAACATAATTTTGGTGAACACGAATGTAAGCATTGCAACAAAAAATCAAATATCAAGCAAACATCGGGAATCTGGGCACTCTTTGCTCTTTGCGTTATTTTTGCTTGCCTGATTATGATTTTCTATTTAGCCTTTGCGGATTCAATAATGAAAGAAAATGCCATAAATGGTAGTCATAAATTTATGATGGCGGTATTCTTCGGAAAAGCAAAGATCCTTAAATGGTTTTTGTGGGAGCTTGTTCCTTTTGCTCTTTTCTATTTTCTCTCACCCTTGTTTATGACATTTGTTCCTCAGCAGAGATTTGTTGAGCAGACCACAACAAGCATTGATCTCAATGTTCCGAAGGTTCCTCTCAATAACACAGCAGGAAAGAAACAGCCCGGAGTAAGCGGAAGCACAAAAGTTATTGCCACCTCGGGAGATTTTTCTGAGGAAATACAGAGCAATTCAGGAAATCTTGAGAAAACAAGAGCATTTGATGTAAATAATCCTTCGGAAGAAAAGGAAGAAATTCCTTTAAGAGAAGGAATTACAGTCAGAAAAACAGAGGAAGATGAAGAAAAAGAAACAGTAAATGTCACTCCTCCTCCTACATCGGTTTCAAATTCGTACAGGGATGACTCACCTTTGAGAAAAATTCCCGTAAATGAAAGAATAGAAAATTCGGCAGCACCTCAGTCAGATGATGTGAAAGAATATGTACCGAATAAAACTCCCCAGACTCCGGTAATCAGAACAGCCAAAGAAACAGAAAAACCGAAACAAGGTAATTTTTCTGCAAACAGAAAGTTCTGAAATAATATAGATCAGAATCAAAACGAACAAACAGATACTAAAGATAAAAAAGTACCTTTCAGGAGGTTTTAAAGTTGGATAACGAAAAATTAGTTTACGGTGAAGCAACCAGCACAAAGGTTGAAACAGAATATAATGCGGATGAAATTCAGGTTCTTGAAGGACTTGAAGCGGTAAGAAAAAGACCCGGTATGTATATCGGATCCACAGGACCCCGCGGTCTTCATCATCTTGTATATGAAATTGTTGATAACTCCATTGACGAGGCTCTGGCAGGTTATTGTTCAAAGATAGAGGTTTCCATTCTTCCGGGAAACATCATCAGAGTTCAGGACAACGGCCGAGGTATCCCCGTAGGTATCAACCAGAAGACAGGTCTTCCTGCTGTAACCGTTGTATTTACTGTTCTTCACGCAGGCGGTAAGTTTGGCGGCGGAAGCTACAAGGTTTCAGGCGGTCTTCACGGTGTTGGTGCGTCAGTTGTAAATGCTCTCTCAGAGTGGCTTGAGGTAAGAGTCTGCGACGGTGAATATGAATACACCCAGAGATTTGAGAGAGGTCACGAGTGCTACAAACTCAAAAAGGGCGGTAAGACTTCCGAGAGAGGTACCACAGTACTCTTCAAGGCAGATACAGAAATTTTTCAGGAAACAGACGTTTATGAGTACGATATCTTAAAGAAGAGACTTCGCGAGCAGTCCTTCCTCAACGCAGGTATCAATATTGAACTTCGTGATGAGCGTGACAGCGAAAACGTTATCGTCAATAATTTCCACTACGAGGGCGGTATCCGTTCTTACGTTGAGTATCTCAATAAGAGAGACAATCCCATTCATCCCGATATTATGTATTTTGCGGCTTCAAACGCTGATGATACAGCAGCAGTTGAAATCGCAATGCAGTACACCGAAAGTTACAGAGAGAGAATGCTCTCCTTTGCAAATAACATCAATACCGTTGACGGCGGTACCCACGAAGAAGGCTTCAAGAGAGCTCTCACCCGTGTTATGAATGACTACGCCAGAAAATTCGGCAAGCTTAAGGATAATGACGAGAACTTAAGCGGCGATGACGTAAGAGAAGGTCTCTGTGTTGTTATTTCCGTTAAGGTTAAGGAAGCTGAGTTTGAAGGCCAGACCAAGACAAAGCTTGGCAATACAGAAATCAGAGGTATGGTTGACAGACTTATCTCAGACAAGCTTATGACCTTCCTTGAGGAAAATCCCGGTGTTGCAAAGACAATCTTTGATAAGGCTCTTGCTTCACAAAGAGCAAGAGAGGCAGCAAAAAAAGCAAGAGAAAGTGTAAGAAGAAAGTCAGCTCTTGAGAGTGCAAAGCTTCCCGGTAAGCTTGCTGACTGCCAGAGTAAGGACACAAGCCTTACAGAAATCTACATCGTAGAGGGAGACTCTGCGGGCGGTTCTGCAAAGGGTGGAAGAGACAGACGTTATCAGGCAATTCTTCCTCTTTGGGGTAAGATGCTCAACGTTGAGAAAGCAAGAGAGGATAAGGTTTACGGCAACGATAAGCTTCAGCCTGTTATCACTGCTCTCGGTTGCGGTATCGGCTCTGAGTTTGATATCACAAAGCTTCGCTATAACAAAGTTATCATTATGGCTGATGCTGACGTTGACGGTCAGCATATCAGAACACTTCTGCTTACCTTCTTCTTCAGATATATGAAGCCTCTTATTGAGGAAGGCCACATTTACATAGCACAGCCTCCTCTT
Source organism: Ruminococcus sp. (assembly GCA_045535715.1). Taxonomy (GTDB): domain Bacteria; phylum Bacillota; class Clostridia; order Oscillospirales; family Acutalibacteraceae; genus Ruminococcoides. Next base: position 33,357 of record JAZSME010000112.1, on the reverse strand, counting down.
TACAGAATTACACATAAAAAAGAGCACAGATATGCTTATTCAGATCTTGAGCGTGACCAGATCCTTGCGGAAATTGGCTCAAAGGCCGATATCCAGAGATACAAGGGTCTTGGTGAAATGGACTCTGAGCAGCTTTGGGAAACCACAATGAATCCTGCAACCAGAACTATGCTTAGGATAGAGCTTGAAGATGCATCTCTTGCAGATGAAACCTTCTCTATCCTTATGGGCGATCAGGTTGAGCCCAGAAGAGAATTCATCGAACAGAACGCTAAATACGTTCAGAATCTTGATATTTAATTTCGGGGAAAGGAGAGAATAAAATGGCTAAAATTAAAAAAGAAAAATCTTATACCATAGATGAAAGTGCATTTCAGAATACGAAAATCATCGAAGTTGACGTAAACAGAGAAATGCGCCAGTCCTTCCTCGACTATTCTATGTCAGTTATTGTGTCACGTGCACTTCCCGATGTCAGAGACGGCTTAAAGCCCGTTCACAGAAGAATCCTTTACACCATGTATGAGAAGGGTCTTGCTCCCGAAAAGGCATACAGAAAGTGCGCCGACACCGTTGGTTCCGTTCTGGGTTCCTATCATCCCCACGGTGACGCGTCCGTATATGATGCAATGGTACGTCTTGCTCAGGATTTCTCTATGAGATATATGCTGGTAGACGGTCACGGTAACTTCGGTTCCATCGACGGTGACCCCCCCGCTGCATACCGATACACAGAGTCAAGAATGAGCAAAATTTCTACTGAGATGCTCCGAGATATCGACAAGGAAACAGTAGATTTTATGCCCAACTTCGACGATCGTCTGGAGGAGCCCACCGTTCTTCCTTCCCGTTTCCCCAACCTTCTGGTCAACGGCTCAAACGGTATCGCTGTTGGTATGGCAACAAACATTCCTCCTCACAATCTCGCAGAGGTAATCGATGCCATGTGTATGGTTATCGATAATCCTGATGTAGAGATTCCTGAGCTTATGGAGTGTATTCCCGGTCCTGATTTTCCCACAGGTGCAATGATCATGGGCAGAAGCGGAATCCGCGCTGCTTATATGACAGGAAGAGGAAAAATAACCGTTCGCGCAAAAGCAGAAATTGTTGAGGAAAAGAACGGCAGATTTAAGATCATCGTTACCGAGCTTCCTTATCAGGTCAACAAGGCAAGACTTATTGAGTATATTGCAGACCTTGTAAACGATAAGAGAATAGAAGGTATTTCAAATATTGAGGACCATTCTGACAGAAACGGTATGCACATTGAAATCGATGTTAAGCGTGACGCTTCCGCTCAGGTAGTTCTCAATCAGCTCTACACCTATACCCAGCTTCAGACTACCTTTGGCGTAATTATGCTGGCTATTGTAAACGGAGAGCCAAAAATTCTCAACCTCAAGGAGATGCTCGTAAATTACATCGACTTCCAGGAAGAGGTTATCACAAGACGCACAGCTTTCGACCTTAACAAGGCTCAGGAGAGAATGCATATCTTAGAGGGCTTGAAGATAGCCCTTGATAATATTGACGAGGTTATTGCTACCATCCGTGCAAGTAAAGATACCGGTGAAGCAGTAAATAACCTTATGGAGAAGTTTGCCCTCACAGAAATTCAGGCTCAGGCCATTGTTCAGATGAGACTCAGACAGCTCACAGGTCTTGAGCGCGAGAAGATAGAGGACGAAATCCGTGAACTTGGTATCAGGATTGCAGACTTAAAAGAAATCCTTGCAAGCAAGGAAAGAAGAATGCAGATCATCAAGGATGAGGCAATTGAGATCAGAAATAAGTACGGTGATGAGAGAAGAACAGAAATCTGCGCCGTAAGCGGAGAGGTTGATATCGAAGACCTTATTCCCGAGGAAGAGTGCGTAGTAACCTTTACAAGGTTTGGCTACATCAAGCGTCAGACCACCGACACTTATAAGCTTCAGAACAGAGGCGGCAGAGGCGTCAGCGGTATGTCCAGACGTGAAGAAGACGTTGCAACCGAGATATTTATGTCAGGAAGCCATGACTACATCCTCTTCTTCTCAGACAAGGGCAGAGTATACAGACTCAAGTGCTATGAGATTCCCGAGGGAAGCCGTCAGGCAAAGGGCATCAATATTGCAAATCTCCTGCCTATCACAGCTGACGAAAAGATTACCTCTATGATTCGTGTTCTTGATATGGAAGAGGACAAGTATCTCATTATGGTAACCCGTCAGGGTATCATCAAGAGAATTGAGCTTTCAGCTTACAATACCAACCGTAAGGGCGGTCTTATTGCTCTTGAACTTAATGAGGGCGACAGCCTGGCATGGGTACATATGACCTCAGGCGAGGATAAGGTAATCATCGCAACCAAGAAGGGCTTTGCTATCCGCTTTGATGAAAGAGATGTAAGATGCATGGGTCGTCAGGCACGCGGTGTTCGTGCAATGAGACTCAGAGAGGGCGATGAAGTTGTGGGAATGAGTATCGTTTCTGATGACAGTCTCATCCTCACCGTATCAGAGAGGGGCTTCGGCAGACTCTCGAGAGCTGATAACTATCGTCTCCAGTCCAGAGGCGGCAAGGGTATCATCAACTATCACACAGAGAAATACGGCGATGTTGCCGCAATCAAGGTAGTTGACCCCGAAAACGATGATGTAATTCTCGTTTCAGCTGATGGTATTATAATCAGAATCCTTGCAAGCTCCATCAGAATCTGCGCACGTCCTTCAAAGGGTGTTACCGTAATGAGAATCAAGGAAGGTAACATGGTAGTAGCTGCTGCTGCGGTACCTCATGATGAGGAGGAGCAGGCAGAGACCCTTGAAGCAGAGGAAATAGATGCAGAGGAAGAAGCAGAGGATCTTGCTGAGAATGAGCTCGAAGAAGCAGAGGAAACCGACACTTCTGACGAAGAGTAATTTCCTGAAAATAATATATTAAAGAAAAAACCGACCTATGAGAAATCATAAGTCGGTTTTCTTATTATAATGTTTATTATTTTTCCTGACTGTAAGAAAATTCGTTTTCCTTTACAGCCCATTTATCCTCAGAAGTTTTCTCTATTGTGGCTTTATAGTAGTTGATTTGAGAGTCATCTTCAAGGCTGTATACGATGTCAGCGGATTTTCCGTCTTCAGAGGGAGTGTTTTCAAGAACCTCAAAATGTGTGAAGTTGAAATCACCTTTTATGTTCTTTAATGCGTAGGAATAAACAGCATAGATATCAGTATCCTCCTCCACATAATCGACTAAGATATCAGGTGCAGTTACTTCTGCTTCGCTTGCATTTTCACTTTCATTTTCATTTTCGCTCTGGCTTTCATTGTTGCTTACGCTTGCGCTGCTATCTTCCTCTACATTCAGAGAAGAATTCTGAGAAGCCTCAGGAGAGACTTCATCTGTTGTGCTGGTGTTTTCGGTATTGGTATTGCCTTCGCCTGAGTCTTCAGTGTTCTTTGCTTTGCAGGCAGAGAGCATAACAAAAGAAAGACACATAACTATTAAAAGAAAAAAGGAAATAAATCTTTTCATAAATACACCTCGTATAAGATATTGTAAATATAGTATCACAACTATTTCTAAAGGTCAAATGAAAATCAGGTGAAAGCAGAAGAAAAAGCCCTATTCATAAAATAGGGCTTTTGTGTTTAATAATCTGAGTTGTCGGAAGAGGAAGTTTTTGTGAAAATAAATGCACAACCCAAAGAAGGAATAACAACTTTGTTGTCACGAAGCTGTGTGCCCATGAGAGGAGTGCCTGTGGAGAATCCCGGAGGAATATCAATAACAATATCGTTGAAGCCGGAATTGAATGCACAGAAGAGAGCGCTGTCCTTTTCTGTTCTCATATAGGAAAGGATTCTTCCCTGAGAGTAAACGTTGGTCATATTGCCGTCCCAAAGAGCGCTGACACTTCTTCTCATCTCTCCGAGCTCCTTGTGCCAGGAGATGAGCTCCTGATCCTCTCTGCCCCAAGGGTAGCAGGCGCGGTTGAAGGGATCTCTGTAACCCTCCATACCTGCCTCATCACCGTAGTAAACACAGGGGAAGCCGGGAAGAGAATACTGAATAGCACTTGCAAGCTTCATAAGTCTGATTCCGCGTTTTCTCTGCTCCGGAGTAAGCTTTGTGTGAGCCTGCCATGCTCTGTCTCTGCCGTTTAAGGGCTCGCCGGCCAGAACTGTGAGAGCACGCTCGGTATCATGAGTTGAAAGGGAGTTCATCAGACATCTCAGTATGGGTCTGGGATAGTTTTCACAGACAGACATAATTGAGTCCATAACGTATTTACTGTCTGCTCCTCTGAGGAAGTCAAGAATTGCATTTCTGAACACATAGTTCATAACGGAGTCCAGCTGTTCGCCGAGAAGGAATCTGCGTCTTGCGCCATAGCTCTCCTTATTTGAAGCGTCCTCCCAGACTCCTCCGATGATAAAGCCCTCTTTGTCTTCCTCTTTGACTGCTTTTCTCAGGTTCTGGAGGAACTCGTCGGGAAGCTCGTCAGCAACATCAAGACGCCAACCGCTGTTACCGTCCTTCATTCTGCTTCTGACAACGCCGTTTTCGCCGTTGATGAATTCATTGAAAGCAGGGTCATTTTCGTTGACCTCAGGGAGAGTGTAGAATCCCCACCAGGAGTTATAGTTGTGAGGCCACTGATGGAAAAAGTACCAGCTGTAAAAGGGAGAGTTCTTGTCTCTGAAAGCTCCTCCCTCGCCGTATTTACCGCTTCTGTTGAAGTAAATGCTGTCTGCACCTGTGTGAGAGAAAACACCGTCATTGATAACGCGGATATCAAGCTTCTTTGCCTCTTCGCAAAGCTCCTTGAAGTCCTCGTTTGTGCCCAGCATGGGATCGATCTTCAGATAGTCGCCTGTGTCGTATCTGTGGTTTGAGTAAGCTTCAAAAATAGGATTGAGATAAATACAGGAAACACCCAGATCCTTAAGGTAAGGAAGCTTCTGAGTGATACCCTTAAGGTCGCCCTTGAAGAAATCCGTGTTTGTGATTTCTCCGTACTGGTTAGGTTGCCAACGGGGAGTTGCGTACCAATCGTTGTTTATCTCAAGGTCAGTTCTCTTGATTTCCTTTTCCTCGCCGCTGAAGTTAAATCTATCGGGGAAAATCTGATACATTACGCCGCCAACAGGCCAGGAGGGAGTCTTGAAGCCTTTTTTGTAGCAGGTGATCTGCCAGCTTCTGCCGGGTGAGCGCTCAATTGAGCTTTTCCTGTCAGGATCTGAGGGAACGATAAATCGAGGGCCCTCAGCAGTCTGGATTCTGAAGCTGTACCAGTAAAGACCGACTCTGTCGGGAGTGAATTCGCATTCCCACATATCGGTGCCGTCCTCAAAGGGACCTCTCCAGAAAAGGTTTACGAAAACCCAATCGTAGTCATAGTCATATTTAACAGCCAGCTCTGCCTTACTGCAGCGCAGGTCCTTGGGGAGAAGAATTCTCAGATGAATCGTGGAACCCTCTTCAACCGCACCAAAAGGAGAACGGTAGAAACTGTTTCTCGAATCAAAAGGGGGAAACATAGGAATACCTCCAAATAATGTTATTGCGCCGGATAATAACAGGATAATAAAAGACCTTCCAAATGGTGGCGCAAAGATAGAATTATTATATTACCTTGCTCCAAAAAAGTCAATAGAAATGCGGTTTTTAAAGGAGATACAGGACGGATTTCAGAGTGTTGAGAATAAAGTGAGGATAACTTTTGGGAATATTGTGAAACACTTACAAAAGCTTGTTTCTTCTCAAAGAAAAAACCGCCCGAGATATTCTCAGGCGGTTATAGATTTATTTATTTCTCTGTTTCGGAGATATCAGAAATGTCAGTTTCTTCAGAAAAGTTTTCTTCCTTTTCAGAGGAAATCTCTGTATTCTCGAACTCGTCGCTGTTGATAGTGCCGATTTCAGAGGTGTTTTCCACAATTTCCTCAGAAACGGGGGTAGCTAATACCTCTGTCACAGCCTCCTCCTTTTTCTCTTCAAAAGGCACCTCGGACTTTTTGGTGATTTTGGAAAGAAGTCTTTGGAAAAGAGGCGTGCACTCGCTGTTTACCTTGGGGTCAAAAAGCCACACAACAGCTTTCTTCACAGGATTGTTCTTCATTTTCTTTGAGGAGAAAACGATGATGAGAATAAAGAGAACAAGACCTATTACAAAGGCGATTATTCCGATCACGAAGCCGTCGGGCACATAAGAGAAGCGGACTGTGTGAGTTCCCTTTGTAAGATTTACTGCGCACATTGCGTCGCCAACGGGAACCATTTCCACCTCTACTCCGTCTACCTCTGCTTTCCAGCCCTTTTCATAGGGAATGGAGGTGTAAAGGATACCGTTTCTGTTGGCATTTACGGTTCCCTCGATGGAGGTGTCGGAGATTTTCTCTACCTGAAGAGTGCTCTCTGAGAGAACTGCGAGTCCTCTCTCGAAAACATCCATATTAAGTGCGTAGCAGAAGACTCTTACGGAGGTGGAGCTTGTGGTTGAAAGGTCCACATTAAAGGTGAGGGACGCCTTATCGGCCTTTTCGCCCTCTTCAGCAGTTTTATACTCTGCCTGCTGAGGATTGTATCCGCCTTTGTAGTAGCCCATGGATCTGATGTGAGGTGTCTGGGTGTTTATGGAACCTAAATTGGTCTCGTTTTTGAGAACGCTGCCGTCACCGTTTCGATTTCCTACCTTCATATAACAGAAAAGGAGGGAATCTTCCTTGGGATAGAAGTTGAACTTAAGCTTCAATGAAGAGCTGTTCTGAGAGGTCTGGACGCTGTAATGTCCATCTGATTGACCGGGGACGTTGGAAACCGTAAGGTTGGTGTCGTGTCCCTGATCCACCAAGGGAAGCTGAGTGTAGAGGGGTTCCTGTATACCTGTTGCCAGTTTCCAGAATTCCATCTGATTGAGGAAGGGGTTGTCTACATTTCCCTGATTTCCGTTGGGCCAGTCCATAAGCTTAAACTGTGAAAGCTCGGGATTTGTGAGGAAGCCCTGAGGCAGATATACTGTGTTTTCGTAGAGTCCTGCGGAGCCGTCGGAATGAATACGCTCCATATAGACAGTATCAAGGCAGCTGCCGTTTCTTGCAATCAGATATTTGATATTGAAAAGAACGTTTGTAACGGGCGAACTCTGGAAGTAAGCGTAGCGGTTACCTGCAGGCCATCCTGCACCGCCCAGATATTCAACATATTTTGTGATGTTTGCGTTTGCCATGGAGTTAAAGACGGAGACACCGTTGATTCCGTTGAGAGCGCCGTCGTTGAGGGTCTGGGTGGTGGTAAATTCCATTCGCCAGAAATCCTTCTCGTCCTTACTAAGACTTTCCGCCTTATCAATAAGAATATTTACCGACTCTTCCTTTTCGGGGTAAGAGCTCATCTGTGTGTCTCCTACGGTGAGAGTTCCGATGTTGGCAACAACGCACATTTCACCAATTACAACAAGGCAGAGAATTGCAGTTGTTACTCTTCTGGGAGAAAGCTTTGTAACATAAAGCAGAAGGATGATGAGCATCAGTATTCCCGTTGCAATGGATGCAGCAAGGACTTTTGCGGAGAAAACAGAGCCCTTGATGGCGGTTTCTCCTGATTCCAGAGGTGTTCCTCTGAGGAAGTAGCCGTAAAGAACAAGTCCGAAAACAGCCCCTCCCACGAGCACTTCGATGACGTCTCCCGGTCGCATATTGGTGTACGCCCTGTACGACATATAAATCAGCAGGAAGGCAAAGAGGAAGCTGAATCTGTAAGGAAGCATATTGGGATAATGGAATCCGTGCCACATATAGTCAAGAGGACGGAAGATAAAGCTTGCAATGAAGAAAACAAGCAGATTGGCGCAGAAGATCTTTTCGCCGAGCTTGATTTTGCGGCAGCAGAAGAAGACAGCCAGAAGAATCAGGCAGAGTGTGCCGCAGGCAACGTTGGGGAGACCTTCCTTGGAGGTAGGATCCACGTAAGCCAGAGTGTTGGAAATAACCTGATGAAAAGCTTCAAAGACACCTTTGTTGTTATCGGTACCGATATTGATATCGAATCTTGTGGGGAAGCCCGAGGTGGATTTGTAGCAGTTCTTGAGAGCAAGATAAGAGGTTATTGTAACCGGAGCTGTGAGCATCAGGGAGATACCTGTGCAGACAACGCTTCTGAGTAAATCCTTGAAGCATTTCTTGAAGGATTCAAAGCGGGAAACAGAGTAACCGATAGCTGTGAGCACCACTGCAATACATACGAAGTAGCCGATGTAGTAGTTGCAGACTACCGCTGCTGCCAGAGAAATAATGAAAAGCTTGTATTTACCATCACGGAGCATACAGACGGTACCTGCCACAACAAGGGGAAGCAAGGCCCAGGTGTCCAGCCAGATGGTACACCAGTAGTAGCCCATAGTAAAGGAGCAAAGGGCGTACATGGTGGAGAAAATCACCAGAGAAAGTCCGTTTTTGCGGAACATAATCTTGAAGGCAAGAGCGGTGAATGCACCTGCAAGACCGATTTTGATAGTAGTTATTATTGCAAGATACTGAACAAGATCAGCCTTGTCAACAAAAACAGAGAAGAAATTGAGCGGGCTTAAGAGGTAGTAGGACATCATGGCAATGAAGTTAGAGCCCATACCAACGCTCCATGTCCAGAGCATTGAGCCGCCGTTCTGAAGCTTGTCCTGTAAGTCGGCAAGGAAGGGGTAATACTGATGCCAGAGGTCAACAACCAGCATCTGTCGGGTACCGTACATGGTCTCGGGGTTTGTGTCAGGCTTGACATCGGGGATTCCCAGAGCAGGGAAAGCCTTGTCAAGAGACTGCTTCAAGGATTCGTACCAGACCTTGAGACCGCCGTAGGGAGCCACTGCGCCGCCCTTTGAAAGAGAAAAGGCGATAGACATCAGAAGAAGAGGTGTCAGAAAGGCAAGAAATACGAAACGGTATTCGTAGAAAAATTTGACTACTTTATTGAAGCCGTTACCTTTGCCGGTTTCCAGCTTCCTGGCATTTTCTGCGGTCAGTTTCAATTTTCATCACTCCTTTTTGACTTTCTGAAAACAATGAGCTTTGAGAAAACGTAGTTAAGAATAACCACAGCCACGCTAACAACCACCTTTGCGATCATTCCGTCAATTCCGAACAAGGTGGCGTCAAGTCCGACGGCAACAAGCAGGGGAACGCCCACCCACTCCAAGGGAGCAGTGAGAAGTCGGGAGCCTACAAAGGAAATGATTTCTTTAATCAGAAGCTTCTTTTCCCAGCTTTTGCTCTCAAACACCCAGAGCTTGTTGGTTATGTAGGCAAACAGCACCGCGCATATCCAGGAAAGGACATTTGCAAGGGCGATCTTAAGACCTGCGTCGGGGATGATAAGTCCGAAAAGTATTTCGAACACAGCGTAGCTCAGCCAGCTGACAGCGGTGGTGAGCACCCCGAAAAACAGGTACATTATTATTTCTTTGTATTTCACAAAAAGAGACTTGATTTTATCCATATATTACTTGTCCTCGGATTTCTTATGGATGTTCTTAAGCTTAGCAACGTAGATGGGTCGCTGTTTTGTTTCGATATAAACTCTGCCGAGATATTCGCCGATAATACCGATGGAAAGCTCGATTATACCGCCGATGAAAAGCATTGCACACATAGTTGTGGCAAAGCCTGAGCCCACCTCTCCGGCGACAATGGCGTGAATTGCAGTCACCAGAGCAAAGATTATGGACAGCACGAACATAATAATTCCCATTACTGTAATGAATCTCAAGGGAGAGACAGAAAAAGCAGTGATGCCGTCAATTGCATAGCGGAAAAGTCCCCAGAAACTCCAGCTTGAGGTGCCGATAGTACGCTCAACGTCCTTGTAAGGCAGCCATTTTGTGTCGAATCCGACCCAGCAGAAAATGCCTTTTGAGAAACGCTGTACCTCGCCCATGGAGAGGATGGACTTGATCATCTGACGGCTCATAACTCGGTAATCCACAGCGCCGTAGGGCATTTTAACAGAGGACATGGAGTTCTGAAGCTTGAAGAAAAGCTTTGAGAAGCCGCGGCGGATGAAACCGTCCTTCTCTCTTTCCTCTCTGAAGAGTGCACAGCAATCGTGACCTTCCTCGTCAACCTCTCTGAGCATTTCAGGGAACATCTGAGGGGGATGCTGTAAATCCGCATCCATTACGAAAACGTAGTCTGCGTCTGTGTGCTCAAGACCTGCGTACATTGCAGCTTCTTTTCCGAAATTTCTGGAGAAAGAAATATATTTAACGTTAGAGAATTCCTCAGCGAGCTTCAGCATAACAAGAAGGGTATTGTCGCTGCTTCCGTCGTTTACCAGGATATAGCGGAAGCTGTACTGAGGAAGAGTGCTGATAACTTCGTTTGTGACTCTCACAAACTCGGGAAGCACCTCTTCTTCGTTATAGCAGGGAACTACGATATCAACGGTTTTCATAATATCACCTCAAGGAAAAACTTATACATCATAATTGTACCACCAAGGAAGGAAAAAGTCCACCTTTACGCCGAAAAAAGTATTGCTTTTTTGGGGCAGACTCAGGGAAAACTTCTTGCCGGAGAGGAGAGGGGAGCAAACAAAGAGCAGAGATAGAAAAATGTTCGCTCAAAGGGCTCTTTTGAGAGCTTCAGAATCAAGAATTCTGAAGGAACTTTTGTAGAATTCAAGCAGTCCTTCCTCTTGCATACGGGAAAGTTCTCTTGACAAAGCGCTTCGGTTTACCGAGAGCAGAGAGGCCAGCTCCTCTCGAGAGTAATCCACCTTGAAGGTGGACACTCCCCTGTCCTTTATGTTATCAAGAAGAAAAAGGGCGATTCTTGCTCTGAGACTTTTTGCTGAGAGATAAGCTATTTTTCGGTTCAGCATCCAGAATTTCTCGGAAACTCCCCTCAGCAGATTGAGAAGAACCCGCATACAAAGAGGGTCCTCTGCCCTTTCTGTAAGCTTTGAGACGCTTAAAAAAAGCACTTCGGTATCCTCTCTGGCAATAACGCTTACGGGGATGGGGAATTTTTCCGAGGACATCAGCACGTCTCCGAAAACATCTCCCTCTGACAGGACAGAAATAACTCTTTGCTGTCCCGAGTATGAGACGCTCTGGGCGGTGATGCTGCCGCAAAGGATTATTCCCGAGCGGGAGACCTTCTCTCCTTGAGAGAAAATAACTGTGCCCTTTGAAAATGAGACGGAGGTCAGTCGAAGAGAAGACAGGACTCCTGACACCTCCTCAGCCGAAAATCCCGAAAAGGGAACGGTATTTGTAAGTAATGTAAGATATTTTTCCAAAAGAAACACCATCTTTCAAGATGTTTCGTTGCTGTGGCAACGAAAACTTCACAAACAGTATAATATAATAAAGATGAAAAAGCAATAATCCTTAAGGATAAATCCATATACTTTTCAGGCTCAGAGAAAAATATACAGAGGAATATTGATTAAAATACCACGGAGGTTAAAAAATGAAAAAATTAAGCAGAATACTGGCACTTGTTATGGCAGTTCTTATGGTAATGTCCTTTGCGGCATGTAAGGAAAAGGAGACTGAGAACAAAGCTCAGGTTACTCCCAGCGTCTATACTCTCAAGGGCCCCACAGGTATGGGTATGGCTCAGATGATTTCTGAGAACAAGAACGATGCAAAGTACAACTTCACCGTAGCTGCATCTCCTGAGGAGATCACAACTGCTATCGTTTCCAAGGATGCAGACATTGCGGCTTGTCCCGTAAACCTTGCATCTGTACTTTACAACAAGACTCAGGGCGGAGTTAAGATCCTTGCTCTGAACACCCTCGGCGTCACCTATATTGTAACAAACGGCGTAGAAGTAAACACTCTTGAGGATCTCAGAGGCAAGACTATTGTTTCCGCAGGTCAGGGTGCAACTCCCGAGTATATCATCACAAAGCTTCTGACCGACAGCGGTATGGAAGTCGGCAAGGATGTATTCATCGACTTTAAATCTGAGCACGCAGACGTTGCGTCCCTTCTCGTTTCTGGCGAGGCACAGGTTGCTCTTCTCCCCGAGCCTAACGTAACCTCCACAACCGTTCAGAAGCCTGAGCTTAAGGTTTCTCTTGATCTCACAAAGGAGTGGGAAGCAAAGTACGGCACCAAGCTTGTTCAGGGCTGTGTAATTGCCAGAACTGAGTTCGTAAACGAGAATCCCGAGGCAGTAAATGCTTTCCTCGAGAATTACGAGGCATCCGTTGAAGTTATCAACAAGGCTGATGACAATGCTGCAAAGATGATTGTTGAGGCGGGCATCATCCCCAAGGAGCCTATCGCAAAGAAGGCTATTCCCCAGAGCTATATCACATTCATTGCAGGCGAGGAGATGAAGACTCTTACCAAGGAAAATCTTCAGGTTCTCTTTGACGCAAATTCCAAATCAGTAGGCGGTGCATTACCCGGCGATGATTTCTACTATGCAAAGGGCTGATAATTCAGCAGAAAACGAAAACAGAACAAACGAAAAAAATGATATAAAGGGCATTATCCTCAGGATACTTAAGAAGCTTTTTATCGGCATTCTTGTGCTTATCTTCTGGATTCTGGTGTGGGAGATTGTTTACCGTCAGGTTGATAAACCCTTGGTGATCCCCTCCCCTTTGTCGGTTTGGAAAACCCTCCTTGAGCTTATAAAGACAAGCTCCTTCTGGGAGATAACCCTCTCAAGCGTACTGAGAATCCTTCTGGGATATTTCATCGGTGTGGGGTTGGGCGTGGTGCTTGCAGTTCTTACGTCCGTTTCAAAGGTGCTTTATGCTATCTTTTCACCCATGGTGAGTGTAGCGAGAGCAACTCCGGTTGCGTCTCTTACCCTTATCATAATTATGTGGGTCACCAACAAGCAGGTGCCCTTGGTGATAGTAAGCCTTATGGTCTTCCCCGTTATCTGGGGCAACACCTTTGAAGGAATCAAAAGTACGGACAAGAAACTTCTTGAGATGTCGAAATGCTCAAAGGTTCCCTTCCTGAGACAGGTGCTTCACGTATATCTTCCTGCGGTTTACCCCCATTTTGTTTCCGGAGCTGCATCGGCTTTGGGACTTGCGTGGAAGTCGGGTATTGCTGCTGAGATTCTGGGTGCGACAAAAGGCTCCATGGGTCAGCAGCTCAACGACGCAAAGGTCTACCTTGACACCGAAGGTAAGTTTGCCTGGACGGTGGCGGCGGTGGTGCTGAGTATGATATTTGAAAGACTCTTCACCTTCCTTCTTAAGAAGACAGCGCTTCGCATTCCCGTAAAAGAAAAGAAGGAGAAAAAACCATCGGTTAAGCAGAAGGCTGAAAGCTTAGAGAAATTCACCCTCTATGCTGAGAACATTTCAAAGCGATTCGGAAAAAAGCAGGTGCTGAGAGATGTGTCACTGAGACTTAAAAAGGGCGAGGTTGTGGCTCTGAGAGGCGTCTCGGGAGCCGGTAAAACCACTCTTCTGAGAATTCTTGCCTCTCTTGAAAAGGCGGACGGCGGAAAAATTCGGAAAAATTCCGAAATAAGCTATCTTTTTCAGGAAAACAGACTGCTTCCCGAACTAACGGCGAAGGAGAATATTCTCTATGTAAACCCCTCGGCGGATGCAGAGAAGCTGCTTTCGCTTATGGAGCTTGAGGGCTGTGAGAATATGTATCCTTCTGAACTTTCAGGAGGTATGAAGAGGCGTCTTGCCATCGCTCGTGCCCTCAGCATTGAGTCAGATATCGTGTTTCTCGATGAGCCCTTTGTGGGCCTTGATGAGGAACTCAAAGAGAGAATTTCCGGGAGGGTGTTTGAGAAGCTTTCCGAAAAAAGCGTGATTCTCGTTACCCACGACTCTAAGGAGTCGGAAAAGTACTCTCATCATACATTAACAATTTAACTTTTCACATTTACCTTTCTACACAAAAGACCCGATTGCTCTTGTCTGCAGTCGGGTTTTTTGCTATACTTGAAGAAGAAAATTTTATCTCGTGCCTCCCTCTGAGGAGGGAGGTGGATTTTGCCATTGGCAAAAGACGGAGGGAGAGAAAATGATAGAGTATAATAAACACAACATTTCTCTTGCTAAGACCTTAAGAAAAATATGACACCTTGGGAGAAAAACTGTGGTATAAGTTCTTACGGAATTATCCGGTAAGATTTCAACGACAAAAAGCTATTGGAGTGTTTATAGCAGATTTCTACTGTGCTAAAGCAAGGCTTGTGATTGAACTTGACGGAAGCGGACATTACTCAAAAGAACAAAGTATAAGCGACAGCAAGAGAACAGCCGCAATGGAAGAATTAAACCTGAAAGTTATGGGGATACCTAATATTGAAGTAGACCGCAATTTTCGCAACGTATGCGAATACATAGATTGTGTCGTCAGAGAGTCTCTCCCTCAGTCACCTGCGGTGATAGCTCCCTCTGAGGAGGGAGCCGAGGAAGTGAACCTATATAATATAAGTCTTGTGCCTCCCTCTGAGGAGGGAGAAAAAGCCAAGGAACTTTTGATAAATACAGAACATCGGATTTACAGGAGGCAATTATGATTATTGACACACACGTTCACATTGGAACATCCCTTAATTTTGTTATGACCGAGGCGGATGTGCTTTACTCAATGGACAGATACGGCATCGATTACAGTATTGTGTCAAACTGCGAGGCAGCAAGTCACGATCACGAAAGAGTTCTCCTCCCTGAAGTTTATCAGACCTCTCAGGTGGATTGCCTCAGAAGGCTTCTCTCCTTTGCAAGGGAGAATCAGGGAAGAATCGGCGCAGCGGTCTGGGTCAAACCTTTGGTGGAAAAGCCTTCAAAGGAGTTAATGGATCTAATTGACAAAAACCGCGACATTATCCATGCAATAAAGCTTCATCCCTATCACGCAGGCTGTTCCTTCTCCTCTGAGGAAGCTCAGGAATATATACGCATTGCTAGGGAGCTTATGCTTCCCGTTGTCACTCACACAGGAAACTGTGAGGACGATTCCCCTGTAAGAGTTTATGAAATGGCTAAAAAGTACCCCGAGGTTAATTTTGTAATGGTACATCTGGGACTTGGCACAGATAATAAAGAAGCGATTGAGCTTTGCTCCTCTCTTCCCAACCTCTACGGAGACACCACCTGGGTAAGTGTTGAAAGTGCCTTGAGCTTTATAGAAAAATGCGGTGCAGAAAAGCTTCTTTTCGGAAGTGACAACCCCATCGACGGCAAAGATACTTACCTCAATAACGGCAAGGGCGACATAAGCCTCTATCAGGACTATTTCTCCCGCTTCAGAAAGCTTGTGGGCGAGGAAGTTTACTCTCTTGTGATGGCGGAAAATGCAAAACGACTTTTTAAAATCAACATATAAAAACAAAAGGAAGCGTGGTTACGCTTCCTTTTTTATGTGTCAGTACATAAGAGAATTGTAGCAGTCGAGGAGCATCTGATAAAGAGTCCCTTCCTGTGAAGTTCAAAATACCAAAAAAACCTCCCGTTTGAGGGAGGTCAGAGTGGCGTAGGAAATAAAGAGGATTACTTGAGGACGTTTCTCCAGTCAAGATCTCCTCTTTCGAGACCGTGGATAAGCACCTCAGCGGTAGCGATGTTGGTAGCTACGGGGATGTTGTGCATATCGCAGAGTCTGAGAAGGTTCATATCGTTGGTCTCAGAAGGCTTGGGGGTGAGCGCATCACGGAAGAAGAGAACCATGTCTATTTCGTTGCAAGCGATTCTTGCTGTGATCTGCTGAGCTCCGCCCTGTGAACCACCAAGGAAGGTCTTGATTTCAAGTCCGGTGGTTTCAGAAACCATCTTGCCTGTGGTGCCTGTTGCGCAAAGACTGTGACGACTTAAAATTCCGCAGTATGCGATACAGAACTGTACCATCAATTCTTTCTTTTCATCATGTGCAATGAGAGCAATATTCATTTGACTTCTCCTCCGTTCTCAAATATTTTTTATGAAGATTTACCCTCTTGAGGTATTTATCAAAGCCCGAGAATTTTAGTTGCAAGAGGAGTATTCTCCCCTTCGATTCTCGCTGCAAGATTTTTGAACGCTTCCATGGAAGGAACGCTTGAGCGACCGCTTTCGCCCTTTTGAGCTATGGCGGCAATCTTAACATCCTCGGGAACTATGGCAATAAGCTGTGTCTGAGCAAGGTCAATAAGCTGGTCAATGTCCGTATAGATTCCCATTTCTCTGAAACGTTTGGGCTCGAAACGATTGATGACGAGTCTCACATCCTCTATATTCATAGAGAGAAGCTTCTGGCGGATGTTGAGACATCCCCTCATGCTTGTGGGCTCAGG
Organism: Ruminococcus sp.; assembly: GCA_045535715.1. Lineage (GTDB taxonomy): Bacteria > Bacillota > Clostridia > Oscillospirales > Acutalibacteraceae > Ruminococcoides. The sequence goes on along the minus strand of JAZSME010000112.1, from coordinate 17,098 downwards.
ATTGATAACGATCAGAGCGGCATCAGCAGGAGCTGCTGCGGCGTCAAAGCCCGATCCCGTTCCGGCAGGGGAATCGATGAGTATGTAGTCATAATCATCCTTGATTTCCTCTATAAGCTGCTTGAGCACGGAGGGGCTTACCTCGTCCTCAGCAGAGAGAGCTGCAGGCATCATATAAAGTCCGAAGATATTCTTGGTGACGTAGATGGCGGCTGATTTGTCACAGCCACCGCCAACGGCGTCGGAAACGTCGTAAACAAGCTCCTTTTCCACACCAAGCATCAGATCAATTCCGCGCATACCGCTGTCGCAATCCACGAGGAGGACTTTTTTATTAAGTTTAACCAAAGCTACGGCAAGACCAACGGAAACGGTGGATTTGCCGGTACCTCCTTTGCCGGAGGCAAGTACGATAACTTTGCTCATAAAACAATACCTCACATATTATTCTATCACAACTTTTCTGAAAGAACAACAAAAATAAAAGGAATTAGTGTAAAAAATAACAATCAGATTTTAGGCAAAATTTATAAAAAGAGGTCGAAAAGTGGCTTAACAAGCGAATCTGAGTGACCATATAAGTGTACATATCAATGATGTACAAAAAGTTTACAGATCTTTTTATTCTGCGATGGGAGCGGTGGGGGCTTCGGTGGGCTCGGTTTCGAGAGTCTCAGGGAAGAAATAAGCATCCAGGAGAGACTTTGCAACGTCCATGGAGAAGGTACCTCTGGCACCGTGCTCGATTACAACAGCTATGGCAACCTGAGGATCGTCATAGGGTGCGTAGCAGATAAATGCGGTGTGGTCAGATCCTGTGTTTTCTGCGGTACCCGTCTTTGCTGCAATGGCTATGGGGTAATCAGAGAACATATTGTGAGCTGTACCGGATTCGTTGAGAACAACCTGACGCATAGCGTGCTGAACAACGGTTACATTGTAGGGTGTAAGGCTTAAATCCTCCACAACCTCTGCGTTTTCAGGTGTGTTTTCCATAATAACCTCGGTTTTGTCATAGGAGGTTATCTTGCTGACAAGGTGTGTTCTCAGGCGCACTCCGTCGTTTGCAATTGTTGCACAGTAGGTTGCAAGCTGAACGGGGGTGAAGGTGTTGTCGGACTGACCGATAGCCGCCTGAACGGTGTTACCGGGCACCCAGGTTACACTGTCACGTCCTGCAAGGAAGCCCTTGGACTCGGTAATTTCAAGGCCTGTTTTAACACCGAGCCCCAGTTTTTCCATATAGAGAGCCATAGTGTCGATGCCCAGTCTTCTGCCGACATCTGCAAAGAAGTAGTTACAGCTTCGGGTGATAGCACCGGTTACGTCCAAATCTCCGTGAGTACCCATGCAGTTAACTACGTTGTCGGGATAGTAATCGTATCTGCGTGTGCAGGTCACGGGAGTGTATTCGGTAATTACTCCCTCCTCCAGAGCGCCGAGAGACACCGCAGGCTTTACAACGGAGCCGGGGGCAAAGGAGCCCATAAAGGCGCGATCGTAGAGAGGAAGATTCTTGTCTTCGATGAGAGAGGAATAGTAGTCGGAATCGCTGTATTGGTTAAGGTCATAGGAGGGATAGGTTGCGGCTGCAAGGACGGAAAAGTCCCTGACATCAAGCATTACCACCGCACCTGCTACGCAGTCTTCTCCCAGAAGCTTGTCGCCTGTGAGAGCGCACTGGGCAATGCCCCACTCTCTGGCGGCCTTGACGTTTCTCTCAAGTGCGTCATTGGCAACTGTCTGAAGATTCCGATCTATTGTAAGGAAAACTGTGTTTCCGGGTTTTGCGGGAATAATTTCAACCTCGCCCAGATTTGCGCCGGTAGAGGTCTTTTTGATGGTTTTTACACCACCCTCGCCTCTGAGATAATCCTCCATAGAGGCTTCGATGCCGAATTTGCCGATGGTGTCGTTGTAGCTGTATCCCTTGTCTTTGTACTCATCGTATTCCTCTGCGGTGAGAGCACCCGTGTTTCCGAGAATATGAGGCATCAGGGTGCCGTCCTCACAGTATCTTTCGGAAGAGGTGGAGATATCGATGCAGGGCAGGTCCTGAGAAAGCTCGGAGATAACCGCCATCATTTTTTCGTCGATATCCCGGGCAAAAACATAGGGATCTGAGTAGGAGTAGAGATTTCTCTCCATATTGAATCGGACGGAGGCCACGTTTCTTCGCAGGCTTTCGTCCTCGATACCCTCCAGCTCATAGCGCTTGTAAAGCTCGTTTATATATTCCTGAGCGTCGGCATATATGCCAAGCCCCAGATAATCCTCGCTCTTCAGATAGTTGAGAGCGCTGCGGTGCTCCTTTGTATCTTCCAAAGTTCTGAACTGATACACCCCGTTTTCATCTCTGTGAATGGGGAGCATATCTACCCAAGGGGCTCCTGTGCTGTCAAAAAGCGAAAGGAGAGTTTCGATAATCTCATTCTCTGTCATGCCCTCGGGGATGAAGAGTTTATCTATGATTACGTTGTAGGTCGTTTTGTTTGATTTGAGAGCAACGCCGTTTCTGTCAAGAATCTCTCCTCGTGTGGGAGCGGAGGTGAGTCGGTAATTTGCGGCGGTTGCAACATTCTGTTTGTAGTAGCTGCCGTTGAGAAGCTGCCAGTTAATGAGTCGGGCGATGAAGCAGCCGAAGATAACAAGTACCAGAGCGAGACAGATGATAGCTCTGGTGTGTTCTTTGAGGAAATTTTTCATCTATGATTCGCTCCTTTCAGGTTATAGTGTGATCAGTCCTTCATTGAAGTGACAAAAAGCTTGTTGAACCAGTAGAAAACCGGCAGGAAGATGAGAGTGTAGCCGATTTTGAGAAGATAGTGTCGGACAAAATGTGTGCCTGCGTGAGGGTCTCCGGTGCAGATGGAAAATATGAAGAAATGCACAAGCAGAAGAGCCACAACGGAGGATGCTCCGATAACCATGGCGTTTACAAAATTGGTGACAAAGAAATTGCTTGCGCAGTATCCGAAGATAAAGCAGAGAATAGTAAGTAATACAGTATAGAATCCGATGTCGTTTGTAAAGCCCACATCCATAAGAACACCGCAGACACAGCCGTAAATCATGGCGGGAATTTCCCCCTCGAAAACGGCAATAGTCAGGGCAACGGGCAGAAGCAGCACAGGCTTTACTCCCAGAATGGAGGGAATGAGCTGAGGTGCTCCGGACAAAAGAAAGATGAGAAGTATCTCGATAGCGTAGGCTATGTGACGGAGAAGTTTCTGATTTTTATCCATCTCAGCCCTCCGTATTCTCGGTGGTGGTTTCTGAGACGGCGGGGGCAGTTGAGGAAGGCTCGGGCTCTGTTTCCTGAGGAAGCATTACATCCTCAAGAGGAAGCTCAGAAAGTTCACCCTGACCGTCGAAATGGGTAATGATGACCACATCGGTGAGGGTTTTGATATCCTCGAAGGGCTTTACAACCGCATAGAGAGAGGTGTCGTATTCGTCGTAGAAAATCTCCTGTACCTCGCCGATAATCACTGAGGGAGGATAGACACCGCTGGTGCCTGTTGTGATGAGAATATCCCCTGCCTTCATGGTGTTCTGCTGAGATAGCTTTGTGATGGTGGTGAGACCCTTGTCGCAGTATTTTGCGTTGCCGCGGATGATGCCTGTATCCCGTGAGATCACGTTGATGGCGCCTGCCTTGACCTCGGGGCTTAAGATGGTCTTTACGTGGGCGGTGTTGCTGTCGGCTTTGTCGACAATACCCACAAGACCAAGCTCGGTAACAACAGGGTCTCCTACGCTGACGCCCTGAGAGGTTCCCTTGTTGACTGTGAAGGAATAGTAGTCGTCAGAGGGGTCACGTCTGAGTACCAGGGAGGGCAGAAGCTCAAAGTCGGGATAATCCTTCTGAAGGTCATAGTATTTCCAAAGGCGCTCGTTTTCTTCCTTCACATCGTAGTAGTCCACAAGCTGAGTTCGGAGATCTGCAACCTCTGAGGTAAGATATCTGTTTTCCTCCAGAAGCTCGTCGTAGGATTTCTCATTTGCCTTTTTTCCTGCGGAGGCAGAAACCTGCTGAAGACCGAAGGTAAAGGAGTTTACAAAGGAAGAGACTATTGACTTGTCGGAAACGGCAGAAATGCCCATTACCAGAAAAATGGCAATAAGCAGACAGATAAGCTTTTTGAAGCTTTTTGAAGATAACATTTCTATCAAAGCGGGCCTCCGGTTAAATTCGGGGAACGGAAAACCGTTCCCCGAGAAATGGATGTATTCTGGTGTTTATGGGCTATCAGCGTCTTCTGGAGCGATAGTATTCATGGGGCATGGTGAGCTCCAGTCTCTTGCCTGAGCCGTCAACTACACAGTCGAGGGGTCTCTCGGCAATGTGAACGGGCATACCTGTCTGCTGCATAATAAGCAGATCAAGTCCGCGAAGAAGTGCGCCGCCGCCGGTGAGCATAATGCCGTGGTCGATGATATCGGCAGAGAGCTCGGGGGGAGTTTTCTCAAGAGTGTTGATAATTGCGTCAATGATTGTTGAGAGGGGATCGGCCAGAGCGTCTCTTACCTCTGCGGCTGTGATGGTGATATTCTTGGGAAGTCCGTCCATCAGGTTTCTTCCCTTGATGCACATCTCTCCCTCATCCTCGTAGGGATAAGCGGAGCCGATGCCGATCTTGATATCCTCAGCGGTACGTTCACCGATAAGGAGATTGTACTTTTTCTTGATGTAGGACATAATTGCCTCGTCGAACTTGTCGCCTGCCACACGAACGGAGCAAGAGGTAACGATGTCTCCAAGGGAAATGATTGCAACCTCAGAGGTGCCGCCGCCGATGTCTACTACCATGGAGCCTGTGGGCTCTGCAACGGGAAGACCTGCGCCGATTGCGGCTGCCATAGGCTCTTCGATGAGCTCTACGTCCTTGCCGCCTGCCTCTCTTGCAGCGTCCTCAACAGCGTTCTTCTCAACCTCGGTAATGCCTGAGGGAACACAGATTACGATTCTGGGTCTGGAGAAGAAATTGGAGCGGACGGTCTTTCTGATGAAGTGCTTCAGCATGGAAGCGGTGATCTGGAAGTCGGCAATAACACCATCCTTCAGAGGACGGACAGCAACGATGGAGCCGGGAGTACGACCGATCATTTCCTTAGCCTGAGAGCCAACTGCCAGAACGGAGTCTGTGCGGATGTCAACTGCAACAACGGAGGGCTCGCGAAGAACAATGCCCTTGCCCTTCATAAAAACAAGAGTGTTGGCTGTGCCCAGGTCGATGCCTATATCTTTAGTAAACGAAAAAAACATAATGGTTTACCCCTTTCTTTCTGTGAAACCGGGTTTGAAGCTGAAAAGCCCAAACAGAAGTATTATATATACTATACTTATGAAGTCAAGTATTTAATCAATTTATTATACTATATATATGGTGGTAATTTCAACCACTACTTGTCGAGGTGAAATCTATCTGCGCCACAAAATTTAGTGTTTACGGGAAATCAGGTCTTTCCTGTGGAGCCGAAGCCCCCTTCCCCTCTCTCTGTGTCGGAAAGTGTGTCGATCTCCACTGTGGGTATCAGAGAAACCGGAGAAATTACCAGCTGAGCAATTCTCTCTCCCGGAGTGATGGTGTAGGGAGTGTTGGAAACGTTGACAAGTCCCACGCAGACCTCGCCGCGATAATCGCTGTCGATAACGCCCACGCAGTTTGCCAGAGTAATTCCGTGTTTTATGGCAAGACCGCTCCTTGCAAAGAGGTATGCCACATAATTTTCATCTGGAAGTTCAATGGCGATTCCCGTAGGAACAAGAAGGATTTCTCCTTTTTCTATGGTTTTTTCCTCGTCGAGCACAGCGTAAAGATCCATACCTGCAGAGCCCGGGGTGGCTCTTTTGGGAATTACTGCGCCGTCGCGGAGCTTTTTAATTTTTAGTACTTTTTCCATCTTACTGCCTCTTTCCTGCAAAATTACAAAGTATCCTGCAAAAATTATTTAATTTTCCTTTTGGAAATTCCTTGAGAGAAACATAAAAATTTTATAATTTTCTGGGAGAAATAAGTTTAATTCTATTTAATAATTCTCAGAAAAAATTAAAAATTTGTTATTTATTTAACACCCCTGAAATATAATCCACGGGTAAATTCCGTAGAATTTTGATGTTTGCTTGAAAAACTGCCTCTGTTTTCCACTTTTTCCACAGAGTTTTCCACACTAAAGCGGTGTATGTGGAAATCTATTGTGGAAAAGTTTTTAATTCTGTCATCCAAAAATAATTCCACGGAATTCAGAATTTCGACGCAATTCCCTTCGCAGGAGAAAATGAAGTCTTTTGAAAGTCTATCCTGCAAAACGCCTGTTTTCTTGCAGGATGCGCAGCCGCCGTCTCTGAGTTTTCCGGGACAGCAGCGGCAGAGCATCAGAGGAAGATATCCTCCTGAGACGATGCCTCTGGGAATATCTCCGCCCAGGGCATTGATTTCTTTTTGTGTAAGCTCAAAGCTGAGCTCCACGCTCTCAAAGCCTTCTTGCTGCGCCCAAAGGAGAGCGTAGGTGTTGGAGAGATTCAGTGAAAAACCGCCGTGAAGAGTAAAACCTTCGCTTCTTAAAAGATTTATTCCTCCTATGTTGTGAGTAAGTCCGGAGGTAACGCCAAGGGACTTGATCTCTCTGAGTCTTTTGCGAAGTCGCTTTTCGGCGCCGAACATTCCTCGGGGAAGCTCCGCCACCACAGGGATATGAAGCTCAAGAAGTGTTTTAAAGTCTTCGTCCTTTGTGAAAATCGGCAAAAATACCGGACCGTCTACGGTGCCGTCAAGCTGAGAGAGATCCTTGATTCTCGCCCTCTTTTGAATTGGTGTCGGTGAATGAGGAAGGATTTCAGGCAAAGAAATTTTTACAAGTTTCTCTCTTGAGAGCGCAGTGCGCTTTTCTGTGAGAAGAGAAAGGGCTTTTCTTCTCAGGTTATTGATTTCGCTTATGGGAATGGTGATTCCCTCGGAAATGGAAATTTCTATGTCTGTGTCTTTGGCAAGATAGGGCGTGCCGCCGCACTTGAGAAGCTGGGATTTGCACTTTTCTTTGCTCAGAGGAACATTTCTTGCCTTTTCGGAGAGGATTTCGCCTTCGGTTGTGACAGTAAAGTTTCCGTCAGAAACGGTAAGTCTCGAGGTTTCGCCCTCGTGAGCGGAAAAGCTCATGGTGATGGGGATGTGTCGGTATTCGTCCTTAAAGCTCTGACGGATTTCGGAAAGAAGGGCGTTGTCGGCGGAGACCACATCCTCTTTTCTGCGGTTGCCAAACATATCTTTTCCGATTTTTCCGAGAAAATATCCGTCGGTAAAACCCGTTCTTGAGAAAACTGCTCTGAGTTTTCTCTGAGTGTCCTCGGAAACCTCCTTGGAGGTGAGCTTTTCTTTCACTGCCTTTGTGGCGGTTGCCACATATTCGGGACGTTTCATTCTTCCCTCGATTTTCAAAGAAGCAATTCCAAGCTCGCTGAGACTTTGGAGATGGTCAATGAGGGAGTTGTCCTTGAGGGAAAGGGCATACTCGCTTTCTGCGAAGGAAAAGGGAAGTCGGCAGGGCTGTGCACACATTCCTCGGTTACCGGAACGCCCTCCCAGCATGGCAGAGAAGTAGCATTGACCCGAAACACTCATGCAAAGGGCGCCATGGACGAATACCTCAAGCTCTACGGGACAGCTTTCTGCGATTTCTTTAATTTCTATGTATGAGAGCTCACGAGCGAGAACGACCCTCTTAAAGCCCATTTCATAAAGATATTTTGCGCCTTCGGGAGTGTGTATGCTCATCTGGGTGGAGGCGTGAAGGGTTATTTCGGGATAGTTGTCCCTGAGAAGCTTCACAAGTCCCAGATCCTGAATGATAATTGCGTCAATTCCTATGTTCCGGGCATCCACCGCCAGATCAAGGGCCTTCTGAAGTTCAGAGTCCCTCATCAGAGTGTTGAGGGCAAGATAGGCTTTGGCAGAATGGAGGTGGCAGTAATTCACCGCCTCTTTAAGCTCCTCAAAGGAAAAGTTTTCGGCTCCCTTTCGGGCGGAAAAATCCTTTGCGCCAAGATAAACCGCGTCTGCTCCGGAACGGATGGCAGCGAAAAGACTTTCCATACTTCCTGCAGGAGCAAGAATTTCAGGAACACTCATAAAACCTCTCCTTTCCTGAAAACTATGTTTAATAATCAGATAAAGTCTGTGTCAAAAATGGAGAACTGCAAGGGAGAAGGAAGCTCTTCTTCCACGTTTTCCTTCTTATAGTAGGGTGCAGGCTGAGCGTTCTGTGTGGCTTTTGCCTGCTTCTGGTGCTTGTTCTTTTTAGAGAAGTTTTTTCCCACAAAAGCGGTCTGGCGATGAGAGTTTTCACTCTTCTGAGGAGCCTTGTTTTCGCTTTCTGTTTTCTTTTCTTCGGTTTCTTCAGCGGTGGTCTCTTTGCCGTTCTCGGAAAGCTTTTCGCGAAGGGACTCAAGCTCCTTTGTGAGGCGCTGATTTTCCTCAAGGTAGTCCTTGATCTGAAGTCTCAGATCCTCCACCTTCTTTGAGAGCTTTGTTTCGTCGTCGCAAAGGCTCAGAGCTACCAACGTTGCACAACCGTCGCGGTTGAGGCGGGGGTTATCCTTCTGAACACCGCGGATAAGGGTATCTACCTTTTCTCCGATCTGAATGACATACTCTTCGCTGTCTTCGGTGCAAAGGGAAAATCTCTGACCAGCTACGTATATAACTACACTTTTCTTACTCAAGGTAATCATCCTTTCAGTTATTTTTATCCATTATGATTATAATACAAAAAAAGCCGTTGGAAAAGTAAAATGTTAAAATTGTAATCGAGAGAGCGAAAAAGTAACCATTCTGTTACATCAGGAAGAGAAACTGCGCCAAAGAAGGAGGGAAATCCGAGGATATTTTGTCAAAAAGCAGGAGGTTTTGGCGGATTTTTGATTTAGCGCTTTACCGCCTTGAATTTTTCGGGGACATATATTATAATTAAATAAATATTATCATTCGATGATAAGGAAGCTTTGAAAGACAAAAGTTATGTCAGAGCTTTCTCAAAGATACAAAGGAGATTTTATGTTTAAGCCAAAAATGACAGTACCCGAAGCCATAAAGGCAATCACAGAAAAACTCGAAAGCGTTTTCAGAGTTACCCCTCAGGAGGCAACCCACGAGCATTTTTATAAGGCATGTGCTCTTATTGCCCGCGAAATGATGGGGGATGAATACTCAGAATTTTTAAGGGAGACCGCAAAGCAGGAAAAGAAGACGGTCTACTATCTGTGTATGGAATTCCTCATGGGCAGAACGCTCAAAAACAGCCTCTGCAATATGAAGCTTGAGGATGTTTTCGGCGATGCGCTGGAGGCATTCGGTGTTTCAATCGATAACGTTTATGAGGAAGAGCCCGACGCAGGTCTGGGAAACGGCGGACTTGGTCGACTTGCTGCTTGCTTCCTTGACGGACTTGCATCCCAGAAATACCCCGCCATGGGTTATTCTCTCAGATATGAATACGGAATTTTCTCTCAGAAAATTGTAGACGGCTGGCAGACTGAGCTTCCTGATTTCTGGCTTCCCGGCGGAAGCGTGTGGCTCCATGGTCACCCCGAAAAGGCGGTGGAGGTTTCCTTTAACGGAGAGCTTAGAGAAGAGTGGATCGACGGCACTCACACCGTCCGCGTAGAGGGCGACACAAAGGTGCTTGCGATTCCCTATGATATGATGGTGTCAGGCTACGGCTCAGAGGGCGTGAGCCGTCTGCGTCTGTGGGCTGCGGACTCCAAAGCCTTCGATATGCAGCTTTTCAATGACGGCGAGTTTCTCAGAGCGGTTGAGCAGAAAGCTATGGCAGAAAGCATTACCAAGGTGCTTTATCCCGGAGATAATCACGCCGAAGGCAAGAGCCTGAGACTTAATCAGCAGTATTTCCTGGTATCCGCCACCGTTCAGGATATCATCAGAAGACATCTGAGGGTATACAAGACTCTCTCAAATCTTCCCGAAAAGGTTGCGATCCACTTAAACGATACACATCCCGTGCTTGCGGTTCCCGAGCTTATGAGAATTATGCTTGACGAATGCGGCTACGGCTGGGACGAGGCATGGGAAATCGTGAAGAGAACCATTGCCTACACCAACCACACAGTTATGGCAGAGGCTCTGGAGTGCTGGGGCGAGGATATGTTCCGCAGAAAGCTTCCCAGAATCTATCAGATCGTATGCGAGATTAACAGACGCTTCACAGAAGAGCTGAGAAATAAGGGTGTTGAGCACAGCCAGATCGAAAGAATGTCTGCTGTCAGCAGAGGTTATGTGAGAATGGCAAACCTTGCGGTGCTTTCAAGCCACAAGGTAAACGGCGTTTCAGCGCTTCACAGCGAGATTCTCAAAGAAAGCGTTTTCAGCGATTTCTATAAAGTTACTCCCGAAAAATTCACAAATGTCACAAACGGAATTGCTCACAGAAGATGGCTCTGCCAGTCTAACCCCTCTCTCTCAAGCCTTATTACAGAGCTTACGGGTGACGGATTTATCAAAGACGCACAGAAGCTTTCCGAGCTTCTCAGGTTTACAGAAGACAGAGCGGTGCTGGAGAGACTTGCAGAAATTAAGCGACAGAACAAGATCTATATGGCAAACGAGATCAAAGAGAAGAACGGAATCACAGTTGATCCCGACTCGATCTTTGATGTTCAGGTAAAGAGACTCCACGAGTACAAGCGTCAGCTTCTCAACGCTCTCAATATCCTTGTTACCTATCAGCAGCTTCGCGACAATCCCAGCATGGACTTTGCTCCCCGCACCTACATCTTTGGCGCAAAGGCAGCTCCAGGTTACTATTTCGCAAAGCAGATAATCCAGTTTATCGTAAAGCTTTCCGAAATTATTAACAACGACAACCGAGTAAACGGCAAGCTCAAGGTGGTCTATCTTGAAAATTACCGCGTAACTGTTGCTGAAAAGCTGATGCCTGCATCCGAAATCAGCGAACAGATCTCCCTTGCAGGAACGGAAGCTTCAGGTACCGGTAATATGAAGTTTATGATAAACGGCGCTATCACCATGGGAACTCTCGACGGCGCAAACGTTGAGATCTGCGACGCCGTAGGAAGAGACAATATGTTCCTCTTCGGTATGACCACTCCCGAGGTCAATGAGATGAAGAGAAGAGGCTACAACCCCATGGATTACGTTGCTTCAAATCCCCTTATCGCAAACGCTCTTGCGGAGATGAGAACTATGGGCTTTGCCCACATTGCAGATTCTCTCCAGTACAACGACCCCTATATGGTGCTTGCAGACTTTGCATCTTACAGAAATGCTCAGAATGTTTCAGGTAACCTTTACAGAGACCGCGAGCGCTGGGGTAAGATGTCCCTTGTAAACATTGCGAAGGCAGGTGTTTTTGCCGCTGACAGAGCAATCAGAGATTACGCAGAAGGCATCTGGGATTTAAAGCCCCTTGACTAAAGGAATATTTTTATATAGAACAACGCCCTGTGATTTTCTCACAGGGCGTTGTCCGTTTGAGGTTATGAGGGGTTATGAGCTAAAGGGAGTTATAAGTAAATTAAGTCAGTCAACTTCCATGAAGATATCTACCGTCGTAAATTTCTCAATAGCTTTTATGAGAGCATTTGTCTGAGCGAGAATTTCCTCCATTGTGAAGTCGCCTTTTTCAAGGAGCGCCTCAGAATTTGCTCTTTCTGTACCAAAGGCATTGATATCCTCGTAAGGATATGTGCTGCCGGGCTCGATTACAGAGAGCGGGGTATATGTGTCGAGAAGGTAACGGAGCGTGACAGCTGCACCCAGAAGGTCGCCTTTAAGGGGCTCTTCGTCAGGGGTTGCGGGTTTATCCTCGAGTCCTGCAATTCTCTTCTGAATAGCGGTGGCATCCTTGACGGTGATTTTTTTGTCGCCGTCGAAGTCAAGCACTACCTCTTCCATGGAATGTTCATATTTGGAGTCAAGGTGGAAATCAGCAAGCTTTTTCTGAATAAATGTTGCATCCTTTACCGAAAGCTTTTGGTCGCAGTCTGCGTCTCCCAAGAGGGCGCAGGGAATTTCGGTGTCAAGAATGAACATAGCAAGAGGCGCTCTTTCGGCCGCTTCTTTGAGGGTGAGAAGCTCACCGTCTGAGAAATATACATAGTAAGGCAGAGCGTTGCCTAAAAAGTTTGCGCGAGATGAAACAACATAGTCGCCGATTACTTCAATATAATCGCCTTGGTAGAGGGTGCCTCCTCCGGCTTCAACAACAACCCAATCGGGAGTAGCATCGGGCAGATCTACGCAGGCGGAGCGATTGATTTCGTGGTAGTGATAATAGGTGCCGAAGGCATCCTTGTTTAAAAGTCCGAGCTTTGCGGCAACGGCATACTCCCGGTCAGGAATCTTTGTGCTGTAAGGATAGTGGGCAGCAACGTCCTCAATATCTACCCAGCCTTCTTCGTATGCATCAATCAGATTTAAAGTAACACCTTCTTTGTTCATTGCATAAAGGCCAACGGGATTTTCGAATTCGGGTCCGTCAAGAGCGCCATTAAAGAACACATACTGTCCGATGACCTGTGAGGTTTCAACACAGCCCGAGCCGCCACAAACTCCCCAGTAAACAGTTGCCTCGTCCTGAGTACAGATGACCTGCACGAGCATTTCGTTCTCGGGGAATTCCTCATCTCTTGAGCTCAGAGAAGGATATCTCTCAAAAATCTGCTTCTTGAAGGATTCTCTGACAGCTTTGATGACAGCCTCATCCTCTATAAAATCCCACTCAAAGGGAGGATCGGGTCTCACAAAGGCGGAAACGGAGAAAGGTATGCAGGACACAAGAAGAATTGCTACAAGAATAACGGATAAGATCTTTTTCATAAACTACACCTCTTTTGGTATATTTTCGGGGGAGTTTTGCCCCTTCTGATAATAAAACTTCTGAAAGGTCCTGTTTGTCTCAAAAAATTTTGAAAAATTTCAAAAATAAAAACGGGCGGAAAATATCCGCCCGAAATATAATTATTATTTAATTCCTGCAAGTTTTTTCTGAATAGCGGTGGCGTCTCTTATTGTGAGGCTTTGGTCGTTGTCAAAGTCCTCAACTGCAGCTTCAAGATAATCGTCGTAAACTCCCCTGAGATAAAAGCCGACGAGCTTCTTCTGAATATGGGTTGCGTCCTTGACAGTAACAGCGCCGTCGCCGTCGCAGTCACCGATAAGAGCACAGGGGATGTCACTTGGGAGAATGGCGTCCTCTATAATATGAACGCCACGCGCTACCGCCTCTTTGATTGTCAGCAGCTCCCCGCTTCCCAGATATACAAAGTAAGGGAGAGCGTCCTTTATGTAGTTTATCTTACTCCTGATGACGAAGTCTCCGACTTTCTCGGTATATACACCATTTTTCCAGATTATCTCTGCGGCTTCCACAAGCACATAGTCGGGTGTGGCACCCTCTTCGTCCCTGCAAATGAGAAAATGCTCCTCGTAGTGGTAGCTTTTCTTTGAAAGTCCCAGTTTTGTGATAATATCATACTCTCTGTCCGAGAGCTTTGTGTGCTTGGGATAAAGGGCTGCAAAGTCAGCAATGTCAACTATACCCTCTTCATAGGCGGTCATCAGGGAGACTACGGTGCCGTCATTTTTGAGTACATACAGACCGATGGGGTTGTTGCCGCTTGCATCGTAGGAGACAACGTCTCTGCCGAAGAAGGCATACTGCCCGATGAGCTGCTGTGTGCCGGAATAGTTCATATCCCCATAGGAACCGAAGAAAATGATCGCCTCGTCCTGAGTGGCATAAACCTCTGTTTCCATGAAATCTTCGTTGAAGTCGGCATCGTGATGAAGGCTTTGGAGTATAAGATCTTTGAAGGCTGAACGGACTTCTTCTACGATTTCTTCAATCTCGATAATGTGCCAGATATAGGGTGGCTCGGGCCTTTCGTAAGCTGCTGCTTGAAAAGAGACAGAGCCTATGAGCATCAGCACAGCAAGGATGACGGATAAAATCTTTTTCATAACAATTCATCCTTTTTTGTAAAATGTAAAATATTTATTAAAACTTATTCTTCCTCATCCTCTGAAATTTCAAGCTTTTCCGCCAGAATGGTGAGGATCCTTCTGTCTTCGGTTTCGGTGGCGGTGAAGCGCACTCCCGAGACCTCAACGAAAGGAGTCTCTTTTTTGTCGGGGATCCTTCCCAGTCTGTCAAGCATAAAGCCTGCTACTGTGTCACAGTCGGTTTCGGGAAGAGCAACCTCCAGAAGCTCCTCAACGTCTCTGATGGGGGTGGTGCCGTCGATGGTAAAGCGGTTGTCACCGAGAGAGGTGATTTCCTCGTCCTCGTGGTCATATTCGTCCTGAATGCTTCTGCCGAGAATATCCTCGATAAGGTCCTCCATCGTAAGGAGACCCTCGGTACCGCCGTACTCATCCACCACAACGGCAAGCTGAGTTTTCGATTTGATCATCTGAGAGAAAAGCTCGGAGCAGTTCTTCGTTTTGGGAACAAAAAGAACTTCTCTTGCCACAGAGGTTATGTCGAGATTTTTAGGAGGTGTTTCGATTATGAAGCGAAGGAGATCCTTGGCGTAGATAACACCCACAATATTGTCGATGGTCTCGTGAAAAACAGGGATTCTCGAGTGACCTGACTCCAGAATGGTGAGAACCGCCTGAGAAAGAGTTGCGGTGTCTTCCAGAGCCTGCATTTCGGTGCGGTGAGTCATTACCTCGGAAACCACCGTATCGTCAAAATCAAAAAGATTTTCGATGATATCCTTGGTGTCATCGTCGATAACACCTTTTTCCTGACCTTCTTCCACCAGAGAAAGTATTTCTTCCTCTGTTTCCTGCTGCTTTTCCTGTCGGCTTTTTGTGCCGAAAAGCTTCTCTATAAGAGATGGATTTTTCTTTATTGAGTTTGAGTTACCTGAGTCGTCAGGCATAATGTTCATCCTTTCGGGGTATGTTTGTGCGAAAAAGCATTTCCGCATCTGCTATAAGTTTACATAAAAACCAATAAAAAGTCAATGAAATGAGGTTTTAAGCCTTTACATTTATCGAAAAAAGTGTTATTATCTACTGTGGTACAGACCGTACCGAATAAGTAGTATTATGCGAGCTTTTTCGCATTGATTATTCAAGGAGGTAATTCCAATGGCAAGAAACAGAAAGACCATGGACGGTAACAACGCTGCGGCTCACGTATCCTATGCGTTTACCGAGGTAGCTGGTATTTATCCTATCACTCCCTCTTCTCCCATGGCAGACTATGTTGACCAGTGGTCAGCACAGGGACTGAAGAACATCTTCGGTACAACAGTAAAGGTTGAGGAGATGCAGTCCGAAGCAGGTGCAGCAGGTACAGTTCACGGCTCACTCAACGCAGGTGCACTTACCACCACCTACACAGCATCACAGGGTCTCCTGCTGATGATTCCCAATATGTACAAGATCGCCGGTGAGCTTCTCCCTTGCGTATTCCACGTGTCCGCAAGAACAGTTGCTTCTCACGCACTTAACATCTTCGGCGACCATTCCGACGTTTATGCTTGCCGTCAGACAGGTTTCGCAATGCTGGCTGAGACAAACACACAGGAAGTTATGGATCTGGGCGCAGTTGCTCACCTTGCTTCCATCAAGAGCTCCGTTCCCTTCATCAACTTCTTCGACGGCTTCAGAACATCTCACGAGATTCAGAAGATCGAAGTATGGGACTTTGATGACCTCAAGGAAATGACAGATATGGAAGCTGTTGAGAAGTTCCGTAAGCGTGCTCTCAACCCCGAGCGTCCCGTAATGCGTGGTTCTCACGAGAACGGCGATATCTTCTTCCAGCACAGAGAGGCATGTAACAAGCACTACGAGGCAGTTCCCGCTATCGTAGAGGAGTACATGAACAAGGTTAACGCAAAGCTCGGCACAGACTATAAGCTCTTCAACTACTACGGTGCAGAGGACGCAGAGCGTGTTATCATCGCTATGGGTTCTATCTGTGACGTTGCAGAAGAAGTTATCGACTATATGAACGCTCAGGGCGAGAAGGTTGGTCTCGTTAAGGTTCGCCTTTACAGACCCTTCGCAGCAGATAAGCTCATTGAGGCTATCCCTGCAACAGCTAAGAAGATCGCAGTTCTCGACAGAACAAAGGAGCCCGGCGCTCTTGGCGAGCCTCTCTACCTCGACGTTGTTGCTGCTCTGGCAGCTAACGGTGTATCCGCTAAGATCGTAGGCGGCAGATACGGCCTCGGCAGCAAGGACACACCTCCCTCAAGCGTATTCGCAGTATTCGAGGAGCTCAAGAAGGACGCTCCCCGTCACAACTTCACACTCGGTATCAACGATGACGTTACAAACCTCTCTCTCGAAGAGAAGCCTGCTCCCAACACAGCAGCAGAGGGTACCATCGAGTGTAAGTTCTGGGGTCTCGGCGGCGACGGTACAGTTGGTGCTAACAAAGACTCCATCAAGATCATCGGTGACCACACTGAGAAGTACGTTCAGGCTTACTTCCAGTATGACTCCAAGAAGACCGGCGGTATCACTATCTCTCACCTGAGATTTGGTGACAAGCCCATCAAGAGCCCCTACTACATCAACAAGGCTGACTTCGTTGCCTGCCACAATCCCTCTTATGTTGAGAAGGGCTTCAAGATGGTTCAGGACGTTAAGCCCGGCGGTGTATACCTCATCAACTGCCAGTGGACAGCAGAGGATCTCAACGAGAAGCTCGATGCTGCTTCCAAGAAGTATATTGCTGAGAACAACATTCAGCTCTACACTGTTAACGCTATCGACATCGCTGCACAGATCGGCCTTGGCAAGCGTACAAACACAGTTCTTCAGTCTGCATTCTTCTCTCTCGCAAAGGTTCTTCCTCCCGAGGAAGCTATCGGCTACATGAAGGAGAAGGCTCAGAAGTTCATGAAGAAGGGTAAAGAGATCGTTGAGATGAACGAGAAGGCTATCGATATGGGTGCTTCCGCTTATGTTAAGATCGACGTTCCCGCTGACTGGGCAAACGCTGTTGACAGCTCTGAGGCTAAGGCTTCCGTTGGCCGTGAGAAGCTCACAAAGATGGTTGACGGCATTATGGTTCCCGTTTCCAAGATGGACGG
>JAZSME010000037.1:0-15509 GCA_045535715.1 Ruminococcus sp. | reverse complement strand
AGCCTTCCGAGGATAGTTTTGAGTGCCTTTTCGGGGGTAAAAACAGCGGCTTTTTTCGCAGTGGTCAGGGCGGAATACGCGGCGGTTATCGCAAAACAGGTAAGGCTTCGCTGCACGCGGTGTCGGTGTGCCGACGGTCAGGTCGGCGGCGGTACCGTGGCCGAGTTTTCCGGTGGCGGCAGCGGCGAGGTTCTCGTAGGGGATGGGTCTCCCGTCCCGAGCGGACGAAAATCAGTCGGAGCGGGGGACGTGTCCCCTACTCGCAACCGTATGGTTGCTGCACCTTCGGGTGCAATGAGCAAAACACATTTTGCGGCGCTTTGCCGCATTTACCGTCCCTGCGAAATCAACCGGAATTTTATCGCAACCCCTTGTCGGGTGTTTCGCCCGGCAGCCCATTCGGTCAGAGTGGGTACGCAATCCCTTTCGGATTGCAAAAGTTCAAAACTATTCTCAAGGAGGAAATTTCGATTATGAGAATAACGAAGAAAATCATCTCATTGCTTCTCGTAGTTGCCATGATGGCATCATTCCTGGCTATGACAGGCTTTGAGGCGAGTGCGAATCTGCAGAATCAACAGAAGACAGATTTCGGCATTCATTTTGATGACACAACACGTAAGCTCAAAGTGCTTCAGCTGCCAGATATTCAGACATCGGTCAGCGGCGGCTCTATTTCTGAGCGTACGAGAGAAACTATCCGCTTGCTCATGCAGCGCTACAACCCTGACGTAATCCTGCTTACAGGTGACCAGACTCAGGGCGGTAGTGCCGCAACAAAGAGCATGTGGGAGAGTGCAGTCAACAGAGTATACAACACATTCTCTCCGTATATGAAGTCGTCCTGTAAGGTTATCGTAACGCCCGGTAACCACGAGTACGATTTCGGCTCACTCAACCACCAGTGGGACTACCAGATGGGTAACTACTCATACTTTGTCGATTGGGATAACAACTTCAGTACAATCGACCTTGACGGTGCTCCCGGTGCAGGTGTAGTTACAGTCAGCGCAAGCTCAACCAATAAGGCTGTTGCGCTCAACTTCGCCATGTTCAACTCAAAGGGTGACGAGGATGAAGGTTACCTTCGTCCCGGCGGAAATAACGACACTGCATACAACCAGATTGTTCAGTGGTACACCAACATGAACAACACCCTTGCAGGCAGCCAGTACAGCTATAAGGCACAGGTTACGGGTCAGGCTTCGCCTTATGTTCCCACCCTTGCTTCGCAGCACGTTATTCTGCAGGAGATTTACACCACAGGTGCCATGATTGCCGGCGATGCTACAAACGGTGTTGCAACCCCCAGCAGATATACACACCTCACCAATGCAGCCTATGTCCGACTTGACCCGGCTAACAACCCGGTAGGTGCAATGAACGAGGGCCCCTGCCCGACATGGCTTTATAACGGTGCAACACGTGCTCTTTATGATGCACTTAACAACCCCGGTAACTGTCTGGGTATGGTATTCGGTCACGACCACGATAACTGGTTCGACGTAACTGACGATAACGGCTTCCGTTTCATCATGGGCGGTGCTCTTACACAGGAGAACTACAACACCGACCAGAACCCAAAGGGTCGTTATTTTGAGTTCACACTTAACGACGCAACGGGCGAAGTTGACATGACAACTGAGGTTAAGAGCTACACACAGCTTGCTATGGCAAACAGTGCAGACGTTGACGAAGACCGTATTGAGGCTATCAACGGCGACGGTGTTCAGCTTGTAAACACACTTTCTGTTCCGAAGACTGTTTACATCGGTGATGCAGGTAACCTTGCAGACGTAAGAGCAAAGCAGGAGTTAGGTAATGCTGTCCAGACTCAGCTTCTCGACTATAAGACCAAGCTGCCTTACGATCAGGACCTTGCCGTCAGTTACTGTCTGCCGTCGGGTGCAACGAATATTGAATTCAGTGCCAAAAGAACGGCATCTTCTAACCAAGAGGCAACCTTGATTGACCTCGGCACAGAGACGACGAGTGAGGGTGTGCTTTACAAAAAAGCAATCCAGGGCGGAAGTACGCTTGTTGCTGATGATCTCATCAGATACAGTGTCAAATATACATACAACGGCGTAGATTACGAAATCCGTAATGTCAGCAATGTTGAGAGCATCAAGCAGCCTGCCGGTTATAACGACTGGTTCCGTGGCTACCGTGAAAGAAACAGTTCTATCCACTATGTTGACCTTGCTTACGTCGGTACACTTTCCGGTGCGAATGCATATAGCTACTCGCGTGACACCACAACAAACGGCGGCGACTTCAACTCCAACACATACTATAACTATTCACTTATGATTGCTGACGTTGACCAGTCATGGGTCAACAAAGCAGGCGACACAGACTACAGTATGTTCCGTTTCTCTCCCTCACGTCGTGAGGTTACGGAGGGTCTTGTTTCACAGCGTGCTATTTACGCTTCTCCCGTAACAGATATCTACCTTGACGTATCTGCTCTTGATTCTGTTTCCGCAACGGATAGCAGACTCGACACAGGCGTCAGTATTGACTTCTGGATCCAGAAGGACCTTGACCGCGGTTTCGTAGAGTTTATTTCCGGTATCGGCTTCTATGCCGGCGACCATGATTTTGTTCCCGGCGGCGCAACGGTTGACCCGAACGATATCTATACATCTTACAACGCAGCCGTAACAGCAGAAAATAACTCAACAGGTTCGGGCGGTACAATTGACGAAGCTACAGTCTTCCTTTATGATTCATTTGCCGCTCAGCAGAGTCTTAACGGCCTCGGCACAACCCACGTCAACGGCAACCTTCTTCCCGATAACAAGCTCGGTAATATGGCAGGTCAGTACAAGGGCTATCCCCTTGTTGTTGACTCAAAGGCAGCTGCTCTTAATCTTAACGGACAGACTATGACAATGTTTACCGGCGTCCGTAACAAGGGTAGCTCCGACGGCGGTTACCGTATCCTTCTCTATGCGGTTGCTCCTTACCTTCTTAAATTCCACACCTACGACAAGGGTGCACTTCGTGAGCTTGCAATGAGCGAGCTTATGAACCCGCGTAAGCAGTCCGACTACCCCAACGCTACACAGCAGATGTGGGACGCTTACATGGAAGCCTATCAAAACGCTCTTAACTGCTACGCACAGATTAAGACAACGCAGACAGATATTAATGACTTCAATACAAGACTTCAGAACGCTATTGCTGCCCTGCTTAACTCCAACAAGGGTAAGCCGGACGAAAGCAACCTTCTTAAGGGCACAAGCAACTTTACATCAATCGATGTTCCGCCCATCATCTATGTAAACGGCACTACAATCCAGACTGCTGCACCTTACACAGACCGTGTTATCAAGTACGAAGTACCCGCAGGCGCAACAAACGTAAGCTGCACAGTTGTTAACGCAAATAACGACAGCGTAAACTCTGCCGTTTCAACATCAACAAGCCAGAACGGTACATATTACGAGACAACAATCACAGGCGGTACCGCAACGGCAGGCGGCAGCATTTATTATAAACTTACTTATACATTACCTCAGGATAAGAACGGCGATGGCGCAAACGATACCTATACCCAGTATGCTGCATCCTATGTAAAGGGTGTTCCGAATACAGAAGGTATGTGGATTCAGCGAGTTTACCGTCAGAGAGCAGCTATCGACTACAATACTGCTATTTACCACAAGAATACACTTACGATGGATAACAACATCTTGGCGTCCCGCGGTGTTTCCGGTATTATGTCCCTCTACGGCGGCGTTCAGGGTGACTCCTTCGACCAGGCAAGAACGGTAGCTAATATGGCGGGCGATTATACCGGTCATCCCAGCGGTAACAACAGCGGTATTTACTGGTCAGTCGGTACCGCTCAGCAGTGGCCCAGCTCCAACAGCTATGCTGCAGCCGGCAGAGTTGTATTCTACAACGACCGTGCACGTACAAAGAACAACGGTGACCCCTCGTACTGGAACGGACTTTACCCCGATAAGATTGATGGCGACGGTACTATCAACACAATGGGTAACGCATCCCACGAGTACGTTGTTGCAAACATCTACTTTGACCCGCAGGCTACGGGCGCAACTGTAAAGCCGCGATTCAAGTACATAATCCAGCCAACAGATAACGAGTGTAACAACCCCACAATGTATCAGTACTGGGATGCAAACAACTACCGCGGCGTCAGATTCGGCGGTGACTATGTCAACAAATCACCTGATGTTGCAACCGGCGGTATGTTTACCCGTACGGCAATATCCGGTATATCAAGCTGGGCAAGCAACAGCTCCATCACTCTTGGTGACGGCTCAACCTACGGCTTCTATCTCGATGCAAATAAGCCTCTTAATGAGTTCGAAGACACAGAGACTTACTGCCGTATGATTATCCACGGCGAGAAGCAGAATAACCGTTGGAACAACGCTATCGTCGGCTTTGCTTTTATCTTCAACAGAGTTGACAGGTCGGTTGCTCACCAGACAATTAATTGGATCAGCGGTGCGGAGCCGGTTTCACCCTCTGCTGTCTTTGTTGAGTCAGAAATGGATCCCGCATGGTGGAGCCAGTGGCGTTCCGAGATTATGAAGGCTTATACCGCCTGCGGTAATCTCTGGGGAAGTGACTATGCTACAGATGCCTTTGCTTCACCTATCGTTAACCTCTGGCAGAACCCTGTTTATAAGGATGCTGATTACTCTAAGCTTGTAAACACACTTAAGAATATCGCAGGCGATGCCGTTACAAACGAGAGCATCACCAACTACGAAACTCTTACATTTGCTGTTTCAAGCGGTGACGACCAGCGTTACGCAGGCCAGAGATATGCTAAGGAAATGTTCTTCAACAATGCTGCAGACCTTATTTCAACAATCAAGAACAGAACCACAGTTTACGCAGAAACAGACTCACAGCTTATCGCTACAAGCGACGCAGCAGGCAACCTTCACGATGCTCACCTTGACCTTCGTTTCCAGAAGTACATCAACGACTACGCTGATGACCTTCAGGAGGCATGGGATAAGCTTCGTCTTGCCTCCGCAGACTATACACACTTTAATAAGTATTCTGATTATTACAGTTCCGAAAACGACACCATCCTCTTCATGCGCAACGAATACGCCGGCTATCATAACGACGGTGAAGCAAAGACTCACGCAAACGAAAAAGCACTTGCAAGCGGTATTTTCACATACACTACATACACCGCTTTCAAGAACTCACTCAACATCGACAGAACTCTTAAAAAGCCAAGTGAAAATGCGGTTGTCGGCTCATTGCCCAGACTTTATCCGCAGACCTTCACTTACAAGAACGTAACAGCACCCGATGTTGCAGACACAACAAACTGTCTCTACAACACGGCTCGTGACGCATACGAGGCTCTTGAGTTCCGTAAAGCAGGTGAGTATTACTCCGCTGACGGTAGCTACACCGAGGGCGGCGTAACCTACTACGCTGATTACAACAAGCAGGATAGGGGTGCAAGTTACTACTACACACCCGTATTCAAGACCAGCTATAACTCACTCACAGCCGATATTGTTAACGCAGGTTACGTTGTAACCGATAATAAGGTTAAGCCCACATATACTGCAGGCAACAGCGGTGACATAAACGGCAACGGTCAGCCGGATGAAGGCGAAATCTGGGTATTGAACGGTGACGGCAACCCCGTAAAGGCTATCAATCCCTGGACTGATGCTTCTTGGGGTACCGATAACATCTACGGTTTCCAGAACGCCTATAAGGAACATATCACCGGCGGCACAAGCACATATCAGACAACAAATGACAGCACAAAGTGGGTTCTCGCCCTCTTTGTAGAGACTCAGATTCTCCCCGATATCGCTGCTGTTGACTACTACTATGAGAAGCTTGTTCCCGCATCATTCGATACGAGCCAGTTCGAAATTCAGCAGAATTCTCCTGCTCCCTACGAAATTGGCGGCACATCATGGAGTGATGTTGAGGCTTACAACGGCAAGCTCGCGATTTATGATTCCGAGGGCTATCCGCTCGTAGACGGCGCTCAGTTTTACACAGAGGCAACCTGGAAAGAATACCTTCTTGCAAAGACGGTGCTTCCCAACGTTATCGACGGAGCAACTCTTAAGGAAAACCAGGATGCTATCAACGTTGCAACAAAGCAAATCGCTGATAAGAGAAAAGCTCTCCAGCTCAGAACGATGAAGGAATTTGCGGTCAGCGAAGAAAACGCAATCCACGGTCAGACAACGTTCGCAGGCATCAACGCAGCGGTAGGTGCTGAAAAAGATGCTATTGCCAACAAGGTAGTTAAGGTGTTTAAGTCACGCTACGACGCACCGCAGTCTCTCGGTCAGGTTCAGGGCAACGATCTCTACTTTGCAGACCACCCGTACTATGTATCTACCTATATAACAGCTATCACTAATGCACACGGTGCCCTCACGAACAAAGAGAACTTGGCTATGGCTGCATATATCGGTGAGTATTATAATGCCATCGCTGAATTTGACAGCTTGTACGCTGCCAGAAACAACCCCGAAAACCTCAACGTGGCTGACTACTCAGGTCTTACAATGCTTCTCAACAAGACCTGGATTCCCAAATATGAGCAGTACGGTGAGGGCAACAGACCCGAAAACAACTGGGCTCTCGGTACGGGTAAGACCGGTGCTGACTGGTATACAGCCGAATCATGGCAGGCATACTACGACGCAAGAGAAGCTGCTATGAAGTTCTTCGTGGGTCAGAACTCTTACAACACACAGTCAGGTTACAACCAGGCTTACGGCGATACAGGTGTCAACGGTATTGCAACAAACGGCCTTAAGGTTGACAGCCAGGGTGACGGTGCAGTTGATGTTCAGGGTTCAATCAACAAAGCAACTTACGATCTCCTCGTTGCTTACTACAAGCTTGCATACAAGACGGTAAACGACTTCGACGGCACACTCGAAGGTATCCCGGGCACAGGCTACACGGATATCAATCTGGCTCTTGACGCACTGCTTGATGAAAAAGCAGATGAAAAGGTTGACGTTGTTATCCTCAACGCAAACGGCGAGCTTGAAACCGTTCAGAAGTCTATCTACGGTGACGAAGCTATTGCTAAAGCACAGGCTCTTGCAGTTAACATCGCAAATCTTGCAGGCGACAATCTCGGCGAAAACTACGGCAAATATGTTGAAGCTGTAAACGATTACAAGAAGGCTATTGATGAGCTTGAACGAGCTCCCGTTTATCAGGACGGTTGGAACGATATCATCGCTCACCTCAACGAAAACGCAGGCGATACAATCACAATTGCCGACTCCGGTACAATGACCAGCTACTTCAACGCTGTTTACACCGGTTTCAACCCTGCAACAATTTACGCTGAGGGCGGACAGTCCATCAACAACATATTCTCAACAAAGGCTATGTACGATGGCTTCGGTCTTACAGCTAAGCAGGGTCAGACTCAGTACAACGCACTTATTACAAACCTTTACAACGAGCTTAAGGCAGCTTCCTTCACACCAAACCAGGTTACACGTGCAGGTATGTCAGCTGCAGAAAAGCTTTCACAAGGCTCACAGGTTGCTTATGACCCGCTTCAGCTCAACGGCAGACCCAAGGTACAGGGCGTTTCCAAGTATTCACCTGCTTCCGTTACTGCAGCACAGAATCTCGTTACATCTGTAAGCGGTACAAAGGTAACCCTTTGGGATACAGACCCGACAGTTACAGGTTATAACGATAACGCAGGTACTGTTGTTGACGGTACACTTGCTGACGAAATCTGGGCAGCAGTAGGTCTCACTTCTGAGACAGGTGCTAAGGATTACGACGGTGCAGACCGTGATAACAGATACCTTCTCGTTGAAGGCGGTCAGTTCCTCGATGCTCTTAACGATGCTATCGCTTACGCTAACGGCGAGCTCTATGAGGACGACGGCGTAACAGTCAAGCAGTTTGAAGTTGTTACAGGTGACGGTACAGTTATTACAGCACCGATCTTCACTGACGAATCTGTTGAGCAGCTCGTTGCAGCTCTTGAGGCAGCAGTTGTTACAGACACAACAACTCAGGCTGAAATCGACCGGATGGTATTTGATATCCTTGAAAATACCGATATCAACAACACAATCTTCCTTCTTGCTGAGGACGGCACATTCTACGGCACCCTCAACAACGTAGCGGAAGATGAGGGCCTTAAGTATAAGCCCGCTGACTATACATACCTTGACGAAGAGCTTGCAACAGCATTCCCGGGCGAATCCGACGGTGCTCAGGTAATTATCGAGATGGTATGGATTGACAACGGCGACGGTACTTTCGCACTCGATAATCCCAATGGTTCCAAGTATTTCACATCTGATACATGGACACCTTACTACAATACTTATATAAATGCTCTTAATCCGAACATCATTTCCAGAGAGCTTACAGCTAAGGACCAGGCAAAAATCAATGAATATACAACGGGCATTTATGACACAAGAAATGCCCTTACATGGAACGGTATTGATGACAACACATGGGCACAGATTACAGATATCGAAAACACAATCGGTAATCTTGAATCCGCAACCTTCGAGGTTCTTACATTCACAAACAGTGAAGTTCAGATTCTCGATGACGGCACACGTGTTCTCACTGCTCCCGAAATCGGCAGTAAGTATCTCTCCGCATACGGCGATGTTTCACACATCCTTTCACTCTGGGAGACATTCAGAGCTAACTACCTTGAGGCAGAACTTGATATCACAAAGCAGGCAGAAATGCTTGAAAAGCTTCAGGAAATCCGTGATATTCTTAACGCTCTCGAAACAAAGAGATTTGACACAGACGAGAGCAACGAGTTCACAGAGGGTGTAAGAGACCTTGTCGACAGCTTTATCGCAGGTACTTACACATTCAACGGCCTCTCCTCCAGCAACGGTGTCGGCACATACGTTGCAGATTACCAGACAGTTGCTGACGGCACTAACATCAGTGCACGTGAAGAAACTATCCGTTCACAGCAGCAGATCTTCATCCAGAGCAAACTCAACGCTCTTTACACAATCATCGGCTCCGGTATGGAGGTTGGTGACCAGTACCAGGATTACTCAACAGGCAGCCTTGTCATCTACACAACCGCTATTGAGGCTGTTAACGCAATCGCAAGCGAGCTTTACGATTATCTTACAAATACTCCCGCTCAGTACGCAGGCTTCGGCCTTGATATGAGACAGGATATGTACGATTATCTCTCAACTGAGATTGTTGTTGAGGTTGACTACAGATACGCAAACACAAGCCCGCTCTACACCAAGAGCATACCGATGTTTGACCCCGCAAAGCTTGAGGAAGCAAAAACAACAATTGACGGTACGGGTGAAGACGGCAACTTCGGTGAGTTCGGCAATGCTGATGGCTGGCCGACTATCAACCAGCTTGATGCATCAGTTGGCCTTGAGCTTAATGAAAACACTGCAGTTGAGCAGCTTACATTCCAGCAGCCTGTAGGCTATGACGAAGAGACCGGCGAGACATATTACGAAGAAGTATATGTCAACAGCAACGCTCTTTCCTTCGTAAACGGCTACTCATACATCTACTCAGATGCTCACGGTGCTGTCAACTATCATAATGCAGCAGCGCTCGATTGGCTTATAAATGAAGTAGTTGTTGACACAGGCGACGGTATCTACTTCCTCGCTGATACAAACGGCGTGAAAGAAGTAGATGGTGCAGTTTTCCATTACACAATGGATGTTGCTGCCAGAAGAGACGGCGATTGGTACACAAAGGGCTACGGTACTGATCTCAATCAGGACGGCACAAGATACTACCTTGCATCACATCCCGAAAACATTGTAACAGGCAGCTCATACGGCGGCTGGTTCACAGACGCAACATATGAAGCTGTTATGCAGCAGAGGGATGATTCGGCAGCATTCATCGATTACTCCGGTTATACATTCGGTAGCGGTCCCGTTGCATTCGCAATCAGGGAGAGCATTGAAAACTCACCCACAGAGTACGGCGTATGCTGGAACGAGGCAAACAGAACAGCATATCTTAACGCTATCAACGATGACCAGGGCGAAGTTGACTCAGCAGCATCTTCAATGTATGAAAAGCTCTGCTTGCTTCAGCTTCTTCCCGCAACTGATGCTTACAGATATGTTGCAGGTCTTATCTACGATGCACTCGGTCTTATCCCGAGTTACAGTGATGATAACACCACAGGTATCATCATTCCCGAGGAAGAAAATAACGGCGTAGGTGAGCTTATTACTAACGAAGAACTCGGCGGTCGTCTGTTCAACCTCGACCTTCTTTATGACCTTGCAGAGTACACAACTGTTGAGGATGAAAACGGCGATACCTACTACTACTCACTTCAGCTTCCCGGCAGCTATAACGGCGGCTCAGCAGCAGTAGAGACTATCCTTGCTCTCCTCCAGACAGAAATCAACAACAATGGTATTGTAACAATCGATATGGCAGATGATGTTCTCGCCGATACAAACAGCCTTAAGGCAAAGATTGTTACAGAGCTTGAGAAGCTTGGTCTCGGCCTTGCAGACCTGAGCAGAATCACATCTCTTACAGCGGCATTCCTTTTCAACAATCCCGCTAACGTTAACTCACTCGGCTCATACGATATGTATGACGGTGACGTTGGTCAGCAGTTCTTCGAGACAACTCATAACGACCTCGGTACTACAGGTAACGCCAAGAATTACAGAGGCAATGAGATAATGGAACAGGCTACGGGTGTATACCATGCGAGCGGCTTCTATGATTTCACAAAGTACACAGATTCTTCGCTCAGAGATGTTATCAGCTTCCTTGCACAGAACGACATTATCAATGCTACAACACAGGCAACTGCAAACAACTACAGCATTGAAAACAAGACAGGCTTCAACATCGTATTTAATCCCGATGTAAACGGTGATGCTCTTTACGACACACCTGCAACACAGCAGGGTACAGTTGATGCAATCTATGATGAGCTTGTAACTCTTATCAATGCTCTTGAGCTTGTTCCGGCTGACACAGAAAATCTCAAGGCAGATATTGTTACTGCTGACGGCATTAAGCTCAACGAGGATATCTACGATCACGAAGCTGTTGACAACGGCGGCAAGAACATCTGGAACGAGTTCATTGCAGCTCTTGAAAATGCTAACAACTTCAAAAATGTTACCGTTATCAATGAGAATCAGGTTCTCCAGGCTGAGGACAGACTTGAGAAGGCAATCAGAGCACTCGTACTCTATGTCGATACCTTCGGTCCTACAGTAACTATCCACAACACCCAGACTGATCTGAATAAGTTCTATGCAGAGCATGCAGCAGAGCTCAGCAACACAATTGCTTCCGCAGATCAGATGATAACAGCTTCTTATATGGAGCCCGGTCTCGGCGGTTATACACTTTATGTATACACCAACCAGCTCAACCCGCATATCGTTGTTTCTCTTAAGGATACAACAAGCGTTCTTAACGGTGACGGTTCAACAAGAACAGTTACAGCTTCCAAGCCCGAGAAACTTGCTGTTTCCGCACAGGCTATGAACGGTGTATCTGCAAACGTCATTACTCCTGTTCTCGATGCAAAAACAGGTATGCCTCTCAGCTCTGTTTCCACAAAGCTTACAGGTGCAACAACCATGACTGCTCAGACAGCTAAGAACGCAGAGGGCACATACGATGCAGAATCTTCTGCATACATTATCCTCAATCCTCAGTTCAGCGACACAGACGGCGTACAGCAGGCAGCTGCTTACACAATCAACGCAACTGACTCCGCTGTTACCAAGGACGCTGAATCAGGCGAAATCTCCGACAGCTTCAACAGTGTTGAAAACTTCAACTACGCAAGCAACCCCGAGCTTATGGAAACAGAAAACGGCAAGATTACAGTATTCGTTTACTATATGAATTCTATGCCTGCTGACGGTTCCGATAGCGGCTTTACAGCTGAAGGTACAGCTAACGGCACATCAATTCTCACTTATGCTGAGAATAAGGGTCTTGCAGCTGATGAGTGGAACGGAACATACGGTCTCCTCAGAAGATTCAACGGCGCTGTCAAAAACTGGGAGTTCAGCGACATCAATGCAGACCTTAACGAGGGTGCTGTTTATGTTGATCCCACATTCGGTGAGAACAACTTCGGCAGCTTCATCTACAAGCTTGATCCCAAAGCAACTGAGGGTCTCGACTACGATATAGCTAAGATCTACTTCGAGGAAGGCCCGGATGCTGCTAAGGATGCATTCATCAATGCTCTTAAGTCGAATGTCAACTACATCGCTGCATTCGATGCAGAAAGCATGAACCCCGAATCAACCAAGTATGTACCGTTCGGTGCAAACGAGAACTATGACCAGCATCTCGCATTCATCGACAACGGAACACTTCTGTTTGCTCACGTTGCAGACCGCTTCGGTAACGTATGTAACAGACTTATTGAGGTTAAGAACTATGACCAGCTCAAGCCCGAACTCACAGCTGACGCTGCAGGTGCTGTTACTGTTACAGAGCCCGGCGGTTCAGGCGTAGCAAAGGTTGACCTGTTCAACTACATGGGTACTTCCGGCAGCTCACTTTATATCGACTATCTGTTTGATATGCTCCATGTTGAGGACTTCACATACGTATCAGAAGATAACACCTTCACAATCAAGGCAGGCGCTGCAAGCGCAGGCAAGCTCTTCACAGTTGCTGTTACAGATAACGCAGGCAACGTCGGTTCTGTACCGGTATATGCTGATGAAAACGGTGATATTGTTGTTACGGTAGTTGAAACATACGACAACGTTGCTAACTACGCAGCTAACGATGCAAATGTCGACGTCAATGCAGGCGAAGACCTTGAGGTAATCGAGTTCGTATTCAACAGCAACGAAACAATCAAACTCAATTATGTTGAGCCTTCTTCAATTGTTAAGGCAGGTCCCGACGGCAACGTCTTTGCAAATAAGAAGAACGTACCGCTCAACATCACAACCAAGTCTGAAGTCGAAGCTATCAAGCTTTACAATGTCGGCACAGGCACAGAGGAAATCTGGACCGCTGACAATGCTGCAGTTACAGATAACGGCGACGGCACAAAGACATGGACAGTTAAGTACAAGTTCACAGAGGGTGAACACAACTATACAGCAACTGCAAAGGTAGACGGCGCTTGGGAAACAATGCCTGTTGTATTCAGCTTCACAGCTACAACAAAGAGCGTTACAGTCAAGCTTACAGTTGCAGGTATCGGTAAGATCAGATTCGGTTACAACGAAGGCAACTACTCCAATGTTCCTGTTATGTCTCAGAAGACTGTTCCCTACGGTTCAGTTGTTACTCTTGAGGCAGTACAGACAGAGGAAGGCTCTGACTTCTACTACTGGATCAATAACGGCTCCAACAGAATCATCAGCGCTGCTAAGACTTATGAATTCACAGCCGTTACAACAATGGATCTCACAACTCAGTTCACAACTAACGAATGCTTCGATAACGATAAGAGACTTGTTGTTTATGTAAATAACGCTGAAAACGTTATCGAAAACTTCGAGCTTGCAGACGGCGAGGATTACACAGTTCCCGCTGCTCCCTCACTTCCCGATCACGTCTTCAAGAACTGGAGCATGACTAAGGAAGAGGTTCTTGCAAGCGATGAAATGATGATTGTCGTAAGACCCGTTTACTCACTTGTTGTTAAGAATACAGTTACTCTCACTGAGGGTAACTGGACAACAACAGGCGCAGGCGTATACGAATCTGTTGATAACGACAGAGCACTTGTAAGTATCAGCGCTTCCGCAACAAATGCTGACGGCGCAAGCTTCCTCTACTGGCTCGATGCTGAAACAGGCGATATCGTTTCATATAACAGAACCTATACATTCCACGCTATCAAGGATACAGAGCTTACACCCGTTTACGGTGATGCTTCTGCTGTTACTCCTGCTCCCGTAGCAAGAATTTCCACAATCAAGTATGACAGCACAGCAAAGAAGGTTAACTTCTATGCAGAGCGTTCCGTACCTGCAGGCTACGATATTATCCAGACAGGTATCATCGTTACCAAGACAGCTTCTGTCGGTACTGATGAGGCAGCATTCATCCTTGATGCAGCAGGAGTAGGTAAGGGTCCGTCAAATAGCACTGCTTCCAACGGTTACTATGCAGGTGCTGTTACAGCAACTACAGGTACAACTGTTTATGCAAGAGCTTACATCATCTATCAGAATGTTGACGGCGATATCATTACTACCTACAGTCCGATAGCTTCATACACTGTATAAGCGATAAGACGTAAAACAAAAAAGTAGCTCACCCATAACGCCCACGCCTGATAAGGGAGTATTTGTTTCTCGAGTAAAAATTCCCCGTATCTTCGACAAAATCCTCATAAGGCAATAAGCCTTGTTGCGGCTTTGGCTTCGATACAAGAAATTTTATACTCTTACGAAACTGCGAAGCACTTTAAAATTTCATTTTAAAGAAATGCTACCTTGTCAGGCTTGGGCGCACGGGTGGGCTGTTTTTGAGAGAGGAGAATTTCTTTGTACGAATTATCTTTCTGGGTAAAACTTTACAGTGGCTTCTTCAAGTGGCTTGTTTCGCTCATTCTCGGCATTTCGGTTGCAACTCCGTTGCCGACTTATGATTTTGCTGAGCCTGTCGGCGATACACTCGATGTCAAAGTTATGAGCTACAATGTATATATCGCCGGTGTCGGTAAAAAATCTCCCGAAAACCGCGGCGAGCTTGTTATCAAGACAATCCGCAGCGAAATGCCCGATTCTTTCGGCCTTCAGGAGGCTGATATTGATTGGGTCAACCGCGTAAGCGAGGGTATGCCCGAGTATGCGTGGGCAGGTGTCGGCAGAGATGACGGCGCCGAGGGTGGCGAATTTTCACCTGTATTCTATCTTAAGGATAAGTATAATCTCATCGACAGCGGCACATTCTGGCTGTCCGAAACTCCCGATACACCTTCAAAGGGCTGGGACGCTATGTATAAGCGTATCTGTACCTGGGTAATCCTCGAGGAGAAGACAAGCGGCAAGTGCTATGCCCATATGAATGCCCATATGGACCATATAGGCGTTGAGGCACGCGAAAACGGTGCAAAGCTTATTGCCGAGAAGGCAAGCGCTTTTGATATGCCCGTAGTTGTTACGGGTGACTTCAATACAGAAGAGGGCACAGATGCATATAACACAATCATTTCAGCAGGCTTTATGGATACAAAGTACTGTGCAGACGAAACAATGTCCATGGGTACTTACCATAATTTCGGTATTAAGAATGTTGAAAAGAAGGGTGCATCCCCGATTGACTTTATCTTTGTTTCCTATGCAAAGGCAAAGGTCGAGAGCTATAAGGTTCTCAGCGGCAAGGTCGACGGTGCTTATTCCTCCGACCACTATCCCGTTGTTTCAAAGATGAAGCTGAGCTACGAAAACATCGGCGAAACAGGTGTGAGACTTATGTCTTTCTACCTCCGTTTCAAGGATCCGCTTCCCCGTTTGCAGGAGCTTACAGATGTT
>JAZSME010000101.1:0-21776 GCA_045535715.1 Ruminococcus sp. | reverse complement strand
ATTTGTATCACTTGGCTTTAGTTTTATGGTAGTGTTTTAAAAAAAGAGACCATAGATTTCACAGTTGTTTTACTATATTCTATAGTTGTAGGAAAACTCCTACGAAAAATTTTTTAAAGGAGGAAGTGCAATTATGAGCACTACTAAAATTTCTGGAAATGGCATTATTGAAATGCTAAAAGCTAGCGGATGCGAATTTAAAAGTTATGATAATGAGTATCCTGAATATCAGCAGGTTGATAAACAGTTAAAGGGACTTGTTAAGAAGGCAAAAAGAATTCAAAAGGCTAAAGAAAATTAAAGTGAGTAAATCATTAATACCTGAGTGCGTTTTTGTGCACTCGGAAAAAAGAGAGGAAGGTTTCTATGCCTGATATATCACCAAATCTTGCGAGAAAATTAATAAAATCTGACGCACGACACAGAATTGTTAATCGCACAAAAAACACAACAGCACACATAATATTTGAACTTTTTAACCCTTATACCAAGGATTGGTTTCACGTTGTTGACGGTAGAATGCTAGATGATGACTGGGAGTTTTTTGCAATCAATAGCGAGCTTGAGTGGACAGATATACTGTTATCTGAATGCGATGACTATGTAATCAGAAGCCCAAAGTATAAGTGTATACATGTATTATTCTAATTTATAACAATGACCCGAGTGGATGACATAATACACTCGGGTGCTAACGAAAGGAGTTTTGTTATGTGATAAATTTATTTGATCCTGAGACGCTTGTGAAGGGCTATGGCTGTGTAGCTCTTACCTGCGATCAGAATAACTATTTTGTTGAGAATGTTAAGACGTTTCCCTATGTAAAAACAAAGAAGTATTTGTCCAAGGTTATGGATATCAAAGACATTCCGTTTCTGATTACTTTCGGCTCTTCTGTATGGGTGAAAGAAAAACTTATCGATATTGATACAGGAAAAGTTTATCTTAAACTCGGTTACAGGGTTGGAGATGATGAAAAAGAAAAAATTTCTGACAGCTCTATTTTGAATCAATGGGGCATCAAGGAATTACTGACAGACGGTATCAGATTCTACGACAGAAATAGTGCTGACGTTGTTAGCTATTTGATCATGGATGAGGAGAACGCCCCTGTAAAGCGTGTATATTCAAAGCTTGGATGGAGCAGTACTGATGACTCGATTGTTTTCAAAAGCGGTACAGTTCATGATACCAAGGGTGCCCCTGATGCCTTGTACAGAGGTAATCTTCAGTTAACTCCTCATGGCAGTTTGGATAATTGGCTTCAGACGGTCAGAAGTGAGGTTCTTAATAACACACCATTGGAGTTTGTAATGCTTCTGGGATTTGCAGCTCCGATTCTCTCTTATCTGAACATCAAGTATGATATTGGCGCTATGATGTTTAATCTGAGCAATCGTACCAGTAAGGGAAAAACAACCGCAGCTATGCTTGCTGCGAGTGTGTTCAGTAATCCTGTACTCAACAAGGGAACAGCGATTACGTACAACGCCACAGAAAATGCCATAATTCAGTTTATTGCTGAAGCCATGGGACATACTGTTGTGCTCGATGAAGTTGCCATCAGCTCATGTTCTGATTTCACAAAGCTTATGTATACCATTTGCAACGGAAGATCAAAGATGAGGCTAAACGGCGACGCGACTCAAAAACCGGTACATGAATTCAATTCTGTTATAATTTCAACTGCTGAATTCGATTTGCTTAATGACGATTCCCCAGCAGGACTTAAAGCGCGTGTGTTCGAGATAAAGAATCAGCTTACAGTCAGCGCTGATAATTCTGATAACATCAAACGCTGTATAATTGAGAACTATGCGTTAGCGGGTGGTCCGTTTATGGGAACAGTACTTAAAGATATCGAAAATGTATCAGAAAAATACGAAATAGAAAAGAAGAACCTGATTTCAAAAATTAAGAACAAAAAAGAATTAACAGAGAGAATATTTTCCAAATTGTCGATAATAATATTATCGTGTCGATACTTTAACCAGACTTTTCCTGACACTCAGATTAATATTGACGCCCTTACAGACTACGTTGTTAAGCTTGAAGCATCCATATCTGAAAACATGAGCCCCGAGGATCGTTTCCTTGAGATCCTAAAGATCGAGTATATGAACAACAGCCATAAGTTTTTGCAGAAAAATGGCAGTTCCAATTATACAGTTCCGCAGAATTGTGTGGGTGAGATTATTGTTCATAACTGGCAGACAGATATAATTATCCTTGAACCCGAATTTGTGCGTATTTGCGAGAAGTACAACATCGGCAATCCAAAGACCTTGCTTAAGAATCTCAAAGCCCTTGATATCCTTGAGGGCGAGAAAGACCGACTCTATAAACGCATGGTTATCTGGAAAGAATTCGGCCGTCAGAAATGTTATTGCTTTAAGATCGATACCAGGGGACTTGACAAAGATTCCAAGGCTAAAAGCAAACCTGTGATAGATCTTGATTCATGCGATGAAATTAGTCTCAGTGAATTATGATCGATTACTTAACAATTAACCTCATACGAGGTTAAAATATTATTTTTATGAAAGGTGGACTTAAAATGATTAATTTTAAGCCTAAAAAGATTTTGGCACATCTCCCGGAGGGAGAATACGAGGGATCGATTAACAAAATCGATTACTACGAGGATAAGGGATACTTTGCTGTAAATATCCTTGTTGATGACAAGATTTTCAACACGGCATTTTCTGTGAATAGTGTTGTGTTTAACAATTTTGCATCAGAATTCGTTGATTCAAAAGGCATGCTTGATGAAACACAACTGATTGATACTGTAATCAGATTCACGGTTAAAGACAAGTATTCCGATGACTCAAAGTCCGTGATCACAGCATTGGAGCCTGTATACGAAGATTAATTAAAGCGTCCACATTTTTTACCTTAGTAGCGGTCAGAGGGCTACTAATTTTACCGAAGAAATAAGAGATATTCGTTTTGAATGGACGTGACAAAGCGGATGGACTTCGGTCTTATGATTATATCATATTGCTCTCTATAATAAGGAGAGCTCCAATGCTAAGTTTATATGAAATCAGCGTTGAGAGAGACGCATTGGTCCGTAAAAAGGAAGGACATATTGAAAGAAAAATAATTGAAAAAGAAGATAAAGAATTAATAAATAATAAAGAAAACAAAGAAGACTATTACACTCCTATGACAAACTTGCTGACAGATATACTCAGAGTATCTGATGCGGCATTGGTGTCATAGGACTCCTGTAAAACGATATGAAACAGTAAACAGACACATATTATTTTATTGAATATTTACGGGAGGTAATTATATGATTATGGATAAAACCAGTAAACACAGGGCAGTGTTATATTGCCGTTACAGTTCGGACAATCAAAGAGAGGAGTCGATAGAAGCACAGCTCTCTATACTTCACAAATTCTGTGCTGAGAACGGATACACAGTCGTTGCAGAATATTGCGATAGAGCGAAGTCTGCAACGACTTCCAACAGACCTGAATTCCTTAGAATGATTGATGATTCCAAGAACAAGGAATTTGACTTCGTAATAGTTCATAAGCTTGACAGATTTGCACGCAATCGCTATGATTCAGCGTTCTTCAAGCGCGAGCTCAAGAGGAACGATGTTAAGTTAATTTCAGTTCTTGAGAGACTTGATGATAGCCCTGAATCTATTATCCTTGAATCCCTGCTTGAGGCTATGGCTGAGTATTACTCACGCAACCTTGGCAGGGAGGTTATGAAAGGCCTTGGCGTTAACGCAAAGAAGTGTATATGGAACGGGGGAGTGCCGCCCCTTGGTTATGACATTGTTGAACAACGACTTGTAGTAAACCAGGAAGAAGCAAAAGCTGTTCAGATTATATTTGAGATGATTGCTGATGGCTATGGTTATGGTGCTGTTGTTGATCGACTTAACCTACTTGGTTTCAAAACTAAGAAAGGAGTGGCTTTCGGAAGAAATAGTATTTACGAGATTGTGCGTAATGAGCGTTATAAGGGAATTTACGTTTTCAACAAGCGCGCATCCAAGCACAATAACCATGCGTACAAGCCTGATGAGTGCGTTGTACGCATAGATGGTGGTTGTCCCGCTATTGTGACTAAAGAGCTGTGGGAGAGAGCTAACGCAGTGAGAAGAGCGTCCAGAAGTAGTTACAGTAACGCCAAGAGAACATATCTGCTCACAGGACTTCTGTATTGTGAGTGCGGAGGCAAGTTCCATGGTAACGTTCGCAGACACAAACAACGCGGTTTAGAGTATACAACTTACAGATGCTCGGAAAGAGTGAACAAGCATGATTGTGACACAAAAGAAATCCGTTGCAGCATACTTGATGCCTGGGTAATTGATGAATTCTGCAAAGTGTTTTTTACAGATGATAGTATCAAAAAAATTACTCAGAGACTCAACAAAAGTCTGAAATCTACTGTTGATAATGATGAGCAGTACAGTCGGGTTAAAGAGACACTTGTTCGCGCTGAGAAGAGCAGAGATAACTTGATTGAGGCAATCTCTCAAACAGGTGTAAACGAGGCTATAACAGCCAAAATCAAGGAGTGCGAAGCTATAATCAAGGAAGCAAAAACATTCCTCGAAAGTTACGAGAGAGATTACAGCCGAAATACAATAACTGAAAAAGATGTTAAAGAAAAGATAGATGAACTGAAAGAATACTTACTGAATCCCGAAAATGTACAGCGTTCAAAATTTATTCTGTCACAGTACATTGAGAAAATCGAAATATCCAACGAAAAAATCAAAGCCACCTTCAAGGTGGCTTTTTCTCATAGTGGGGAGGAAGAGATTACGATAGCTGAGTACAGGGAAGAAAAATCAATTAAACGCAAACTTCTTCTGAAGAATTATTCAGATATAGATAAATCATCTGATATATATGGGATCATAGAAAAACTCAAATCTCGTCACGATAAGTATACATAGGATTATTAACTATTCCAAAGCAGGAGTTAGGTACGCCCTTCCGCTACGGGTTCGCATATTTGCAGTTGTTGTGTGGGTGGGTTTTATCAAATTAACTAAGAATATTTGTTTTTTTATAAACTTGTTGTTGAATTTGTTGGGTGAGCGTAGTATAATTTACTAAAAGCGTTTAATGTGTTATTTATGAATTGATATCGATAATTATCTAAGATGCACTATGCGCTAAATTTGAGGAGGAATGTTGA
Organism: Ruminococcus sp.; assembly: GCA_045535715.1. GTDB lineage: Bacteria > Bacillota > Clostridia > Oscillospirales > Acutalibacteraceae > Ruminococcoides. The sequence continues at coordinate 16,595 of JAZSME010000101.1, read as the reverse complement.
TGAAAAGGATTGTTTCGTTTGTATTGTCTATTATGGTTGTGTTTGCTATGATTGTGGTAGGGGTGCAACCAATCTCTGCTACATCACAAATAGATAGTATTATTTCTATTGCAAGAACACTTGACGAAACAGAAGAAGTTGCAGCAGACGTTGATGGAAGCGGTAATGTGAATGTTAAAGATGCAACTGCTATTCAGAAGTGGGTTGCAGGTATTGAAACAGGCTTTGCAATCGGTGAGGGAATCTGATTTTACGGAGGGGACGTTTATGAGTAAAAAATTTATCAGTTTTGTACTTTGTTTGTTAATGCTTATGAGCATTATTCCTGTTTCTGTGCTGTCTGTTTCAGCGGTCAGGAAACCGGTTATTACGGTGGTACATGCTGACACGGCTGCTTACAGAGGAGATTTTTGCGAGGTAATACTCAAGGTTGACTCTGACGAAGAAGTAACATATCAGTGGGAGGCGGGATTTATTGACGGCCATTTTGATATGGTAGACCTTCCCGAAAACGATGTGTATAAGGGTGTAAATACAAATCACTTTAAGCTGAAAGCCGAAGGCTCTCTATGGCAGCTTGATTTCCGTTGCAAGGTTACTTACAGCGGCGGCACGGTTTATTCCCAGAGATTTATTTTTATGTTTTTAGACCCGTTGCCTATTGAAACAGCTACGGTGACAGGCATAGATAAACCGAAATTCGGATATACACCGGACTACGAGATTGATGCCCCCGACAGCGACAAATACGAAAACGACAAAGTGGAATGGTACGGTCCTAATGATGATGGCGAGGGCTTTGTTAAGATGAGCAGTACAGATGCCTTTGCAGAGGGTACATACAAATGCAAAGTCTATCTTGACCCGGTGGAGGGCTATACTTTTATTGAGGATTCACGTTTTTGCATAGACGGATTAAATTGTATGGTTACCAAGGAGCTAAACGAAGACAGCGAAGATGTATTCTATGCCGAAACATATTATGATGTTTATTATGACGGCACACTGCCCGCGGGACTTCTGGATTTTGCAGAGAGAACTCCCGATACAGAGGAAACCCAGGATTACTATTTAGGCGATTGCTATCTTGGTACCAATAGTATGAATATGAATTTTTCATTTAAGCCAAAGGAACTGCCCTTAAATATGTTAAAACGCGGTTATTATGTTTTAAGTAACACAAGAATAGCAAATGTTAAGAACGAATCTTTGTATTACGTAAACGATGGTACTTCTGTTAACTTTGCCGATTATGCTAAAGAAAAAGGTAAGTATGCTGTTTATCAGACTATCTGCCTGATGTCACCTGAAGACGAGCGTTTGGCAGAAAAGGAAGTTTCCTACGTTGTTGATGTGTTTGAGCCTGAGGTGGTTACATCAGCAGGCATCACCTTCAATGCTTTTGGCACTTGGACAGAACCCTTCTACACTTACGTTGCAAGAACTCCAGAGGTAAAATTCAACACAATGTTCTGGTACGATGTGACAGAGGGTAAAACCCAGATTAACAATGGTGATGATTTCATTAATGGTCACACATATCGTATGGAAGTACATATAAAGACGGTAGACGGCTATGTTTTTGCTGTGGATACAGATGGTTGTCCCGATATTGATGCTAAAATAAACGGTATGCCTGCAGAGGTTCTGCCTGTTGCATCGAATGAATCAGCAACGATTGTATTTGAGTTTACTTATGAAGGGGATGCCGATGATACAGGTATCCTCGGTGATGCAAATGAAGATGGCAATGTAAACGTTAAGGATGCAACGGCAATCCAGAAGCACGTGGCCTCATTGATTACCCTTTCCGATACCGCCCTTATCTTATCTGATGTAGATGCAAGCGGTAATGTAAATGTTAAAGATGCCACTGCAATTCAGAAGTGGGTTGCAGGTATCGAGACGGGATTCCTTATCGGTGAACCTGTAAAGAAGCAATAAGTTGATTTGATTCTTATTTATTGCGACAAATGAATAACTAAGAAAAGGACATTGACTCTGTAACAGAATCAATGTCCTTTTTTGTTTGCATATGTGATTGTTAGGTGCGAGTTTTCCTTGTTGCGCGCACAAAGAAAAACTCGCAACTGCATATACAGTTGCGAGAAGAATGGTGGAGGCGAGGAGAATCGAACTCCTGTCCGAAAATCACTCGCCACAGCTTTCTACGGGTGTAGTTGTCGTATTAGTCTTTCGAAGCCTCACTCCCGACAACGGGATTAAAACTTCGGCAGCTCCCACGTGATGACAGAGGCAGGAGCACACCTCTGTTCACCTTTACCGCTAGTCGACGCCCAAGCCGAGGTCGCGGTCATCCTCGGGTGGACGAGCAGCTTTAAGCTGCTAATGCAACTTTATTGTTGTCGTTTGTTTTTAAGTTTGCGGCTTTTATAGCGGTTGCCGCACCGCTACCCGCTTACTGAAGTCCGTGGTCCCCGTCGAAACCATTGCGCCCCCGTAAGAGGTCCGGAATTTCCGAACCTTAGATAATTAAATAGCTACTGAGACTAAACCTTAAGGCTTAGTGCTGACGCTCTTTCATCGCTCTGTCAATGTCACGCTTCGCAGATTTTGCGGCTGCATCGGCACGCTTGTCGTAGAGCTTCTTACCCTTGCAGAGTCCTACTTCCACCTTAACCTTGCTGCCGCTGAAATAGACAGAAAGGGGGATGAGGGAGTAGCCGTCCTGCTTCACAAGAGAGAAGAGCTTTATAATCTCACGCTTGTGCATGAGAAGTTTTCTCACTCTCATAGGGTCTCTGTTAAATATATTTCCCTGTTCATAGGGACTTATGTGCATTCCGTTTATGAAAATTTCACCTTCCACAACGGAGCACCAGCTGTCTTTGAGGTTAAGCTTTCCCTGACGGATGGACTTGACCTCGGTGCCGAAAAGCTCAATGCCCGCCTCGTACTTTTCCTCAACGAAATAGTCGTGGAAGGCTTTTTTGTTCTGAGCGGCGATTTTGATGTTTTTCTGATCGCTCACAGTTCATTCCTGCCTTCCAGAGCGCGGGCGAGAGTCACCTCGTCGGCATATTCAAGGTCACTGCCTACGGGAACACCGTATGCAAGCCTTGTGGTTTTGATTCCAAGGGGCTTTAAAAGCCTTGAAATGTACATTGCGGTTGTGTCACCTTCGATGGTGGGATTTGTGGCCATAATGATTTCCTTAACGGTATCATCATTGAGTCTTACCAGAAGCTCCTTGATGTAAAGGTCATCGGGTCCGATGTTGCTCATAGGGGAGAGAGCACCGTGAAGCACGTGATAGGTGCCGTTGAATTCCCTTGTGCTTTCCATTGCCATGGCATCTCTGGGAGACTCAACGACACAGATGACGGACTTGTCACGCTGTGTGTCCTTGCAAACGGGACAGAGCTCTTCGTCGGAGAAATTACAGCACACAGAGCAGTATTTGATTTTATCGTGAGCATCGGTTATGGCATTTGCAAAGTCCGTTGCCTGCTCCCGACTCATATTGAGTACATGGTAGGCAAGACGCTGAGCTGTTTTGTTTCCGATACCCGGCAGGCTCTCGAACTTGTCGATGAGCTTTGCAAGGGCAGGTACGTTATAGGTCGCCATATCAGAATAAACCGGGGATGTTGAGACCGCCTAAGCCACCTGAGAGTGACTCCATTGTGCTCTCCTTGTCGGAGGAAGCGTTTCTGAGTGCTTCGTTTACTGCTGCCATAACAAGGTCAGAGAGCATCTCGATGTCGTCGGGATCAACAACGTCCTGAGAAATTTCGATGGACTTGATTTCCATTTTGCCTGTGGCAACAACCTTAACTGCGCCGCCACCGGACTGTGCTTCGTATTCTTTTGCTTCGAGTTCGGCTGTTGCAGCCTCCATATCAGCCTGCATCTTCTGTGCCTGCTTTGCCAGATGCTGAAGGTTTGTTGCTCCGCCTGAGCCGTAGCCCTGAGGTAATCTTGCTTTCATATTAAAACTCCTTACGTTTAAATTTTTGATTATGTTTTGATATTACTCTTCGATAACATCCACGCCGGCTGCTCTGAGCTCCTTTGAAAGGGAGTCAAGAGGGTCGGTTTCATTTTTTTGTTCCTCAGGCTTTTTGTAGGGACCGAGGATATATCTCTTTCCCGTAATCTCCTGCACGGCCTGACGCAAATTTTCACGCTGGGATGAATTCTGCAGTAGCTTGAAGGGAATGTCTGTTTTTGAGTCGATGAGGAGATAGTCGCCGCTTACATAGGCGTTGGTGCCTTCAAAGGAGGAGGCGATTGCCCGTGAATACTGCTTGAGATTTGAAACTATCTCAGGCCATGAGATAAGGGGCTGGGCCGAGGACATAATGTTGTTCATTTCCTCCTGAGACTTTCCTCTTCTGGGAGGTGCGGGGACAGGGGGAGTTGCGACAACAGGTGAAGGCTTCGCAGCTGAAGCTGCCTTCTGAGGCTCGTTGTAAGGTTTAACGGGTTCCTTTGGGGCAACCTCGTTTTCTGTTCTCTCAGGCTCTTTCACCTGAGGAGTGGCTTTGGGTGCTGGCTCGGACTTTTCCGAAACTTTTTTTGGAGAAGTCTCTGAGTGCGCAGGAGAGACGGCAATTTCCGGGGCTACGGTATCTTTCGCTGAAACGCCGGAGAAATCTGCACACTTGAAGGCTTTTTCCAAAGCAGTGATTCTGCTCTGAAGTGCTTCTATCGAAGCATCAAGCTCGGGGGAGCTGAGCTTCACAAGAGCAATTTCAAGCTCAATGCGGTTATCGGCTCCTCGTCCCATTCTCTCGAAAGCATTCTGGAGAATATCCATAGCATAGACGATATCTGAGAGGGAGAGGATCTGTGCCTGATCAAAGGCGGTGTCGTATTCATCGTCAGACATCACTACTAGTTCACGAGGATTTCTGACGGTTTTTATAAGCATAAGACTGCGGTAGTGATTGATAAGCTCGTCGCAGAGTTTGCTCATATCCTTGGAGTCGTTATAGAGCTTGTTGATTATGGATATGGCTCGTTCGCTGTTTTTGTTTACGCAGGAGGAAGCGAGACTCAGAAGGTAATCCTTTTGAGCAAGACCTGCGGCACTTCTTACAACGTCAACGTCCACGTGCAGAGAGAGCGCGAGACATCTGTCGAGAAGGGAGAGGGCGTCTCTTACTGCTCCGTCGGCAATAACAGCCACAAGAAGAGCGGCTTCGTCGGTGATGGTGGCGCCTTCCTTTTCGGTGATAGCTTTTATTCTCTTTGCCACATCGGTGGCGGAGATGCGGTGGAAGTCAAATCTCTGACAGCGGGAGAGGATGGTTGCGGGAAGCTTGTGAACTTCCGTTGTAGCAAGAATAAAGAGAACGTGTGAGGGAGGCTCCTCAAGAGTCTTGAGAAGTGCGTTGAAGGCTTCTGTGGTGAGCATATGAACCTCATCCACAATGAAAACTCTGTATTTGCCTCTCTCAGGAGTGAAGGCAATTTTTTCAACGATCTTTCTGATGTCATCGATACCGCGGTTAGAAGCGGCGTCCATCTCAACAACATCGAAGATTTCTCCTGATTCGATGCCTTTGCAGATTTCGCACTCGCAGCAGGGTTCGCCATCCTTGGGATTCAGACAATTGACCGCTTTTGAGAGAATCTTTGCGCAGGAGGTTTTGCCTGTTCCGCGGGTACCTGTGAAGAGATATGCGTGATTGATTCTGCCTGCTTTAAGTTCGTTTTTAAGGGTAACGGTAACCTGAGGCTGCCCGATGACATCCTCAAAAGTTTTGGGTCGGTATTTTCTGTAAAGTACCTGGTAAGCCGACATATAATCACCTCAATCTTTCATAATAAAAAATGCAAGCACACTTTGGTCGTTTACATAAGCGAACGACAGACTTACTATATCGCATCAAGAAAACTGCTTAATGCTGCTCGGTTCCCCGCCTGACATAGTTCACAGGCCTCAATCGTACAGGGCCTGCCGCTCGATTATATAAACGAAAGCAGTTGAGCTTGCATTTACCTAGTTATTATATCACAAGCAAATATCAAAATCAATAGAAAATGGGAACTTTATTTTAATTCCCGGAGGCTTTTATCCATAAAAATATTCCCTTTTTCGATTGTTTATGATATAATCCCTTTGCTTGGAGGAATTTTATGAAATCTAAAAGTTATATCGGAATAATTCTGCTTTTCATCTGTTCCTTTCTCTGGGGCAGCACCTTTGTTGCTCAGGAGGAGACTGCGGTTGAACCTTTTACATATCTGTTTATGCGCTCGGTGGTGGCAGTATTATTTCTGCTGCCGGTAGTAATCGTGAGCGATGTATTCAGAAAACGAAGTAAGAATAACAATGAAAGCGTCAAAGCGAAAAAAGGAGAACTTAAGCCCCTTGTCATAGGGGGACTCCTTTGCGGTACAGCGCTTTTCTTTGCCTCAGCGGCACAGCAGATAGGAATCTATCAGGGTTCAAATGCAGGCAAAGCGGGATTCATCACCGCAATGTACCTGCTTATTGTGCCGATTTTCGGACTGTTTATCGGAAAGCCTGTGGGAAAACTTCACTGGATATCCATTGCGGTGGCTCTTTGCGGACTTTTCCTTCTCACCATGACGGGAGGACTTGAGGAGTTTTCACTCTCAGCACTCTTTAGCAAAGACACTCTTTCAGCACTCAGCATTCAGGGCTGTGATGTGTTTATCATCGCATGCGCTTTTCTTTTCTCGGTGCAGATCCTTTTTGTGGACAAATATTCCTCTCTCGTGGATTGTCTCAAGCTCTCTATGATGGAGTTTCTGGTGGTAGCAATTCTCTCTTTGGTTCCCATGTTTGTTTTCGAAACACCTACCGTTTCAGGAATTATGTCCTCCTGGATTTCCATTGTCTGGGCAGGAATACTCTCAAGCGGAGTGGCATATACCCTTCAAATCTTCGGACAGAAGTACACAAACCCCAACATTGCCTCAATGATTATGAGCCTCGAGGCAACCTTTGCAGTAATATCTGCAATATTCTTCAGTATGTTTTTTGAAGACAATCTGAAGCTTCCCACCGCCTATGAGGCACTGGGATGTACTCTTATGTTCCTTGCAATCATTCTTTCGCAGCTAAAGTTCAAGAAGAAAAATGAAATAGAAGAATAAATCAAAAAAGGACGGGCGCAGAGCCTGTCCTTTTTTCATAGTATTGAGAGGCAGCTAAGCTTCAGGAGGTTACTTCATAAGCTCGTCTGTGAGTCTGATGATTTCGGGAGCGATCTTTTCTCTCTCTTTTTTGATGACTCGATTGTAAACGGGGTAACTCAGGCAAACGAGGATGATACCGGGAATGCCGATAAGAATACCGACTAATATGGATAACCCTTCTCCCATGCCCGGAAAAGCGCCGATTTCGGTCATTGCAAGGCTCATACCGCTGCCCATGATGATGGCGCTGATGCTTCCGAAGGTATATGCGAAGATGTTTGCAGGACGCTTAACCTTTCTATCCAACTCTTTAAGCTCATCAAGCTCGGTGATTTCTTTTTCTGTGTACTGTGTGCGGATTTTCTGGATAAGATAGTTCTGATCGTTCTTGTTCATAGTAATAACCTCTTTCTTTAGTTTATGAGCAGATTATATTCTGCCGATGTTTTTAAATGTTTTGAGAAATGTTTAAGTTTTGTTAATTTGAAAACTTTTTATTTCTTTTCTCAACTGCAAGCCTATTATATCCTCGCTTTGTTTCGCTTGTGTTTTAAGAATATTTAAGTTTTGTTAAAATATAAAACGATTATTTCGTTGCAAAAAGAAAAGACAGCGCGGCAAAAGCTACGCTGTCTTTGTGTTAATATCCGATATTTAAATTGTGGGGAAAGGACTCAGGCCCAGCGCATTGTGTCCTCATAGACAACAATGTAGTCGTTGGCACTTCTGTCCCAGGAGTTGTTGCTCATCATTGCACGCCACATAAGCTGATGCCAGCCGTGGTCGTCATAGATACCGCTGAGTGCTCTCCTTACGGTGTGTACCATATCGTCCTTGGTGTAGTTCTTGAAGGTGAAGCCGTTTCCGTAGTTGTCAGCAGAGTCAAAGACAGAGTCCTTGAGACCGCCAACCTCGCGGACAACGGGGATAGTGCCGTATCTGAGAGCGATCATCTGAGCAAGTCCGCAGGGCTCAGCCTTTGAGGGCATGAGGAAGATATCTGCGCCGGAGTAGATCTTTCTTGCAAGCTCAGGAACGAAGCCCTTGCAGAAGGAGACTCTGCCGGGATAGAACCACTGCATATCGCTGAAGAATTTTTCGTATTCCTCGTCGCCTGTGCCGAGAATTACAAACTGCATATTCTCGGTGTCCAGAAGCTCCTTGAGACCTTCTTTAACAAGGTCGAGACCCTTGTGGGAAACAAGTCTTGTTACCATGCCGACAAGAGGAACATCCCAACGCTGCTCAAGACCGAGTCTCTCCTGGAGAGCACGTTTACATTCGCCCTTGCCTGACATATCGTCCATGGTGTAGTTTCTGTAAAGGTTGTAGTCTGTTGCAGGATCCCAGTCGAGAGGCTCAATGCCGTTTAAGATACCGCAGAGCTTGAAGTGATTTTCGTTTAAGTATCTGTCAAGACCGTGGCTGTACCAGGGATCTTTTATCTCCAGCGCATAGCTGGGAGAAACGGTGGTAACTCTTACCGCGGTCTGAATAGCACCCTTGACCATATTGAGCTTTCCGTCAGCCTCAAGAATCCATTCCTCAGATTTGGGAATGCCTACGCACTCGGTATTTACTTCCCAGCCGTACTTGCCCTGATACTGAATATTGTGAATTGTGAAAATATTCTTGATGTTGTGATACCAGGGGTTCTTGGAATAGAAAAGATAGTAGTAGGTGGGCACCAGAGCTGTCTGCCAGTCGTTGGTGTGGATGATGTCAGGATGGAAGTCGATATGGGGGAGCATCTCAAGAATAGCTCTTGAGAAGAAAGCGAATCTCTCAGCGTCGTCATAGAAGCCATAGAGCTTGTCGCGCTTGAAGTAGTACTCATTGTCAATGAAGTAGTAGGTGGTGTCTTTGTGTCTTGCCCAGAAGAGACCACAGTACATATTTCTCCATGCAACGGGAACTGTGAAGTTTGTGATGAAATTGAGCTGACTCTTGAGCTCGTAGGGGATAGTGCCGTAAAGAGGCATTACGATTCTGCAGTCCTGACCCTTTCTGCAAAGAGTCTGGGGGAGACTTCCTGCCACATCCGCAAGTCCGCCGGAGCCTGCGAAGGGGTTAGCCTCAGAGGTGCAGTAAAGAATTTTCATATATATCCTTCCTTTCGGTGAATTGATAAGCTTAGAAGGTGATTAAACAACGGACGCCTTGGCAATATAAAGAGGATAGGTATCGACGCCCGAGAGAATTCTGTTCTCTGTAATGGTTGCGTCCTTATCGATTACTAAATATTCAAGATGAGCGCCCTCGGAGATGGTACAGTCCTGAAGGATTATGCAGTTCTTGACAACGGCATCCTTTCCGATGTTTACACCCTTGGAGATAATGGAGTTTTCAACGATACCATCGATGATACAACCCTGAGCTACCAGAGAATTCTTGACTTGGCTTGTAAGTCCGTAGCGAGAGGGGGCATCGTCTCTTACCTTGGTGTAAATAGGACGTAAGGGGCTGAAGAGCTCGTCTCTTGTTTCCTTGTTCATCAGCTTCATATTCTCAGAGAAGTAGCCTGTGAGGGAGTGAATCAGAGAAATATGGCCCTCAAACTCATAGCCGTAGATTTTAAGGCTATCCATATTGTCCTGTAAGAGGTTTTTCTCAAAATCAAGAGTGTTGGCGCTTGCGCACTTGGTGACAAGCTCTACAAGGAGGTCACGCTTGATGATCATGGAGCCTACGGAAAGGTTGCACTCGCCTGCCACAAGGGGATTGACGAGAAGCTTTGTGATTCGGTTATCCTCATCAAGAGTGAGCACAACGGGACTCTCTTTTCCGTTGGGAATCTCCATCTTTTTATACATCAGAGTAATATCTGCTTCGCTTTCAAGGTGTCTCTCAAAAAAGAGATTGTAGTTGATGTTAGCGGCGTGATTACTGTTTGTAATCAGAAGGTACTCTTCTTTAAGGTGCTTGATGTAGCCGATAATGTGATAAAGAGCCTCAACTCTGTTTACAAAGGAATGTCCGCCGTAGGGAGAGAAAATTGTAAGTCCGGAGCGACGCTTGGAGAGGTCCCATGCTCTGCCGGAACCTACATGGTCCATCAGAGAGTGAAAGTTGTTTCTGGCAATGAGAGCAACGTTGTTAATTCCCGAATTTGACATATTGGAGAGAGGGAAGTCAACGAGTCTGTATTTTCCGCCAAAAGGAACGCTTGCCATGGTTCTTTTGGAGGTAAGTGAAGGAAGGTTCTTTTCACCTACATTGGCAAAAACTATACCTGCAAGATTTATTCCCATAATTACACCTCCACATCCTCATAAATCATTGCCTTGGGTAAGACTTTGGCACCCGGGGCAACCTTGAGTGAATCGCCCACAACGGCGACACCCCAGTCGTCACGGTTGGGATAGTCCTCGGGGAGACCGCCGACTACGGCACCCTTGCCGATGTGTGCGTTCTCAGAAACAATGGAGTAAAGCACCTTTGCGCCCTCTTCAATAACCGCGCCGGGCATAATGATAGAGGAGTTGATTTCAGCGCCTTTTCCGATTTTTACGCCTGAGAAAAGAATTGAAAACTCAAGCTTTCCGTCAACCTCACAGCCGTCAGCGATGAGAGAGTTCTGAATCTCTGCATTTTCGCCGATATGGTGGGGAGGAAGCATACGGTTTCTTGAATAGACGTCCTTGAGATCAAGTCCGATGTTGGGATTGAGCACATCCATATTGGCATCCCAGAGGCTGTCAATGGTGCCGACATCCTTCCAGTAGCCCTCAAACTGATATGCAAACATCTTCTCTCCGGAAGAAAGCATCAGGGGAAGAACGTTCTTTCCGAAATCATGTTCAGAGTCTTTGTTGTTTTCGTCGTCGATGAGATATTTTCTCAGTTTATCCCAGCTGAAAACATAGATACCCATAGAAGCCTTGGTGCTCTTGGGATGCTCAGGCTTCTCGTCGAACTCGTAGATCTCGCCGTTTTCATAGGTGTTGAGAATTCCGAAACGGGAAGCCTCTTCCATAGAAACATCGATAACGGCAATGGTGCAGGCCGCACCGGTTTTCTTGTGGGCCTTTATCATTTTTGAATAGTCCATTTTGTAAATGTGGTCACCTGAAAGAATGACAACATATTCGGGACTGTATCTGTCTATGTAATTGATGTTCTGGTAAATGGCATTGGCAGTGCCTGAGTACCACTCGGCACCGTCAACAGCCTGATAGGGACTCAGACAAGTTACGCCGGAGTGCATACCGTCAAGATCCCAGGGCTGACCATTGCCTATATATTCGTTAAGCAGGAGAGGCTGGTACTGTGTGAGAACACCTACTGCCTCGATACCTGAGTTTATGCAATTTGATAAGGGAAAGTCGATGATTCTGTATTTGCCGCCGAAGGGAACAGCGGGCTTTGCAAGTTTCTTTGTGAGTACGCCCAGACGGGAACCCTGTCCGCCTGCAAGCAACATTGCTACGACCTCTTGTTTGGGATACATAGCTAAACCTCCAATTTGATAAATAATGGGGAGTGGCGAAATATAAACCGAATATGTTCGGAAATTCGCAAATCAGGGCGAAGTAAGAGAATTACTCCGCCCCTGATTATACTACTTACGATTGTTTATTTTTTGTCGGAAGAAGTGGTCTTTTTAGCGGTTGTTTTCTTAGCGGGAGCCTTCTCCTCGGTCTTCTCAGCTGCCTTCTTAGCAGGAGCCTTCTTTGCGGGAGCCTTCTCCTCGGTCTTTTCAGCTGCCTTCTTAGCAGGAGCCTTCTTTGTGGGAGCCTTCTCCTCGGTCTTTTCAGCTGCCTTCTTGGCAGGAGCCTTCTTAGCAGGTGCTTTCTCCTCGGTCTTGTCAGCTGCCTTCTTAGCAGGAGCCTTCTTTGCGGGAGCCTTCTCCTCGGTCTTCTCAGCTGCCTTATTAGCAGGAGCCTTCTTAGCGGGAGCTTTCTCCTCGGTCTTCTCAGCTGTCTTCTTAGCAGGAGCCTTCTTAGCAGGTGCTTTCTCCTCTGCCTTTTGGGCTGTCTTCTTTGCAGGAGCTTTCTTAGCGGGAGCTTTCTTCTTAGCTGCCTTCTTGGCCTCTGCCTCAGCTTTCTTGGCTGCTTCCTCGGCTGCCTTCTTAGCCTCTTCTTCTCTTCTCTTAACTGCGGGGTTCTCCATAGGCTTCACGCACTTGAAGAACATTGCACTCATGGGAGGAATGTTGATAACGATGGACTGTTCCTGACCGTGGCAACCTTCTTCGTCAGACATAATGTCGATGGGGTTGTTTGCACAGCCGTAGCCGCCGTACTGATCATCATCGGTGTTGAAGATGGTGTTGTATACACCGTATTGAGTAACACCGATACGATAGTCATGTCTGAACATGGGCTGGAAGTTACAAACTGCAATAACATCGTTGCCGTCCTTGTCGATTCTGCGGAAAGCGATGATACTCTGTGTGTAGTCGTCATGATGGATCCAGTTGAAGCCTTCCCAGTTGAAGTCAACCTGATGCATGCAGGGGAGATCCTTGTACATCTTGTTCATATCAGCGAAGAACTTGTTGAGCTTCTGGTGCTTCTCGTATTCTAGAAGACCCCACTGGAGCTCCTCGTTAACGTTCCACTCGTCGAACTGACCGATCTCAGAACCCATGAAGGTGAGCTTCTTGCCGGGGTGAGCCATCATGTAGGAATAGAATACACGAACGCCTGCAAACTTAGTGTCGTAGTCGCCGGGCATCTTATTGATGAGAGAGCCCTTGCCGTAAACTACCTCGTCGTGGGAGATAGGAAGCAGGAACTTCTCAGAGAATGCGTAAAGGAAGCTGAAGGTAAGATTGTCGTGGTTGAAGGGTCTCCAGAGAGGATCGATGGACATGTAGTGAAGCATATCGTTCATCCAACCCATATTCCACTTGTAGTCAAAGCCGAGGCCACCGTCGTAAACGGGACGTGTAACCATAGGCCATGATGTACTCTCCTCAGCGATCATCATAATTGTGGGATGATACATATGAACAACTGTGTTGAGACGCTTCAGGAATTCAACAGCCTCAAGGTGCTCTTTGCCGCCGTACATATTTGCTACCCACTCGCCGTCCTTACGGTTATAGTCAAGGTAAAGCATAGAAGCAACAGCGTCAACGCGGATACCGTCAACGTGGTACTTGTCGATCCAGAACATTGCGGAGGAGATAAGGAAGCTGATAACCTCGTATCTTGCAAAGTCAAATACGTAGGTGCCCCATTCCTTATGCTCGCCCTTTCTGGAATCCTCGTACTCGTAGCAGTGAACGCCGTCGAATCTGCCGAGACCGTGAGCATCCTTGGGGAAGTGAGCGGGAACCCAGTCGATGATAACGCCGATACCCTCGTTGTGGCAACGATCGATGAACTCCATAAGGTCATCGGGAGAGCCATAGCGGGATGTGGGAGCAAAGTAACCTGTTACCTGATAGCCCCAGGAACCGTCATAGGGATACTCGGTGATAGGCATAAACTCAATGTGTGTGTAACCCATTTCCTTAACGTAGGGAATGAGCTCGTCAGCCAATTTCTGATAGGAGAAGGTGTTGCCGTCAGCATACTTTCTCCAGGAACCGGCATGAACCTCGTAGATATTGAGAGCCTCTTCGAAGTGATTTCTCTGGTTCTTGTACTCAAACCAAGCCTCGTCGCGCCACTGATGGTTACCGAGAGAGTAAACCATGGAAGCGTTATCGGGTCTTGTCTGACAATGGAATGCATAGGGGTCAGTCTTGAGGAGCTTCTCTGACCAGGGTGTTTCTACACAGTACTTGTAGATAGCACGCTCGCCGAGACCCTCGATGAATACCTCCCAGATGCCGCCTTCAGCAATTTTATACATATGGTTGGCATCCTGATTCCAGCCGTTAAAGTCACCTACAACAGAAACAGAAAGAGCATTAGGTGCCCATACTCTGAAGACAACGCCCTGTTTGCCGTCCCAGTTCTCAACGTGTGAGCCGAAGAACTCGTAAGCGCGGATAGCGTCGCCGTCAAAGAAGCGCTGTATGTGATCTCTTTCGTCATTAAAAGAATAATTCATTGGTTTTTATCCTCCTTTGATATACTGTAAAAATCACAGTATACTTTTAATCTATTATATTATAACAAACATATTTAAGATTTTCAATAAAAACCGAAAGAATGATTAACAAAGTTTATCTTTTATATTTGTAAGAAATGTCAAAAATTGTTTTATTTAGCCTTTGATAATATGATATATTGACAATATTTTCACAAGTTATATAATTGCAACATAGATATTTTTTGAAAAGAGGTGACGAAATGCAGGGTGATAAAGAATATATGCTCAAAGGCTCAATATCACGAGGCCTGATACGCTTTGCGGTACCTCTGTTTTTCGGCAACCTGTTTCAGCAGCTTTACAACACAGCAGACTCTCTGATTGTGGGCAATACACTGGGCAACACTGCCTTGGCTGCGGTAAGCTCTACGGCAATGCTCATTTTTCTTATGGTGGGCTTTTTTCAGGGCGTGGGACTTGGAGCCGGCGTGGTGATCTCCCAGTATTTCGGAGCGGACGAGAAAACCAAGCTTCGCCTTGCTATCCATACTCAGCTTGCCTTTGCTTTTGTTACAGGCATTTTCCTTACGGCCTTCGGTACTCTGTTCGCACCGCAGCTTCTGGTCTGGATGGATACTCCCGAGAGCGTAATGCCTCAGGCGGTGGAGTACATAAGGGTATATTTTCTGGGAAGTGTCGGACTTGTAATGTACAATGCCTGTATGGGAATCATGCAGGCGGTGGGGGACAGCAGACATCCCCTGGAGTATCTCATAATCTCCTCTGTGATAAACGTGGTACTGGATATACTGCTGGTGACGGTGCTTGGCTTTGGCGTGTGGGCGGCAGCCCTTGCTACGGCGGTTTCACAGCTTGTCAGTGTTGTGCTCTGTATGATCAGACTTATCCGCAGTCAAGAGGTGTATCGTGTAAGCCTTAAGGAAATCTGTTTTAACGGTGCAATGCTCTCAAGGATTCTGCGATTCGGACTTCCCTGCGGTGTGCAGAATTCCATCATCGCCTTTGCAAATGTGGTGGTGCAGTCAAACATCAACCATTTCGGAGAGATGGCGGTTGCAGGGTGCGGTGCATATTCCCGACTTGAAGGTTTTGCATTTCTGCCCATTATGAGCTTCACCAGTGCTCTCACCACCTTTGTGGGACAGAATATCGGTGCAGGGGAGTACTCCAGAGTGAAAAAGGGCGCCCGCTTCGGCATACTATCCTCTGTGCTTCTTGCAGAGCTTGTGGGTGTGATACTCTATGTTCTGGCGCCAATGCTCATATCAGCCTTTACAAGGGAACCTGAAGCCATAGATTTCGGAGTTCAGAAGGGAAGAATATGCGGTCCGTTTTTCTTCCTGCTTGCGGCATCTCACGCTTTCTCAGCGGTGCTCAGAGGAGCGGGAAAAACCACGATCCCTATGTTTACCATGCTTGCCTTCTGGTGCGTTGTGAGAGTAAGCTTCCTTGAAATAACGGTACCCCTTACAAATAACATAGCTTTTGTAAACTGGGTATATCCTCTTACCTGGGGGCTCAGCACGATAGCGCTGATAATCTACTATCTGAAAGCAGATTGGATGAAACCTATTGACAAAAAGAACATCCGACAGCAGGATTTTTCCTGAGGTTTCAAAGTATCATTCAATAAAGTTACAGAAAAAACAAGGCTGCCTCACAAAAGTGAGACAGCCTTTTTATTCACTTAAAACTAAGTCAGAAATTAGTTAGCGAGATCCTTGTCAAGCTCAGCGAAGTACTTGATAGTTCTAACCATCTGAGATGTGTAGGAGTTCTCGTTGTCGTACCAGGAAACAACCTGAACCTGAGTTGTATCTGTCTCAGGCATGTAAGTTGCCATTGTCTGAGTAGCGTCGAAGAGTGAGCCGTATCTCATACCGATGATATCGGAAGAAACGATCTCGTCCTCGTTGTAGCCGAAGCTTTCGCTGGAAGCAGCCTTCATAGCAGCATTGATGTCTTCCTTAGTAACGTTACCCTTAACAACTGCGAAGAGAAGAGTTGTGGAGCCTGTGGGAACGGGAACTCTCTGAGCAGCACCGATGAGCTTGCCGTTGAGCTCGGGAATTACGAGACCGATAGCCTTAGCAGCACCTGTGGAGTTGGGAACGATGTTAACAGCGCCAGCACGTGCTCTTCTGAGGTCGCCCTTTCTGTGAGGACCGTCAAGAATCATCTGGTCGCCTGTGTAAGCGTGGATTGTAGCCATGATACCGCTCTGGATAGGAGCGAAGTCATTGAGAGCCTTTGCCATAGGAGCAAGGCAGTTTGTTGTGCAAGATGCAGCAGAGATAATTGTATCTTCAGCTGTAAGTGTGTTTTCGTTTACTGAGTAAACGATTGTCTTAAGGTCGTTACCTGCAGGAGCAGAAATAACAACTTTCTTAGCACCAGCATCGATATGAGCCTGGCTCTTTGCTTTTGAGCAATAGAAACCTGTGCAT
>JAZSME010000061.1:0-8500 GCA_045535715.1 Ruminococcus sp. | reverse complement strand
CTCCAACACAGGCGGTCAGGCTTCCAAGGCTTCTCAGATCGGTCAGGTTGCTCAGTTCGCTGCAGCAGGTAAGGCTATCAAGAAGAAGAGCCTCGCTGACATCGCAATGAGCTACGGCTACATCTACGTTGCTCAGATCGCCATGGGTGCTGATATGAATCAGACTCTCAAGGCTATCAAGGAAGCTGAAAGCTACAACGGTCCTTCTCTCATCATCGGTTATGCTCCCTGTGAGATGCACTCCATCAAGGGCGGTATGATCAACTGTCAGAAGGAAATGGCTCGTGCCGTTGAGTGCGGTTACTGGAACAACTTCCGTTTCGATCCCAGACTCAAGGCAGAGGGCAAGAATCCCTTCACACTTGACAGCAAGGCACCCGTTGCAGATTATAAGGACTTCATTCTCTCCGAGGCACGTTACAGCTCACTGACACGTTCCTTCCCCGAGAGAGCAGAGGAGCTCTTCGAGGCAGCACAGGCTAACGCTCAGGCTCGCTACGAGGAACTCAAGAAGAGAGCAGAGGGCTAATCCCAAAACCTCTTCAGGAGAAATCCTATAAGTAAAAATTACGCCCCGACGAACCTGTCGGGGCGTTTTTGCGTCTCGTTTGCAGGAGAAAACTGAGTTTTTCGAAAGATTTCCTGATACGAAAAAAGCCGTCACTTTCGTGGCGGCTTTTTCGTATATAAACAGATATATAGTTTCTGTCAGATATCTTTTGTGTCCCTGGCATCGGGGAGAGTGGAGGTGTTGTTTTCTGTGCGTTCGTTTGAATCGACGAGAGTGCAAGGAAGCTCAAACCAGAAGGTGCTGCCCTCGCCCGGGGTACTGATAACGCCGAAGCGCGCTCCGTGTCTCAGAAGCACGTTCTTCACGATGGAAAGTCCCAGACCGGAGCCCACAACGGGACTGTGATGTTCCTTGTCAACTCTGTAATATCTGTCCCAGATGAACTTAAGATTTTCAGGCTCGATGCCTTTTCCGTGGTCGGTAAACTCCAGTCTTACTCTGTTATTTTCCACGATCTGAGTCACCTCAATGGTCTTGTCCTCTCCGCAGTAGTTGATAGCGTTGTTTATAAGATTGTAAACAGCCTGAGAAAGTCGGGTTTCATCTGCGGTTACAAGCACATCCCGGTCTTCGCGGAAATTTATCACATATCCGTCCTGAGAGGTAAGCCTTGAGTATCTGGTGAGAATTTCACGCACGCCCTGAGTCAGATTGTATTCCCCAAGGGAAAGAGGCGTTGCCCCGGACTCAAGTTTTGAAAGGTCGAGAAGATCTGTCACGAGAGATGAGAGTCGCTGTGTTTCGTCAATGATCACCTGAAGGTTTTCGGGGGTGTTTTCTCCGGGAATATCCCTGATAACTTCTGCGTATCCGCCTATCATGGTAAGGGGAGTGCGCAGGTCGTGTGAGGCGTTTGCAATGAGCTCTCGTCTGAGACGGTCTACGGTTGCAAGCTCAGAGCAGGCAAAGTTTAAGGTTTCGCTGAGCTCACACATTTCTCTGCATCCGCCTGCATCAAAGGTTACCTCGTAGTCCTGACGGGCAAGTCGCTTTGCTTGCTCGTTTGTTTTTACAAGGGGCTTTGAGATTTTGTGTGCGGCATAGATTGCTATCACAAGAGAAACCATAACGAAAACTGCGGTCAGGATGGCAAGCTGGATTCTCAGAGTCTGAACAGTGCTCTCCACAGGGGCGATCCGAGCTTTAGTCAGCACCATATATTCCTCTCCCGAAGCCTTGAATATTCTGGCACAGATCAGCTCTGCGTCTGAATCGCCACGGGAATTTTTGCCCCGACCATATTCGGAGTAGCTGTACTTGGAGGCATAGGTTTCATACAAAAGATCTGAGGTTGAGATAAGCTCTCCTCCCTCTTCCTTTGCAAGGGTGTAGTAGCCGTAAACCTCATGGGGCATAATTTCCATAGAAAAATCCCCCGAATCACGCTGTACGTAAAGCTGCTTGAAAACTCTCTGAGTTGTCAGGTAAACCCCTGCGGTGACTCCGTCCTTTTTTCGTATATCAGCTACAAGATCGGGCAGGCTTTCATCCTCGATATTTTCGCAGATCAGGTTTGTAGTTTTTTCAATTTCTCTTTTTTTGATGAACCGATAGAAATCGTCAAGAAAAACCACCTGAAAAAGCCAGAGAAAAATCAGAAGCAGAGCGCTGAACAGCAGAAAATACCCCGTAAGCTTCAGCTTAAGAGGTATGGATCTGTTTTTTTTATTCGGTTTAGTCGGTTTCTTTTCAGTTTGTTTCAAAGCGGTATCCCACTCCCCTCAGGGTGACGATGAGTCTGCTGTAATCCTTAAGGCTTTTTCTCAGAAGTTTAATGTGAGTGTCGAGGGTGCGGTCGTCGCCGAAGAAATCATAGCCCCAGACCTTGCTGATGAGCCTTTCTCTTGTGAGGGCGATTCCGCGGTTTTTTACCATATAGAAAAAGAGGTCGTATTCCTTAGGAGTCATTTCCACTCTCTCGGAGTCGATGGTGACGATTCTCGCGGAGAAGTCAACGCAGAGCCCCTCGAAGGTGAAGACGTCTTTTTCGGGGACGGAGGACTGACTTCTTTTAAGAACGGCACAAACCCTCATCATAAGTTCCTTGGGTGAAAAAGGCTTTACAACATAGTCGTCTATTCCCAGTTCAAAACCGTGGATTCGGTCATATTCATCTCCCCTTGCGGAGAGAACGATAATGGGGGTGGATTTGTGTTTTCTGATTTCACGACAAGCGGAAAAGCCGTCAAGCTCAGGCATCATAATATCCATGATTATCAGGTCGTAGTCGCCCTTGAGAGCTTTGTCGATGGCGTCAAGTCCGTCGCAGGCCTCGGCTACCTCGTGTCCCTCAAAGACAGCATATTTCTTTATTATTTCGCGGATGCGGTATTCGTCATCCACCACAAGAAGCTTGCTCATGTTTTGTACCTCCTGTTACTTTCCTGACTATATATTAACCCCTCAATGTGACAGTAATATGTAAAGAGAGAAATTATTTTATCACGCTTATTGCCGCAGGGATAATGAGACGAGAGAACTGAAAGTCGCAGGAGGAATAGAAATCCCTCACAGACTGCAGAAAATCCGCACTTTCATCTCTGACCAGCTCAACGCAGAAAGCAGCCTTTCTGAATCGGTGACGAAACCAGTTTTCAAAGCCCCCCGAGAAGTCTTTTTCCTCGGAGCTTATGTCCATCACCTCAAGTCGGCAGAGACTCTGAAGCTTCTGCGCAATTTCCTTGTCGCAGGGAATCCTCTTGTTATGGCTGTCCCGATAGAACACCACACCTCCGCGGGTATGAAATGAGATCATCAGCTCGAAGTTTTCAGCCTCACAGAGATTTATGAGAAATTTTGTTTCCGCTTCGCTTGCGGCTTTGGCACCGCCCTGTCTGTATTCGGGAACCTTGTTGAATAGAAAGGGGAAGTTTGCGTTGAGATTGATGTTGCGGGCGTTGTTTTTGAAGAGGGCGGGGGGAATATTCACTCCAAAGGGCTTTTTGCAAAGACAAAGAGAAATATCTACCCCGTCAGGGTTTGCTATGGGAACAAAGTACAGAGTGAAGGCGTGAAGCAGCTGCGAAAGTGAAAAACCTCCGTAAAGGGTGTTGTTCTCAAGGCTCAGAGAAAACTCCTCAAGAAGCCTGAGAAGATAGCCCGTGGTGAGATATTCTCTGCCGTGAATCGCGCCCACAAACAAAGCCTTTCTTCTGCCTGTTCCCAGCGTGATTACGGGAATCTTTTTCTCAAGAACACTCAGCCCGTCCTGATGGTGACGAAGATAGGGGTGTCGCTTTAGAAGAGCTCTGAGGGTGTGCTGTACCCTTCTGGAGCAGTAAGGGATCTGAGGGTTTGTGATGAAGGCTTTTGTGAGAGGTAAAGCCATTTCTTCGGAAGGTTTATACATAGGACATCTCCTTTTGGTTTTCTATATCCTATGAAATAATCTCCCTCGATATTTGTTTTGATATATTTTATTTGAGTTCTTTTATGTAGCTTTCGAGAATTTCTGCGGAAAGAGCCACAAGCTCTGCACAGGGACGCTTTTTGTAGTAGGCGGTTGTTCTTTCTTCGGGGGCGGGAGAGGAGACTTTTTCCTCCAGAGACAGAAGCTCGCGGCAGATGATGCTGCCTGTTTCCTTTTCGAAACGATCATAAAATTCACGAAGCTCAGCGTAAAGCTGTTTTTTCTTGTCGCTGTCTTCGGCTTTGCTGTAACCGCGCAGACAGGAAAGCACCAGAGTGGCGCCGCTTACTGCGCCGCAGACCTCACGTCTTCTGGCAAAACCGCCGCCAAAGCCTGCGCTCAGGAGAAACGCGGTGTCTTCGTCGATTCCGAGATCCTTTGCAAATGCTCCGAATACCGCCTGAGAGCAGTTGTAGCCTGAAAGGAAAAGTTCTTTTGCAATATCGCTTTTTGTGCTCATAATTAAAACTCCTTATTTTCCGATGTACCTGAATATTACCATTATTTTGACTGCGTTTCAAGCAAAGCGGAAAAATTTGTTCAGAAGGCTGTTCTCTGAAAGCAAATATCCCACAAATTTGTTGTCAGACAGAAGAAGTTATGATATAATAAATTGTTAGATTCAAAAGAAAAAGGTGATCACCTTGAAGTTTGACCAGAGTAAAATCAGAAATTTCAGTATAATTGCCCACATCGATCACGGCAAGTCAACTCTTGCGGACAGAATTCTGGAGGAAACCAGCTCTGTTACTCAGCGAGAGATGCAGGATCAGATTCTCGATGATATGGAGCTCGAGAAGGAGAGAGGAATTACCATCAAGGCAAGAGCCGTTACCCTTGTTTACAAGGCGGATGACGGTGAGGAGTACCTCTTTAACCTGATCGACACTCCCGGACACGTTGACTTTAACTACGAGGTTTCTCGTTCTCTTGCAGCTTGTGAGGGTGCGGTGCTTGTTGTTGACGCAACTCAGGGTATTGAGGCGCAGACCCTTGCGAACACTTATCTTGCAGTTGATTCAGGTCTTGAGATCGTGCCGGTTGTCAATAAAATCGACCTTATAAGTGCAGACCCCAAGAGAATCAAGAATGAAATAGAGGATATCATCGGTATTCCTGCTATGGATGCTCCCGAGATTTCCGCAAAGCAGGGCATCAATATCCACGCTGTTATGGAGAAGATAGTTTCTGATGTGCCTGCTCCCACAGGAGACACAGAGGCACCTCTTCGTGCCATGATTTTTGACAGCTACTATGACAGCTATAAGGGTGTTATTATTTACGTCCGAGTCAAAGAAGGTAAAATTTCTGTGGGCGATGAGTTCAAGCTCATGCAGACGGGCTCAACCTTTACGGTTGTTGAGTGCGGACACATGGGTGCAACCGCCCTTTCTCCCAGAGGAACTCTCTATGCAGGCGAGGTAGGCTACATCACCGCCTCTATCAAGACGCTGGGTGACGCCAAGGTTGGCGATACGGTAACACTTACAGAGAACCCTGCAGAGTTTCCTCTGCCCGGTTACAGAGAGATCCAGTCCATGGTTTACTGCGGTGTTTATCCTGCTGATGGTGCCCGCTACGGAGACCTTCGCGATGCTCTCGAAAAACTGAAGCTCAACGATGCATCCCTTACCTACGAGCCTGAAACCTCCGTTGCGCTGGGCTTTGGCTTCAGATGCGGTTTCTTGGGACTTCTCCACATGGAGATAATTCAGGAGAGACTTGAGCGAGAATTTAACCTTGACCTTATTACTACTGCTCCCTCGGTAAGTTACAGAATAACCTTTACCGACGGCGAGGTGAAGATGATAGATAATCCCACGAACTATCCCGACCCTGCCCTTATCCAGTTGGCAGAGGAGCCCTTTACCGATGCTCACATCTACTCTCCCAGCGAGTATGTAGGCAATATTATGGAGCTTTGTCAGGAAAGGCGCGGAGTGTTCTGCGGAATGACCTACATCGACTCAGACCGAGTGGATATTCACTATGAGCTTCCTCTTGCGGAGATCGTCTACGACTTCTTCGATACTCTCAAATCGAGAACCCGAGGCTACGCTTCCTTTGACTACGAGCTCAAAGAGTACCGCCAGAGCCAGCTTGTAAAGCTTGATATAATGCTTAACGGCGACGTGGTGGATGCCCTTTCTTTCATCATCCACTCCGAAAAGGCTTATCCCAGAGCAAGAAAGATGGCAGAGAAGCTTAAGGAAAAAATTCCGAGACAGCTATTTGAAATTCCCATTCAGGCTTGCATCGGCGGTAAGATAATCGCAAGAGAAACCGTTAAGGCTATGAGAAAAGACGTTCTTGCCAAGTGCTACGGCGGTGACATCACCCGTAAGAAAAAGCTGCTTGAAAAGCAGAAGGAAGGTAAGAAGCGTATGCGTCAGCTGGGTACCGTTGAGGTGCCTCAGGAGGCATTTATGGCTGTGCTCAAGCTTGACACAGACTAAGGGAAAAGGAGGCTTCGCCATGACTCCGCTTTTATCAACAGATATTAAGGTTGACCCCACAGGGACACTTGCAAGCGGCGAGGAATTTGTGGTGGGAACGACTTCCGAGGAGCTTCGAAAGAAGAGCATTGATACCTTTAAGGAAGTGTTGAAGGAAGACAGAGTTTCCGGAGACAAGCCCCTTCTCAAGGCTTTTGAATATGCGGCCTTCGGCGTAGCACTCGGACTTTTCTTCAGCTTTTTGGTGCTTATGGAGAATCCCCTGTGGACAACATCCGTAAAGCTTATATATTTCTCTGTGCTTTTGCTTCTTGTGATGACGGCAATGACTCTCAATATCGTTAACCGACACTTAAAAAAGAACGCACCTCCCAGTGAGGCATCCGAGAAAAAATACGCAGAGTATCTTGAAGTGGTGAAGGCGATACAGACAGAGCAGGGCCTTTCCGTAGAGGTGGAGGGCGCAGACGTTCTCTGCTTCGCCTATGAATACATAGAATGTGAAGACGGCAGAGAAGAGACGAAGCTTTTGTGGAGCAGAAACCCCCATATGAGCCTGGGCACAGACGAGGAGTACCTCTATTTATCCAACAGGGATTTCTTGTACGCTTTTCCCAGAAAGGCTTTTCTGAGAATCAGAAAAATCAACGAGAAAGCCCGCCTTACAAACTGGAACAGAGATTTTTCCTACAAGGACGAGCGTGCCAAAGAAATGGGCGTGTTCCTTAAGGGCGGAGCGCTTACGGTTGACAGCTACTGCGTTCTGGAAATTCAGGGAAAAGATCGCCTTTGGGGGCTTTGTGTGCCTGCCTATGAGCTTCCTCTTCTCGAAAGACTCACAGAAATGACGGCTGAATCATAAATCAAATAATAAAAAATAAAGACCGAAACAAAATGAATTTTGTTTCGGTCTTTTTGTTTTTTTAGGAAGCCTTTTTGAGAAGCTTCAAGATATCCTTGATTTTCATAGGGGTGCCGTAAAGGAGAACGCCTGCTCGGTAAATCTTTGCGGCAAACACGCCGATAAGTCCGCAGGAAGCGGCGAGTATTGCAATTGAGGAAACGATTTCCACAGGACTTACGCTGCCCATTGCGATTCTGGTAAACATTGCCATAGATGAGGTGAAGGGGACAAAGGAGCAAACCTTCATCAGAGTGGTGTCGACTTCGCCTGTTGCAAAGCCCATCATTACCACCACGAAGCCCACCACAAAGAGAAGGGTTATGGGCATAACCGAGGTGTTGATGTCCTCGAGTCTTGTGGCGGTGGAGCCCACGGCGCCGAACATAAAGGCGTAGAGAAGGAAGCCCAGAATGAAGAAGACGATCATATATCCCAGAAGAGAGGGGGGCATATCGAAAATTGAGCTGATGATGGGATTTCCTGCCCAATAGGATTTGTTAAATCCGTAGAAAAGGATGGCGGAGCCGAAAATGGCTACAATCTGTATGAGACCTGCAACGCAGGAAGCAAGAACCTTTCCGAACATCATGCTCACAGGCTTGGCGCTGGTGATGAGAAGCTCCATGGCACGTGAGCTCTTCTCTCCTGCAACATTGGTTGCAACCATCTGTCCGTAGAGAAGGATGACCATATAGAGGGCAAAAATCATGATGTAGGTATACCAGTAGTTCTGCATCTGGTCGATGCCCAGGGTCTTGACCTCTCCCTGAATTTGGGCAGTCATGATGTTTTGCACCGCATCCAGAGGAAGTCCCGCATGGGCCAGAGCCGCCGTGCGATACAGTTCCCTGAGAAGTTCGTCGGCCATTTGGGTGTTGGCGTCGTACATGGAGAGATTATTGACGTAGTAGGTGTAGGAGGACGCGCTGCTCATGACGAATGCGCATTCCGCCTCACCTTCGGTGATCGCGGATTTCAGATCGTCCACGCTTCCTTCCGCAAGTTTTACGTTATATCCGGTAAAGGTTTCTCCGAAGTACTCTTTGATGAGAGTCTTGAGATTTTCGTCTTCTGCGTATATGAGCATGACGGGGCGCTCTTCGATCGGAATATCACCGCCTCCGTCGCCCGAATCGAAAGCCGCGATGATGTTGGGGAGG
>JAZSME010000092.1:0-5337 GCA_045535715.1 Ruminococcus sp. | reverse complement strand
AAGGGTTGCCGTTCCTGCAAGGAAAAGGTGCTGAGCAAAAGCGAAGCGGATGAGGTGGACAGAGATTAATAGTCAAAGGTTTATAACGGACACCAAGGTGTCCTACACCTCATCAGTCACCTGCGGTGACAGCTTCTCCTCAAGGAGAAGCCTTTCGGGCGGATAATATCCGCCCCCTACGGATAGGAACGGAATGCCCCCACAAAACGGTAAATGAAAATAAACGTTTGATGTAAAATCGTAGGGGTTGGCGCCCACGACAACCCGTAACGTAATGTCACCTTTCCTCCCGAGGATTTTCGGTGGAGGATTGCTACTAAACTCAGGATGAATCCTTTGTTATTTGTAGGGGCGGTCATCGGCCGCCCGTTACGCTTGCACATAAATTATGCTTTTAAAAGGTGAAAACTCCTGCCTTCTTAAATTACAATAATAGTCGGAACCTTTTTGAGCGAAAGGGAAAACTGAATGATTCGGATAAATATTGCCCCACAGTCCCTCCCAATTCAGTAAAACTCAGATATAGACAAGTGAAAAAGAATATGATATAATAACCTGTAATTATAAATTTTCCGCAAAGGAGAGACCACCATGACTGAACAGTTAAAAGAAATCGGTACCAGACTTGAGGAGCTCCGTGACATCTGCGACATCTCTGCCGAGGATATGGCAAATAAGATGGGTATGACTGTGGAGGAGTACCGTGCATACGAGGAAGGTCAGCTTGACTATTCCTTCAGCTTCCTTTATAATGCCGCAAGCATTCTCGGTGTGGAAGTGGTGGATATTATGAGCGGCGACTCTCCCAAGCTTTCCACCTGTGTTGTTACAAAGAAGGATCAGGGCATCGACGTAGGCCGTGACAAGTCCTACGATTACAGCCACCTTGCTTTCACCTTCAGAGGTAAGCGTGCAGAGCCTATGATCGTTACAACTCAGCCCTCCAACAAAACTCCCGTGATGCACGAGCACGAGGGTCAGGAGTTTGACTATATCCTTTCAGGTACAATGAAGTTCTACATAGGAGACATCTCCTATGAGCTCAACAAGGGCGACAGCGTCTACTTTGATTCCAAGAAGCCTCACGCCTTTAAGGCTGTGGGCGAGAAACCCCTGAAATTCATTGCGGTAGTAATTAAGTAAGAATCGGAGATATATAAGGAATGGCAATTTACGAGAAATACATCGGCAGAACAAGAGAGTCTTTCACTTCTCTTGAGGACTGCCGCGAAAACTACAAGCTTACATGGAATGACGATTTTAACTTCGCCTACGATGTAATCGATGAGCTGGGAAAGAGTAAGCCCGAAAAGCTGGCTCTTCTCTATATTTCAGCTAATGACGAGGAGAAGCGCTTTACCTTCCGTGATATGATGCTCCTCTCAAACAAGGCGGCTAACTATCTTAAGTCTCTGGGCATCAAAAAGGGCGACAGAGTGCTTCTGATCCTCAGAAGAAGCTACCTTTTCTGGGTGGTTCTTTTAGGACTTCACAAGATCGGCGCAGTTGTTGTTCAGGCTAACGATATGCTCAAGACAGGCGAGTATATTTACAGATGTAACGTGGGCAGAATCGACGCAGTTCTTCTCACAGGCCACGGCAAGTGCACAGAAAACTACGATGCAGGCGAGGGTCAGTACGAGACAGTCCGCCTCAAGATGGTAACTGAGCACAAGGACGCAGGCGAGGGCTGGATCGACTTTGAAGCAGGTCTTGAGAAGGCAAGTGACAAGTGGACTCGTCCCACCGGCAAGGCTGCCACAAAGGGCACGGACCCCATGATGATGTGCTTCTCATCAGGCACTACCGGTTATCCTAAGATGATCATTCACGATTTTACATATCCTCTGGGTCACATTATGACAGGACTTTTCTGGCACAGAGTTGTTGACGGCGGAATGCACTTCACCATCTCCGACACAGGCTGGATGAAGTCAGTATGGGGCAAGCTCTACGGACAGTGGTTCGGTGAGACTGCAATTATGGTATATGATTTTGAAAGATTCGTTCCCAAGGATATCCTTGAGAAGCTTGAGAAATATCAGGTTACAACCTTCTGCGTGCCTCCTACTATGTACCGCTTCCTTCTTCAGGAGGATGTAGCATCCTATGACCTCTCCTCCATTCAGCATTGCTGTACTGCAGGCGAGGCTCTTCCTGCGGATGTTTTCGAGAAGTGGAAGGAGATCACAGGTCTTGAGATTCACGAGGGCTTCGGTCAGAGTGAAACTCCCATCTGTATCGGCACTCTCTATCCCTGGAGTAAACCTGTTCCCGGTTCAATGGGTCGTCCCGTTCCCGGCTATGATATTGTTATCCTTGACTCAGACGGCGAGGTTTGCCGTCAGGGTATCACAGGTGAGGTCTGCATCAAGGCTCCCACTCTGAGCACTCGTCCCAGAGGTCTTCTGGTAAGCTACAACTGGAGCAAGGAAGATACCCGTGAGAAGTGGTACGGCGGTTACTACCACACAGGCGATACTGCCTATATGGATGAAGAAGGCCTCTTCCACTACGTGGGCAGAAACGATGACGTTATCAAGTCCTCAGGCTATCGTATCGGACCCTTCGAGGTTGAGTCCGTACTTTTAGAGCATCCCGCAGTACTTGAGGCGGCTGTTACAGCATATCCTCACGAGACAAGAGGTCAGGTGGTCAAAGCAAATCTGGTGCTTCGTGAGGGTTACACCCCCTCTGATGAGCTTACACAGGAGCTTAAGGACTATGTTAAGACCAACACAGCTCCCTATAAATATCCCAGAATGATAGAGTACTTTGACGCTCTTCCCAAGACTTTCTCAGGAAAGATCCGCAGAATCGAGATCAGAGACAGGGATATGGAGAAGTATAGACAGAGTAAGCTCGAGGCTGAAAAGCAGGGCAAATAAGATTTTTTGTGAGGGTCTGTTTTCAGGCCCTCATTTTACGAAATAATGGTGATAAAATGAAAGAATCAAAACTTAAAAGATGCCTTACGCTCTTTCTTTCCTTTTTCAAGATTGGCGCCTTTACCTTCGGCGGCGGTCTTGCAATGATTCCTTTTATGGAAAGGGAGATGTCTGAAAAGCGCAAGTGGATAGACAAGGAGACTCTCCTTGACATCGTGGTGGTTTCCGAATCCACCCCCGGCCCCATCGCCATCAACGGCGCTACCTTCATCGGCTACAAGGTGGCGGGCTTTTTGGGCTCACTCTGTGCAACTCTGGGTGTTGTGCTTCCCTCGTTTATGATTATCTTTGCCCTTACCTTCTGCATTGACGCAGTAAGGGGCAATACCATAGTTGAATATGCCTTCAGGGGAATCCGCGCAGGCGTTCTGGCTCTTGTAATCAGAGCCATGTGGACACTCTTGAAGAACTGCCCCAAGGATATTTTTGCCTATGTGATGATAGCTCTGAGCTTTGTCTCCATTGCTGTCTTTGATGCGCCTGTGCTGGCCGTTATCGTATCGGGTGCGCTCATAGGACTTGCGGCATTTTTCATAAGCCTTCGGGCAAAAAAGGAAAAGGGGGAGGAGAGTAAATGATTTTCCTTGAACTTTTTCTGCTGTTTCTGAAGCTGGGCGCCTTTACCTTTGGCGGCGGTGCGGCAATGATGCCCTTTCTGGAGGACGAGGTAGTTAAAACCAGGGGCTGGCTCACCGCTCAGGAGTTTGTTGACTTCGTTGCGATAAGCGAGAGTACCCCCGGACCCTTTGCGGTAAATATCGCAACCTATGTCGGAACTGAGAAGGCAGGATTCTTCGGGGCAGTTGCGGCAACTCTGGGTCTGGTGCTTCCTTCCTTTATCATCATTCTCATCATTGCAAAATTCTACGATAAATTCAAAAAGAGCAACGCTGTAAAGGGTGCTATGAAGGGTCTTACCCCCGTTTCCATCGGTATGGTAACTGCGGCAGTTTTCTCCATCGGCTCGGTGGTTTTCTTCCCCTTGGGCTTCTCCTTCGGCACGATGCTCACATACAGCTTCATAACCTCTCTCATTATCTGCGCAGTAACTGTGGTGCTGTGCTTCAAAAAGCTTCATCCCATTTACGTTGTGCTTCTGTCAGCGGCAATGGGTATCGGCTTCGGCTTCTTGGAGAAGCTGTGGACTTAAGGAAGCGGTTCTGTTAAGGCTCCCGAGGATTCAGAGAATTCTCGGGAATTTTTATTTTTTATGAAACATTTTCATTTCTTTCAGGGTACTCTTAGTGAAAAGGCCTTTGGAAAAGGATGGACGCAAATGACTGAAAAAGAATTCGAGAAAACAGTTAGGGATTATTCTGATATGGTTTACAGGATAAGCCTTAATATCCTAAGAGATCCTGAGGATAGTCAGGATGCTATGCAGAATGTGTTCTTGAGATATCTCAGAAAAGGGGATGGCCTCAAAAGCGAAGAACACAGAAAAGCCTGGCTTATCAGGGTAGCAATAAACGAAAGCAGGAGACTCTTGTCCTCAAAAAATAAATGCGACTGTGTTTGTATTGAGTCGGTGGCACCTTCTCCGGGCTTTGAGGATGAAGCTTCTGAGGATTTGTTCACAGAGGTGATGAAGCTTCCTCAGAAATACCGCACAGTTATTTATCTTTATTACTACGAGGGCTATTCCGTCAAGGAGATAGCGGGAATTCTCAGAATCACTTCAGCTACCGTCCGCACAAGGCTTTCCCGTGCACGAGAAAGCCTCAGAACTATCCTGAAGGAGGATTACTATGACTAAAAGAAACCGAATCAAGGAAATGTATAGTAGCATCAAGGCCCCTGAGAGTGCGGTCAGAAGATGTGTCTCACTGAGCGAAAAGAAAAAGACTTATACGTTTTCGCACAGACGCTCCTTTGCTTTGGCAGCAGCAATAGCACTTCTTGTAGTGACGGTGGTTTCCGCAGGCGCTTACGGAGTTTACAGATACCGCAGCAGCGCAGAGTCTCTTGACAGCTACGGAAACTCTCTGCCTTACAGCGAGAAGGCACCGTCGGACTATACTTCTATTTTTGAGCATGGAAACGGCAGTCTGGAAAATGTATCGGTCACATCAGACGGACTCAGCATCACAGCTGAGGAGACCTACTTTGACGGAAGAAGAATTTTTATTTCCTTTTCTGCGGAATATGATGGCGAACTTCAGGGTGTGGAGCGTTTTGACTACACAGTAGATCCGCTTCGCAATTCCATTTTGGTAGAGGGCGTCTCGGTGCATCCCCTCTACGGCGGTTTTTACCTGCTCGAAACAGGAGAGGGCTTATCGGGAGTGCTGGGACTTCCCATGCCTTTAAATGAAGATATGGATGCTGTGGATGTACAGATAAGTATCCCTTATCTCGTTGCATCTGCAGATGATGAGGAATTAGGCAG
>JAZSME010000123.1:0-5201 GCA_045535715.1 Ruminococcus sp. | reverse complement strand
CTCCGGTTTTGGAATTGGCTTCAACTCTGACACCGGCATTTCTCACACAGGAAATTGGGTTGAAAACAAACCAAATGGTATTGGTGTGAGATTCGACCGTTTTGGAAACTTCCTTTACCTTGATTCACACAGCGAAAAGGTTAACGGTGGAATTCGAGTCACAGGATTTACAGAAAAATCCCTTCTTGTAGAGTTCTGGGACGAGAAGACCCTCGGTGTTGTTAAGAAAGAGATATTTATTGATGAAATATAATAATATTTTCTTTTAAGCGGCGCATAATAATACCGTCTCCATTTCGGAGGCGGTATTTTTTACATCATGAGGTGAATTATGAAAAGAATTGTTTCTGTTATCATTATTTCTATGATGCTTTTGCTCCTTTGTGCCTGCAGCGGTAACGAAGTGTCTGAGAATATGGATAATATGGCTGAAAACGGAACAGTAACAGATGGTGATGGCTTTATCGGAAATGAAGACAAGGATAATACTGATGATCCTACCCTTACAATGCCGACAATTACAATGCCCTCCGTAACTGTGGACGAATCAGAATCAACAAATTACCGAGCAGAGGATTCCTCAACACTTCTGGATAATGTGATCTGAAAAAAGGACCGTAGAATTTACTACGGTCCTTGTCGTTATACTATGGATGTTTCGGTAAGCTCCTTTTTGAGTCGGGATATTATTTTCTTTTCAAGTCTTGAAATATATGACTGAGAAATTCCAAGTATATCCGCCACCTCTTTCTGGGTGTGCTCTTTTTTGCCGTTGAGACCGAATCTAAGCTCCATTATGGTGCTTTCTCTGGGAGTGAGATTTGCAACAGCAACGAGCAGATTGTGTGTTTCAAGCTCTTTTTCAATGTCTGCTGATACTGTATCACCTTCGCTTCCAAGTATATCACAGAGCAAAAGCTCGTTTCCGTCCCAATCAGTATTCAGGGGCTCGTCGATTGAAACTTCGTTTTTTAGCTGCGAGGTTTTTCTGAGAAACATAAGTATTTCGTTTTCGATACATCTGCTGGCATAGGTTGCAAGCTTAATGTTACGTTCAGGAGAGAATGTGTTCACTGCTTTGATAAGCCCTATGGTGCCTATTGATATCAAATCTTCAACGTTTACATTAGTGCTTTCAAATTTTTTTGCAATGTATACAACCAACCTCAGATTGTGAATAATCAGCTTTTCTCTCAGATTTTCTTGCCCTTTTGAGATCTCAAGCATAATACTTTGTTCTTCTTCTTTTGAAAGAGGCGGGGGAAGAGTTTCGCTGCCGTTTATGTAAAAAACGTTATCTTTTCCGAATAGCCTGAGCTTTATTCGTGAGATAAGTTCTCTCGTTTTTAATAATATATTGCTGTAAAAAAGTATTTTCATAAGTTCTCTGTGAGCTCCTCTCCCATAATTGATTTTACTTCTCCTTTAAGTCGGTTATCGGTTATGGCTACGTAACATTCGCCGTAGGACTTTTTGCCGTTGAGAGATAGTTCCTTCGGCTTGAATCCGTAAACGATACCATCTCCCGATGCGGTGGAAAAAGGAATTATCCTCAGTTTTTCTTTTGGTATGTCCATGTGCCTGAGAAGTGTTCGCTCAGCCATAATTACAGGAAGTCCCGAGAAGGGTTCTTTCAGATTTAGTCCTGTGTCAACAGCTGATTCAAAACTGATTTTTTTGTTGTCAAAAGATGTGATTGTTACGTTAATTGTTTTGCACTTAAGTGTGTGTTGACCTTTGAATTTTTCATAAATCGTCAGCACTATATATGATGCAAGAGTAAATAAAATCAAAGAAACAGGGGAGATATTAAAGTACAAGGTATCCCGATAGATAATGAGATTACGGGGATTCAGGATGTGCTTAAAAATTATCATCGCTCCGCAAAGTCCCATACTGATACCCCAAAGCATAATAGAGCGAATTATGAATCTCTTAAAATCAGAACGTCCGAATGCAATAAGAACAGAGAATATCGAGATTAACGGCTTGAATAATACTGATATAAATTCGGTGTAAAAACTCAGAAATACAATAGGTGTGGACATTGCAGAAAATAATGCACCCAGAAGAACGCGATAGCTCTTTGTTTGGATATGCAGCAGCCTTTTTACAGAGAATAAAAGAAGATAATCAATGAAAAGATTAACGGTAATTAGTACATCTATATAGATTACGTTCATAAGAAACCTCGCAGCTGTTTTACACATTATCCCATTTGTTGTTCTGAAATAATGTCAAAAGTGAGTGTGAAAAAACTACTTTATTGGGTAGAATTTTGAAAATATAACAAAAATTTTCAACTAATAGTGTCAAGCCGGAGTTAATGTTACAAAGTTTTTGTTTTTATTCGTATATCGTTGACTATTTACAAAAATAGTAATAAAATTATAGTGAAAAAATATAGAGAGGACGATGTTTTATGGCTTTGGTTGCGATAGAAAAAGTAAGAGAAGCGGAAGTTTCTGCCAGAGAGAATCTATTGCTTTCAGAAAAAGAAGCAGCAGATAAAGTGGCATTAGCGTCTGATGAAGCAAATGCTATAATCAGCAAAGCTCTGGAGAAAGCAGCTGCCGAAAGCTCTTCGAAGGAAGAGAGAGCTAACAAAAAGGCGGACGAAATTCTTGTTACAGCTCATAATTCTTCTTATCTGGAATGCGAAGAATTAAAAAGAAACTCGTTAAAGAAGCAGGACATCATCAATAAAAAAATACTTAAACTCATTATTGATAATTGATTTAGAGGTGTATTTGCAATGGCAATACTTGCAATGCAAAGAATCAATGTCTATGCGCTGAATAGGTACTGTAAGGATTTGCTTGAAACGCTTCAGAGAATGGGCGTGATGGAGCTTGAGGAGCTTCCTTTGGAGGACAGCGTGTTCTATAAGACGGACTCCTCAGGTGCTGCTGCTTCATACCAGCGAAACTCTGCTCTTATGAAGAATGCTCAGGAAGTTCTCAAAACGTACAATAAATACCAGACTTCAATACTCTCGTCTTTTGAGGGTAAGAAGCCGATGTCGGTTAAACAGTACGATGAACTTGCTGATAGGGCACAGGAGTATCTGAAAACAGCGTATGATTTGATATCTGACAGCAAAAAAATAACTGAATACAAAGCGAAAATCGTTTCGTATAATTCAAGGATCGAAGCACTTGAACCCTGGAAAGACCTTGATGTGCCACTTTCGGAACAGCGAACTAAAACCACAAGAGCTGTGTTCGGAACATTTACGGATAACTTTACCGAAGAAAGTCTTCGACTTGAGATCTCAAAAAACGATCCTGAACTTGAGAATATAGAAATAGAAATAATCTCAAGCGATGAGCATCAGACCTGTGTCTTCGTTATTGGTATGGTCGATGAGTACGACAGATTGCTTTCAGCTCTTCGTAAATCAGGATTTGCGTTTCCGTCCATCACAACAAAACTGTCGCCCATTAAGACTATTGAAGAACTTAAGCGTAAGATCGAAGAAAAAGAAAAACTGATTGTCGAGCTTTCAAAGAGTATTTGTTCAAGAAAAGATCTGCTGGATAAATTTAAATTTTATGAAGATTATTTCGTTATGAAGGCGGATCGATACTCAGTGCTTTCGAATATTTCATATTCGCCCAACACTTTTGTTTTGACTGGATACATTACAAAACGTGACGGCGAAAAGGTTAAAAAGCTTCTTTTTGAAAAATTCGAAGCAGAGGTAGAGCTTGAGGACGTTGAGGGTGATGATATCCCTGTTGTACTTTCTAACGGAAAGTTTACGGAGCCTGTTGAGGGCGTTCTTTTCTCATACAGTGCTCCCAACAGAAAAGAAATCGATCCTACGGCAATAATGGCGATTTTCTACTATGTTTTCTTTGGTCTGATGTTTTCCGATGCAGGGTATGGTCTTGTGATGGCTCTTGCTTGCGGAATTCTTGTTAAGAAATTCAAAAATATGAATAAAGGCCTCAGGAAATCACTTAAGATGTTTTTCTGGTGCGGCGTATCCACCTTTATATGGGGACTTTTGTTCGGCAGTTTCTTCGGAGATGCGGTGTCGGTTATTTTCACCACATTCTTTAAGACTGCTCCGCCCAATATTCCGGGAATAACAACTCCGATCTGGTTTAATTCAACCGTTGAGCCCACGAAGCTTTTGATGTTTTCTTTCCTTCTGGGTCTTATTCATCTCTTCACCGGTTTGATCTTACAAGCAGTAAATTACATCAGAAGCGGAAAAATTCTATATGCTGTTTATGATGATCTTTCCTGGATACTTCTTGTGACAGGTGCAGTTCTTGCACTGATGTCAACAGAGATGCTTGCAGGTATGGCAGGGTTTATGTTGCCTCCGGTCTTCTTGACCATAGGAGGGATTATGGCTCTTGCGGGAGCTTTGATTATTCTCTTCTGCAGCGCCAGAAACAAAAATCCTGTTAAGAGGCTTATTAAAGGTGCATATAATCTTTATGGTGTGACAAGTTACCTTTCCGACATTCTGTCTTATTCAAGACTTCTTGCTCTCGGACTTGCAACAGGTGTTGTTGCACAGGTCTTCAATCAGCTTGGCGCAATGTTTGGTTCCGGAATAATCGGGGTAATCGGCTTTACACTTGTGTTCCTGGTTGGACATTCTCTCAATATCGGAATAAACGCCCTGGGTGCGTATGTTCATACAAACAGACTTCAGTTCGTGGAATTTTTCGGAAAATTCTATGAAGGCGGCGGACGTGAATTCGCTCCCTATGAAGCAAATACAAAGTATTATAATATCAAGGAGGACAATTAGTTATGTCAGGTTTATTTCTTGCAATTTTAGGTGCAGCACTCGCAACATTCTTATCAGGTATCGGTTCTTCCATCGGTGTTGGTAAAGCAGGTGTAGCTGCAGCAGGCGCTCTTGCTGAGGAGCCTTCTCTTTTCTCGAAGGTTCTCATTCTTATGCTTCTTCCCGCAACACAGGGTATTTACGGTCTTCTTATCGGCTTCCTTACTCTTTCAGGCGTTGGTATTATCGGACAGCCTGCAGGTGATATCTCCGTTGCTAAGGGAGCTCTTTATTTTGCAGCATGTCTTCCCATTGCATTTGCAGGCCTTTTCTCTGCTATTCATCAGGGTAAGTGCTCCGTTGCTGGTATCAACACAGTTTCCAAGAGACCCGATCAGATGGGTAAAGCAATCATTATCCCTGCAATGGTAGAAACCTACGCTATTCT
>JAZSME010000058.1:0-2984 GCA_045535715.1 Ruminococcus sp. | reverse complement strand
TGTACTCTGCGGTACAGTTGCTTATAGTCATTCTAACATAAATACATTTTTTATTCAATACTTACAAGTTTTTATGTAAAAATAACACAAAAAATCACCTTCTCGTAAAGAAAAGATGATTTTTAGCCATATCAATATTTATTTTTATCTTACCTCTGCGGAAGCTTTTTCTGTCCTTTCGAGGACATAATTGAGGACTTCGTCCTTTTTAAGATTCAAGG
The DNA here is from genome assembly GCA_045535715.1 of Ruminococcus sp. Lineage (GTDB taxonomy): Bacteria > Bacillota > Clostridia > Oscillospirales > Acutalibacteraceae > Ruminococcoides. The sequence continues at coordinate 2,763 of JAZSME010000058.1, read as the reverse complement.
TAAAGGAAAATGCCTCGTAGATCATTTTGACACACTGCGCAAGCATTCTCTCATCGTGAGCAAAGACCTTTGACTTGGTGCGGATAGCTTCCTCTTTCTTTTCCTTGAGAAGAATGTAGGCAGAAATTACGGAAGGAAGATGGCAGGACTTGACGATTTCCTCCAGGTAAGGACTTCTTGCGGCAGCAGGGGTCTTCCACTCCACCACGGTGCTTCTGCTCTCCTCGATCACCTTATCGATCTCTTCCTTCGTGAGAACGTTTTCCATCTGAGCGGTCAATACTTCAGAATCTGCAGGTACATACACGGTATTTTTCTCGTCATAAACTGAACGCAAGGCATAGTAGGTCCTCACAGCTCCGCCGATTTTCTCGGTCTTGATGCCTTCGATAACATAAACTCCGTGCTTTTTATATACTACATATTCCCCGACGCTTCGGGTGAGATTAACGCCGCTCACAATATTTCCCTCTCTCATTTTTCGTCCCTTAAAGGGGTATTTTTCTACGGCTCACATTATACCATAATAAGACTCTTTTTTCAAAGGGAATAATCAACAAAAATCCCTCTTCTGACAAAGAATTTATTGTTTTGCAAAAAGAAAAAAATCATTCTTTTTTACTTACTTTTAACTTTATTTTAAGAAGGATATGTGATAAGATATTATTGGAAGTATGTTGATTTATTATAATTAAGCAGATTACTTCGGAGGTCATTATGATTTTCTTTGTAGAAGACGACGATAATATCAGAGAACTGGTAGTCTACACTCTCACAAGCATGGGAATGAAGGCAAAGGGCTTTCCCGTTCCTTCTCTTTTCTGGGAGGAGCTGAGAAAGGAAACTCCTTCCCTTGTGCTTCTGGACATTATGCTGCCTCAGGAGGACGGACTCTCCATCCTCAAAAAGCTTCGCTCTGACAAATTAACAAAAAAGCTGCCCGTAATCATCCTCACCGCAAAGGCTGATGAGTTTGACAAAATCAAAGGCTTTGACCTTGGGGCAGACGACTACGTGCCCAAGCCCTTCGGAATGATGGAGCTGGTAGCAAGGATCAAGGCGGTCCTCAGAAGAAGCGAAAATAAAATCGAAGAAACCGAATACACCATCGGCTGTCTCTTTGTATCCCCCGAAAAGCACAAGGTAAAGGTAAACGGTGAAAGTGTTACCCTTACTCTAAAGGAATTTGAAATGCTCTGCTATCTCCTTGAAAACAGAGATATGGTACTTTCCCGCGACCAAATTCTCAATCAGGTCTGGGGATATTCCTTTGACGGCGAGAGCCGCACAGTTGACGTACACATCCGAACCCTCAGACAAAAGCTGGGTGACGCAGGCAATCTCATCTCCACAGTCAGAGGCATCGGCTACAAGATAGGTGAATAACAATGAAAAAAAGAATCTGGGCAGGTGTATTCTTCACCGCTGTAAATGTAATTCTTCTTTGCGTTCTGATTATTGCAATCATTTTTTCAACCTACTATACAAGCATACAGAAAAAACAGCTCGAGGAAGAATTTTCCTACCTTCAGCACATGTCGGAAAGCCACAGCATAGAGCACATCAGAGAGTTTGACACCGCAGACCACATAGTAATTGCACGAAAAGACGGCTCCTTCATTCTCAAGGGAAGTGACGCAGAGCTTTACGATAAGCCCTTTGAGGAGAGACCGGAGTTTACGGATGCAGACGAAGGTGTCAAGATTTTATCCAGAGGGCTCACTGCAACCAAGAAACAGCTTTGTGCTTACACAGAGCTTCCGAGCGGTGATATCCTCTGCCTTTACCGCACAACCCATACCTTTGTTTCGCTTTTGGTAACTCTTCTTCCCTATATGGCTCTGATTCTGATAATTGCCGCTGTGGTATCCTTTGTTCTCAGCAAAAGAATCTCCACCGACATTCTCAGACCCGTAATGGAGCTTGATCTGAAAGAACCCGAAAAATCGGAGCTTTACCCTGAGCTTATGCCCTTTGTGGACAAGATAAACACTCAGAACGAAAAGATACTCCAACACGTATCTGACTTAAAGAACGAACACGAGCAGCAGGACAAAATGCGCCGAGAGTTCACCGCAAATGTTTCTCACGAGCTCAAGACTCCTCTTACCTCAATTTCAGGCTACGCAGAAATAATCCGTGACGGCCTTGTGCAGCCAGAGGATGTTAAAAAATTTGCGGGAATCATCCACGATGAGTCCCAGCGCATGATAAATCTGGTAGGAGACATCATCAAGCTCTCACAGCTTGACGAAAAGGATATCTCCGTTAAAATTGAAAGGATAAATCTCCTCCAGTGTGCAAAGGAAATTGCAAATTCCCTTGAGCATCAGGCAAACAAAAAGAACGTAGAGATCACTGTTTCCGGAGACGAAGCCTTCATAAACGGCGCAGAGATCATCATCGAAGAGATCATCCACAACATCTGTGAAAATGCCATCAAATACAACAAGGATGGCGGACGGGTGGATGTGACTATCAAACAGTGCATTGACGGTGTGGAACTTTCTGTCAGCGACACCGGCATTGGAATTCCCAAAGAGGACTTAAGCCGTGTATTTGAGAGATTCTACCGAGTTGACAAGAGCCACTCCAAGGAAATCGGCGGAACCGGTCTGGGACTTTCCATCGTAAAGCACGGAGCAAAGTTCCACAATGCCTCCGTCTCCATCGAAAGTGAGCCGGGTGTCGGCACCACTATAAGAGTTCTCTTTTAAAGGACTGATAAAAATGAATAATCTGAAAGAAAAATCGAATATCACA
>JAZSME010000029.1:0-4627 GCA_045535715.1 Ruminococcus sp. | reverse complement strand
TAAACGCTTAGGTAACAATTATATGGATAAGATTAAATTGATTTCGGAATATAAGCCTACATGTGATCAACCTCAGGCGTTAAAAACCCTGGTTGACAGCATAAAAAGCGGCAACAGAGAGCAGACTCTCCTTGGTGTTACGGGTTCAGGCAAGACCTTCACAATGGCTAATATCATAGCTCAAATGAACCGTCCTACGCTTGTGTTAGCACATAACAAAACCCTCGCTGCACAGTTATGCACAGAGTTCAAAGAATTCTTCCCAGAGAACGCAGTAGAGTATTTTGTTTCCTACTATGATTATTATCAGCCTGAAGCCTATATTCCCGGAACAGATACGTATATTGAAAAAGATTCATCCGTTAACGATGAGATTGATAAGCTCAGGCACAGTGCGACTCTTGCTCTCTCGGAAAGAAGAGATGTTATCATTGTAGCGTCGGTTTCTTGTATCTATACCCTTGGAGATCCCATAGACTACAGAGCTATGGTTATTTCACTTCGACCCGGTATGGTAATGGAAAGAGATTATCTTCTCAAGAAACTTGTTACTTTACAGTACGAGAGAAATGATTTGAGTCTCACCCGAAATAAATTCAGAGTAAAGGGAGATGTAGTAGAGATATATCCCGCATACTCTGATCACAGAATCATTCGGGTTGAGTTTTTTGGAGACGAAATTGACAGAATTACCGAAATAGACCCTGTGACGGGGGAGTATCTTGCTTCAATTAAACACGCAGCAATTTATCCTGCTTCACATTACATCGTTTCAGGTGATAAGATAAAAGAAGCAACTGCTGAGCTTGAGCGCGAGCTTGAGGAAAGAATTGCCTTTTTCACCGATCAAGGTAAACTGATCGAAGCCCAAAGAATTGAGCAAAGAACCCGATATGATATTGAAATGCTCAGAGAAATTGGTTTTTGCTCAGGTATTGAGAATTATTCAAGGGTACTTTCAGGCAGAAAGCCGGGTTCTATGCCAACAACTCTTCTTGATTATTTTCCTGATGACTTTCTGCTTTTTGTAGATGAGTCACATGTTTCATTGCCTCAGGTAAGAGGTATGTTTGCAGGAGACAGAGCAAGAAAACAAGTACTTGTTGATTATGGTTTCCGTCTTCCTTCTGCATTTGACAACAGACCGCTTAATTTTGATGAATTTTACGGACATATAAATCAGGCGGTATTTGTGAGTGCTACTCCCGGTGACCTTGAATATCAAAAAAGTGCTGTTGTTGCAGAGCAGATAATTCGTCCCACAGGTCTTCTTGACCCTGAGATTTCAGTTCGTCCCGTAGAAGGTCAGATTGATGACCTGATCTCTGAAATAAACCTCAGAGTCGAGAGAAATGAAAGAGTTCTCGTTACAACTTTAACCAAAAGAATGGCAGAGGACCTTACATCTTATCTGGATTCCGCAGGAATAAAGGTGAGATATATGCATCATGATATCGACACAGTAGAGCGAATGGAGATTGTCAGAGACCTGAGACTCCAGAAATTTGATGTGCTTGTTGGTATAAACCTGCTCAGAGAAGGTCTTGACATCCCCGAGGTTTCTCTGGTTGCAATTCTTGATGCAGATAAGGAAGGCTTCCTCAGAAGTGAGCGCTCTTTGGTTCAGACCATTGGTCGAGCTGCACGTCACAAAGACGGAGCTGTAATTATGTATGCTGATTCTGTGACCGAATCAATGAAAAAGGCTATTACGGAAACTAACCGACGCCGGACAATTCAACAAAAGTATAACGAAGACCACGGAATAACTCCTCAGTCCATTACAAAGAAGATTGCGGATGTTATTGAAATATCAACCCATAAGGGTGATGAGGATAATGAGTTCTCTAAGCTTAACAGAGCACAGCGCGCAGAACTTATTGAATCTCTTACAAAAGAAATGAAAGCGGCTGCCAGACTCCTTGAATTTGAGCACGCAGCCTTCCTCAGAGATAAAATTCAGAAATTAAAGGATAGGAAATAAGGTATGGCACAGTCAAAAGCAAAGACAGCTGAATACACCAATGAAAGTATTACATCCTTAAAAGGTGCGGACAGAGTTCGTAAAAGACCCGCTGTTATCTTCGGTTCTGACGGAATTGAAGGCTGTCAGCATGCGGTTTTTGAAATTCTCAGCAACTCCGTTGATGAAGCAAGAGAAGGTTATGGTAAGGAGATTATTCTTACACGCTTTCTTGACGGCTCATTTCAGGTCGAGGATCATGGCAGAGGTATCCCCGTAGACTATAATAACAGGGAAAAATGCTATAACTACGAGCTTGTTTTCATGGAGCTGTATGCAGGTGGTAAATACGACAATAACTCCGGCTCCAACTACGAGTACTCTCTTGGTCTTAACGGTCTCGGTCTTTGTTCAACACAGTATTCATCAGAATATATGGATGTTGACATCAGACGAGACGGTTTCAGATATACCCTTAATTTTAAAAAGGGTAATATTAAAGGAAAAATGAAGAAAGAGGAATACCCTAAGAAAGACACAGGTACAATCATTAAATGGAAGCCCGATCTTGAAGTTTTCACCGACATTGATATCGCTCCTGAGTATTTCCTCGATATTATGAAGCGACAGTCAATTGTTAACTCAGGTATTAGCTTTGTATTTAAGAACCAGACCTCAGCCTCTCATTTTGATACAACCGTTTTTAAATACGATAACGGCATTTCTGACCATGTAAAAGAGATCGTTGGGGAAGAGGCTCTCAGCTCTGTTTTATTCTGGCAGGGCGACAGAATGGCTCAGGACAGAGATGATAAGGGCGAATACAAGTGCAATATCAATGTTTCCCTTGCTTTCTCAAATAAGCATGCTTTAACCGAGTACTATCATAACTCCAGCTGGCTTGAAATCGGAGGTGCCCCTGATAAGGCTGTCCGAAATGCTTTTGTTTATCAGATTGACGCGTGGCTTAAAGCAAATTCAAAGTATACAAAGAACGAGTCAAAGATAACTTACAGCGACGTTGAGGATTGTCTTGTAATCTGTATTTCATCTTTCTCAAGTGTCACATCTTACGCCAATCAGACTAAAAAGGCTATCACTAACAAAGGTATTCAGGATGTAATGACAGACTTCCTGAAGCACAATCTTGAAATATATTTCATCGAGAATCCTCTTGAGGCGGAAAAGGTCTGCAATCAGGTTCTTATCAATAAGAGAAGCCGTGAAAACGCTGAAAAAACCCGACAGAATTTAAAGAAAAAACTTACTGTAACAATGGATATGACTAATCGAGTTGCTAAATTCGTTGATTGCAGAAGCAAGGATTCATCGGAGAGAGAGCTTTTTATTGTTGAGGGTGACTCTGCTCTCGGCTCTTGTAAGCAAGCACGAGACCCTTATTTTCAGGCTGTTATGCCCATCAGGGGTAAAATCCTTAACTGTTTAAAGGCGGATTATTCGAGAATTTTCAAAAGTGATATTATCACAGACCTCATAAAGGTTCTTGGTTGCGGCGTTGAAGTAAGTTCCAAGTCCAACAAGGATATTTCCGCATTCAGTCTTGAGAATCTTCGTTACAGTAAAGTGATTATCTGTACCGATGCTGATGTTGACGGATATCAGATCAGAACTCTTTTGCTTACAATGATTTACAGATTAACTCCTACTCTGATTGATGAAGGCAAGGTGTATATTGCAGAATCTCCTCTTTACGAGATTACCGCCAAAGATAAAACATACTTTGCTTATACTGAACAGGAGAAGGAAAAGTATATCGAGGAGATAGGAAGCTCCAGATTCACGATTCAGAGAAGTAAGGGACTTGGTGAAAATCAGGCAGACATGATGAACCTTACAACTATGAATCCTGCTACACGACGTCTTATTAAAGTTGTACCCAGTGATGTTGAGAAAACTTCTGAAATGTTCGATGTTCTTCTTGGAGACAACCTCCAAGGAAGAAAAGATTACATTGTAAATTACGGTGCAAATTACATCGATAATCTTGACTTATCATAAGAAAGGGGGAGAGTAAAGTGGCAAAAAAGAAAGCAGAAAGAGAAACTATGAAGCCTTCTGTGACAGGAGTAATTGAAGGTGCAGGAGAAATTGTCGAGCAAAAAATAGTTGATACTCTGGAACAGAATTATATGCCTTATGCAATGAGCGTAATTCTCTCCCGAGCAATTCCTCAGATTGACGGCTTCAAGCCATCCCACAGAAAGCTTCTCTACACTATGTATAAGAAGGGGCTTCTTACCGGCTCACTTACGAAGTCTGCCAATATTGTTGGTGAGACAATGAAGCTCAATCCTCATGGCGATGCAGCTATTTATGATACAATGGTTCGTCTTTCACGAGGATACGAGGCATTGCTTCATCCTTTTGTACTGTCAAAAGGTAACTTTGGTAAGTTTTATTCCAGAGATATGGCGTGGGCGGCTCCACGATATACAGAAGCGAAGCTCGAGCCGTTATGTAACGAGCTTTTCAGAGACATCGACAAGGATACGGTTGACTTTGTAGATAACTACGATAATACCATGAAGGAGCCTACACTCCTTCCCACCACCTTCCCGAACATCCTGCTGTCACCCAACACGGGTATAGCGGTAGGTATGGCCAGCAAGATATGCTCCTTTAACCTTGCTAAATTATGTGACA
>JAZSME010000140.1:0-8559 GCA_045535715.1 Ruminococcus sp. | reverse complement strand
AAGTCCGTTCTCTTTGTAGGTACAAAGAAGCAGGCTATGGACAGCATCAAGGAAGAGGCTGAGCGTGCAGGCGCATACTTCGTAAACGCTCGTTGGCTCGGCGGTATGCTCACAAACTTCACAACAATCCGTCGCAGAATCGCTAGACTCAAGCAGCTCCGCGCTATGGAGGCAGACGGTACATTTGATCTCCTTCCCAAGAAGGAAGTTATCAAGCACAAGCTCGAGATCGAGAAGCTCGAGAAGTTCCTCGGCGGTATCGAGGATATGGACAAGATGCCCGGCGCACTGTTCATCGTTGACCCCAGAAAAGAGAAGATCGCTGTTGCAGAAGCAAAGAAGCTCGGTATCCCCGTAGTTGCTATTGTTGACACAAACTGTGATCCTGATGAGGTTGATTACGTAATCCCCGGCAACGACGACGCTATCCGCGCTGTTAAGCTTATCGCCGGTGCTATGGCTTCTGCTGTTATCGAGGGCAGAGAGGGCCAGATGGGTGCTGCAGCAGTTATCGAGGATGACGCTGAGACAACAGAGGAAGCTCCCAAGAAGAGAAGAACAACCAAGAAGGCTGACGCAGAAACAGCAGCTGAATAATTGAATATAAGATAGAGAGGTATTCTACTATGAGTTTTACTGCACAGGACGTTAAAGCATTAAGAGAAAAGACCGGCTGCGGTATGATGGATTGCAAAAAGGCACTCACAGAAGCAAACGGTGATATGGATGCAGCAGTAGATTTCCTGAGAGAGCAGGGCCTTGCAAAGCAGGCTAAGAAGGCTTCCAGAATTGCTGCAGAGGGTATTGCTTACGCTCTTACAAACGATACAAACACAATTGGTGTTGTTATTGAGATTAACTCTGAGTCTGACTTCGTTGCAAAGAACGAGGACTTCCAGAACTTCGTAAAGACTTGCGCACTTACTGTTATCGAGAACGGTCCTGCTGATGTTGACGCACTCAAGGCTTGCACAGCATTCGGTACAGAGATGACAGTTGAGGCTCTTCTTCAGGAGAAAGTTCTTACAATCGGTGAGAACCTCCAGATCAGACGTTTTGAGCGCTTCGAGGCTCCTTGCGTAGGTTATGTACACGCTGGCGGTAAGATCGGTGTTATGGTTACCTTTGACACTGACGTTGATACTGCTTCTGATGCATTCGTTGCATGTGGTAAGGACGTAGCAATGCAGATTGCTGCTCTTAACACACCTTACCTCAACAAGGATGCTGTTCCTGCTGACGTTCTCGATCACGAGAAGAAGATTATGCGCGAGCAGCTTCTCAACGAAGGTAAGCCTGAGGCAATCATCGAGAAGATTCTCGGCGGTAAGGTTGCTAAGTACTACAAGGAGAATTGTCTTGTAGATCAGGAGTTCGTTAAGAATAACGATGTTAATATCCAGCAGTATGTTGATTCCGTTGCTAAGGAGCTTGGCGGCAAGATTGCTATTACAGGTTTCGTTCGCTACGAAAAGGGCGAGGGCATCGAGAAGAGACAGGACGATTTCGCAGCAGAAGTTGCATCTATGGTTAAGTAATCAGTTTTACTTATAATTTCAGCGCATACTTTTTAGTATGCGCTGTTTTTTTATAAAAAAAAGAGGAGTCGGGTTTTACCGACTCCTTTTGCATTTGTTTAGAATTCTTGTTTTACTGAACGACCGAAAAGTTCTTCAATAGCTTTTTCCACAGGTTTGTTATTGAAGAGTACTTCATAAACCGCAGAAACGATAGGCATATCAACCTGATATTTTTCAGAAAGCTTTTTGAGCGCTTTTGTCGTCATTACACCTTCAGCAAGTTTCTGATACTCTTCGCCTTTAACAAAGCTTTCGCCAAACATTCTGTTGTGACTCCATTTTGAGAAAAGGGTAGCTTCATAGTCGCCGAGATGACAAAGTCCGTAAGCTGACTGAGGATTACCACCCATAGCTTCTATTAGCTTTGAAATCTCCCAGGTTCCTCTTGCCATAAGGGCACCTTTCAGAGACTGATAACAAAGACCGTCAAGCATACCAGCAACAATGCCGACTACATTTTTTGCAGCAGCGCCTATCTCACTTCCGAGAAAGTCATTTCCTATGTACATTCTGATAAGAGAACTGGAAAGATTATTTACAAGCATAGTTTTAACTTCTTCGTTTTTGCTGTCGATAACCATGCAGTTGGGGATACCCTTGACAAAATCCTGAGGATGACCAGGTCCGACCCAAACGGCGATAGGGGTTTTTTCCTCATCTACAAAGGCTCCTACAACTTGGCTGAGACGTTGTCCTGTGGATTCTTCCACGCCTTTCATGCATAATACAATGATCTTTCCGTCGAGATTGTACTTTGAGATATCCTTCATATATTCTCTGAGATGCTGAGCAGAGATGGAAATAACAATAATTTCAGCTCTTTCGATAGCGTATGACAGATCAGAGCTGATTTCAATGCTCTCAGGAAAACTCAGATAATCGTTATGTCTTGTGTTTTTTAACTCGATAAATTCAGGTGCATTTTCGAGACCGCAGGAAAGGACCTCGTGGCCTGTTTTATCAAGATACCATGCAATACAGCTGCCCCATCTGCCGCAGCCAAGTACAGAAATTTTCATAAACGCTCCTAAAAAAAGAAACCCGCCTGACCGTATATCGCTAAGATAACCTGCTACTCAAAAGCAGGTGGGTGCCCGCCCTGTAGCTTTCGGCTCCCTTCGTCCCAATAGGGGAGGTCTGCACGCCACTACCGGAGACAAGCTCCCGATTTAAAGGGTGTAGGGTTATTTTGCGCATTCACGCATCAGGCAGGAAACGTATTTAATATATTATGTTATTCTCCGAATTTTTCAGAAAAATTCTCTTCGAAAATTACACTGAGCTTGTCAATGAGGTCATCATCTTCAACCTCTGCCAGCTCAAGCTCGCCATCTTCCTCGGTAGCTTCCATGATGTAGTATTCACCGCTGTCAGCAATCATTTCTTCGGGATTATCAAAGACAGGATAGAGTGCGTAATATTCTTTGCCCTCAAATTCAATTGTGTCAAGAATCTCGAAGCTGTGTTCGATATTGTCCTCATCAACCAAAGTTATGAGGTCAGGGGAGTATTCATTGCTCATAATAATACCTCCGTTGTTTTATGCTTATATTTTACAATTATACGCCCTTTTAGTCAAGGGTATAAAATGTAAAATAAACTGATATGAAATTCAAAAAAATTATATTCTAAACTATATGCAGTTTTTTTTGTAAAGTGTTGAAAATTCTTAATATAAATAGTATAATGATATCGTATATAACTATAACTATCTTTTGATCAGAGGTTACTATGATTCTTAAAGCTTTTGAAGATTTACCGGCTGAATTTCAGAATGACGCAGTAAAGCATTACTATGATATACTTAAGAAAAAACAATGGAGTTTGATTCTTAAAAGAGTGCTTGATGTTGTTCTTTCTCTTATTCTTCTTGTATTACTGCTCATACCCATGCTTATTATTGCAATTATAATAAAGTGCAGTTCCGAAGGTCCCGTTATTTATAAGCAGATAAGGGTCACAACTTACGGAAAACAGTTTAAAATCTGGAAGTTCCGTACAATGTATACCGGTGCGGATGCTGCAGGAATGCTGACTTATTTCGGAGATGACAGAGTTACCAAAATCGGTAAAGTGCTCAGAAAATACAGGCTTGATGAGCTTCCTCAGATATTTCACGTTCTTTCAGGTAAGATGAGTATTGTAGGTACTCGTCCCGAAGTCAGAAAGTATGTTGAAGCTTACACTCCCGAAATGATGGCGACTCTCCTGATGCCTGCCGGAGTCACATCCCTTGCAAGCATTATGTTTAAAGATGAAGCGGAACTTCTCAATAAATCTGAAGATATTGATAAGCTTTATATTGAAACCGTTCTTCCTCAGAAGATGGAGTATAATCTCAAGTATATTGAGAGATTTGGGTTTAGAAGAGACATCTATCTTATTTTTAAAACCGTCCGCGAGGTTTTCTCCTGATTTTTATTATAAATGATCGAGGTGGATTATGTTATCGAAACTCAAGTTTCTGATTTTTGACTCCTCTTTGTTTCGTATATATTATATGATCTGTCTCTTCTTTTTTATGGTTCTTTATGTTGAGACGATTGCATATTACGCAATGTTCGTGCTTTTCTATTGGGGAGCGTTTCTCAGTATACATAATATTTTTAAGTATAAAATGTATAAGAAGGCATATTTCAGTTTCTGGCTGTTTGCCTTTATTATTTCCTTCGCCATTACGTTGCTTCTTAATATTAACACTAATACAGATACGGTCATTTATAATTTTTATATGCTACTCAATTGCAGTATCTGTTTCTTTATGTTTTACGGAATGCATACAGAAGAAGGTGTTCCCTTCAGATGGGAGCTTTATCTTATCGCGAAGATATTTGTTTTTCTTACCACGTTCTTTATTATAGTGGGATTTGTTCTTTTGTTCCTTGATTATTCAAATCAGACTATTTCAGTTTATTATGAAAGCAAGCTTTACAAAGGTTTTTTCACAAATCCCAATTACCTGGGTTATGCGTCGGCACTTTGTATTATCTTCTGTCATATGCTGACAAAGCCTAACTTTATACATCATTCTTCTCAGAAACGAATCAGCCGAATCTGGCTCTTTCTCGCTTTTTCCGTTAGCGTTGTTTCTTTGTTTTTGTCAAACAGCAGCGCAAGTCTTCTCCTTCTTATCGTTTATGCAACGGTAATTATTATTCTTAAGCTTTTTGCTATGACGGATGATATGCCTGCAAGACTGATTATTTCAAGACTTATAGCACTTGCAATCGGTGGCATTATTCTTCTGTTTTTGCTTGTATTCATCAGATCTGCTCTGAGACTTGGTGTTTCTGCTATTTTCAGCAACGGCAAATATCTTGACAAAGATCTGATGGAGGCTATCTCAAATGGTGAGCTTTTCAGCCTCAGTAAAGACACGGGATATACCAGCCGTATGTTCCTGTGGAAAGCCGGCGCTGAGATTTTCAAGCGATATCCTCTTTTTGGAATAGGCAAGGGTAATCTCGACTCAATGATTGTTGAGGTTACAGGACGTACAAATTTTAACTTTGGCATAAAAGGAATCGGAAGACTCTCTGCCGCAGACTTACATAACGGATTTTATACCATTCTTGTTACAGCCGGTATTGTTGGATTCATACTCTTCATGATCTTTCTTATCAAGGTTATGAAGATGCTGATTCCCGTCTGGTATGTACAGCGAAGAATTATGATATACAGCGTTTATCCTTCGCTTATTGCGTTCCTTTTCGGATATTTTGTTTATGCCATGTTCGAAAAGACAGTCCTTTTTGACAGAACATATCTCGTTTACAGCTTCTGGTTGTTATTATCATACGCAGTTTGTTATGCTAAGGATTCAGGATATCAACGTCATGGTAACCTTAGGATTTTAAATCATAACATTCCCAAAACTGTTATCTGATTATTTCCTGTTTCAGGCATATAATATCTTATGTATCAGATTCTTACAGAGAGCGTGATATTATGAAACTATATCTCAGAAGGGACAAGTCCTCCGAAAAGTCAAGATTTATTGTTTATGACCATAAGGGTGATACCAAATATTACGTAAAAGGCAGACGAAATACTGCTACTGATAAAATGGTAATCACCGATGTTTACGGAAAAACTCTTCTTACTCTGAGAGTTGCTCCATTTCAGTACTTCTATATTTTTTCCGTAAAGGGAGAAAAAAGACATTTTGTGTTGACTCTGAGCGGTTTACCTGCACGTGCTGAATTCAGATTTCACGGTATTACATGGTATGTTTCTGATTTTTCCCCCGAGAGAAACCTTACTGTATCTGATATTGATAAGTCAGTTGTTATGACTCAGATATCAAAAAGCAGTTCTTATGATTATCATGAACTGACAATCAATAAGAACGAGTGTGAACTTTATTGCGTTGCTACGGCAATCTGCGCTGATGTTGTTAATTATCTCACTCTCAGAAATTTTGCTACTGTATAAAAACATAAAGGAGATTTATTATGGACAAATTACTCAGACTTCTTTCAGAAAACTCCAACTATACTCTTGGTGAGCTTTCTCTTCTTCTTGGCGAAAGTGAAGAGCAGATATCGGCAAGAATCAGCGATTATGAAAATCGCGGTATTATAAAGGGATACAGAGCCATTATCAACTACGAAGAGGTTGATAACAGCGGTGTTACAGCGTATATCGAGCTTAAGGTCACTCCTCAGAAAGAAAAGGGCTTTGATGAAATCGCTGAAAAGATTATGAGATTTGAAGAAGTCTCTTCTGTTTATCTTATGGCTGGTACATACGACTTGGCTCTTATTGTAAAGGGCGATACAATTCAGGAGATTTCTTCTTTTGTATCCAGAAAACTTTCTGCACTTGATGGTATTCTTTCTACTGCAACTCACTTTATTCTTAAGAGATATAAGGACGATGGTGTCCTTCTTACCGATATCCCCGAGGATGAAAGAAGGTGTATGCAGTTCTGATGGATTATAGTAATCGTTTAAATAAGACAATCCTCGGCGTTAAACCTTCAGGTATCAGACGCTTCTTTGATATTGCCAATGAAATGGAGGATGTTATTTCTCTTTCTGTTGGCGAACCTGACTTCAGAACCCCTTGGCACGTCAGTAAAGCCGGTATTGAGTCGCTTCAGAAGGGAAGAACCTGGTATACACCAAACAGAGGATTTGAAGCATTAAGAAAAGAAATTTCATATTTTGCAAAGCGTAAGTATAATCTGGAGTATTCTCCTGCTGACGAAATTCTCGTAACAGTTGGAGGCAGTGAGGCTCTTGATCTTGCAATCAGATGTATGGTAAACCCCGGCGATGAAATACTCATTCATCAGCCTTCATTCGTTTGTTATGAGCCCTTGAGTCTTATGTCAGGTGCAAAGCCTGTGATTATTGATACAAAGATTGAGAATTCCTTTAAGCTTACAGCGCAGGAGCTGGAGGCATCTGTTACCGATAAATCCAAGGTTCTGATTCTTTCTTACCCCAATAATCCCACAGGTGCTGTAATGCGAGAAAACGAACTTGCATCCCTTTGTGAGACCATTATAAAGCATGATCTTTTTGTTATCTCAGACGAGATTTACAGCGAACTTACTTATAACGGTGAGCACGTTTCCATTGCTTCTTTCCCCGGTATGAGGGAGAGAACTGTTGTTATCAACGGATTCTCAAAGTCATACGCTATGACAGGCTGGAGACTGGGTTATGCTATGGGACCCGCACCCATACTCGATATGATGACAAAGCTTCACCAGTTTGGTATTATGTCAGCCCCCACGGTTGCTCAGTATGCAGCAATAGAGGCTCTCAAGAATGGCGACAGTGACATTGAAAAGATGCGTTCTGAATATGAGATGCGTCGCAGATTCGTAGTTGGTGAGTTTAACGCCATGGGCCTTGAGTGCTTTGAGCCCGGCGGTGCTTTTTACTCATTCCCTTCAATTAAATCAACAGGACTTTCTTCTGAAGAATTCTGTACAAGACTTCTTAAATCCAAGAAAGTAGCCATAATACCCGGAAACGCATTCGGAGAAAGCGGAGAAGGTTTTGTAAGAGTATCTTACTCATATTCTCTCAAGCATCTTAAAGAAGCAATTAGCAGAATCAAGGAATTTTTACAGGAGCTCTGATTATGAAATACACAGCCTCTGCACCGGCAAAAATCAATCTTACTCTTGATATTCTCAGAAGAAGACCTGACGGATATCATGATGTATCAATGCTTATGCAGACAGTTTCTCTTTTTGAAACAGTTACAATAGAAGTGAATGAGCTTTCAGCCGATACCGAAGGCGAAATCATCATAACCTGCGACAGAGAAGGTGTGCCTTGCGACAGCAGAAATATTGCTTACAAAGCTGCAAAGGCCTTCTTCCGCCACACAAACATCATACACGGGGATGTTTATATTGATATTAAAAAAGAAATTCCCTTTGGTGCAGGTCTTGCTGGAGGCAGCGCAGACGGTGCAGCTGTTATTGTGATTCTTAATCGTCTTTATGATACACGGTTATCAGAGGAAGAACTGTGTAAAATTGGCGAGAGGGTAGGCGCGGATGTGCCTTTTTGTATTATGGGTGGCACTTGTCACGCTACCGGTACCGGAACTACTCTCAAGAAACTCAGGAATCTTCCTAAATGCTATGTTGTTATCTGCAAGCCTGAGATTTCTGTTTCAACGGCGGAAGCGTACGCTCTTGCTGATAAGAGGGGCGAGTCACAGTTTTCTTATACTGACCTTTGTATCCCTGCTCTTTACAGCGGTAGTGTCAGAAACGTTTCAGATTATCTTCATAATGATTTTGAAGAGGTGCTGAAACTTCAGGAAATCACCAACGTCAAAGATATTATGTATAAATGTAAAGCCTTGGGTGCTGCTATGAGCGGTTCTGGTTCTGCTGTCTTTTCTCTTTTTATCAGTGAAAAGGCTGCAAATAAATGCGCCCAAAAATTAAAGGAAAATTATAAAGAGGTATATGTTACCATGCCTGTGAAAACAGGTGCAGCTATTA
>JAZSME010000118.1:0-9177 GCA_045535715.1 Ruminococcus sp. | reverse complement strand
TGTAGAAGCCGTTTTCGTCAACTTCCACTACCTTGATACCGGGCTTATCTCTAAGACCGTTGTTGAAGTTATCCCAGCAGTAAACGTATACATCGCCCCAATTCTCGGGAACCGAGATATGGAGAACACCGTCTGCCGTCTTATGGGATACGCTTGAATCAAGTCTTGCTGCATCGCCCTCACCGGTAATGGTACCGGGAATGTCAACCCATGTCTCAAGACCGGGTGTGATATCGAGGTTTACTGTCTGATTTACGCCGTTATGGATAATGATGTGAGGAACGTTATCAGGAATTGCAAACTCGAAGTTACCGTGGCTGGTCATATTCATCGCCTGACCGGGCCATACGTTATCGGTCTTGTCGTCATACCAGTAGTAGATAAACATCTCGTCCCATGCTACGGGAACATCGGCATGAACCATAACAGTACCTGTATCGGTCAGTGTATATCTTCCTGAGAACTCATCGTAACTGATGAGCTTACCATCATCGGGAATAGCGATGTTTGCCTTGTAGAAGCCATCCTCTGTTTCGATCTTCTGGCTTGAGCTGATATTAAGAGGAGTGAAGTCGATTCTGTTGTAATTTGCGGTTTTATCCTCAACATTCAGGTAAGAAGGCTCTGTGTTTGCGAAGCCCATAACCTTTGCATTAGTACCACTCATGGAACCGAGGAGTTCGTCGCCCTTGAAGAGCTCGCCGTTCTTATCGAGGTTCTCTGTGGAGAGACCGTAGTCAAGAACATACTTTGCGTCCTGAGTTTCGGTAACGATGATAAGAACACGAACGATAGCGTATTCGCCAAGATTCATTGTGCTGATATCGCCTGTTGAGGAGTAAAGGTACATAAGCAGATAGAACTCGTGGATACCGGGCTCTGTGTAATCTGTCTTGTAGCCGTAAGGACCGTCGCCTGCCTGATAGCCGAGGGCAACATGCTTGTAGTGATCATTGTCTACTCTTCGACCCATTCGGTCACAGAGTGCAGTACCGAACTTGCTTATATCGCCGTTTACTGTGTTAAAGAAGGCGATGTAGTCGTGAAGCATACTACCTGTGTTTCCTGCTTCTGCTGCAGCGTCATCATAAACTCTCTGCTTGGAGATAAAGAGATCGTGTCCTGACCACTGGTAGTACTTAGGAATTGCAGTTACATATACACGATGACGTGCTTCTGATTCCAGAGTCTGGTTTGCGGGATCTGTTCTGTCAGACTTTGTTGTAGCAGTAACACGAACTGTATTGTTAAATACACCTGCCTCTTCCTGCTCATCGGATAAGGTGTAGTAAATACCCTTGAAGGTTACGGTTGCGTCAACCCAGAGACCTGCGCCCTGCTGTGTATGCTCTTCGTCAACCAAACCGCCCTCTGTACCTGAACTCTGCAGGGTCTTGAGGAAGCTCTTGAGAGCTTCATTGTCTGCGAATGTAACGGGAATATCCTCGAGACGGATATGAGTACCCTTGCCGGACTCAACCTTGGTATAGATATGATCGTTTACCACATAGTCGCCGCCCGAGTTAACCTTCTGATATCCCGAAACAATTGCCGTCAGGTCGCTTGCTTCGAGGGTACCGTCGTGAGCATCAGTTACATAGTAACCGTTAATATCGTCAAGTTCTGTGTCGTTGCCGTCGCCCTTAACATAGAGACCGTTTTCGGGAGTAAGGGAAACGCCGATGTTATCATCTATAAATGTGAGGTTATAGAGCTTCTGGTTACCTGCGTTTGTAAGAGTGAAATTGTACTCGATGGGATCGTCTGCGTCAACGATTCCGCCGTATTCAATTTCCTTACCTGACTGATAAGCCTTCTTTTCAACGTGAAGTTCAGGGTCGGTGATATGCATGTTTGTAACGATACGCATGTTTGCACCGTAGCCGTGACGCTCCATGTAGTAGAAGTCGAAGCTTGCAACTTCGCCGTCCTCAAGGTCAAGTGCCTGAGCACGGGCAAGCTCCTCTGCAGAGTATGCTGTGGGATTGTCTACAACACCCTTTGCCCACTGTACGTATTCATTAACAGTAAGTGAACAGTTGGAGATGGAGTGACCTGCGCCGATATCGAGAACCAGCTGGTCGTTGATGAACAGATAAACGTCATCGTCTCCTTCGAATTCGAAGTAGAGTTCATCTTCTTCGTTATATACGAACTCACCGTTTGAAACCAGTGTGTAGTTGTAGTTTCTCTGATTGTATGTACCGTTGTTGATTTCGTAACTGCGCTTCTCATCTTCTGCGAAGTAGTAGGACTTGGTCTCGCCTGCATAAATGCCTGTGGAGCCTAATACGGGCAGGAAGGGGAATCGGGTAGTACGAGAGCCTTCTGCGTTCGCGTAGTAAACAAGGTCTTTTTCATCTACGTCGATGAGGGAGATATGACCTGTTCCGCCCTTACTGCGAGCACTGTAGTTTACTGAGTTCTTAGCTGCAGCCTTGTACTGTGCCTGTGTAATATTTCCGCTAACGAGGTCCTGAAGACTTGCGCCATAGGAGAAACCGCCGTCAAAAACGAAAGCATCTGTGCCGTTTGAAAGAGTTGCGCTGGAAAGGGTAAGGTAACGGAAGTCGCTCTGCAGCTGGTTGTAGGAGTTATCTACAAAGAGGTTGTGAAGCAGATAGTAAGCAGCATCCATACAGGTGCTGATGTTACCCTTAACTGACAGGAAGTCGCCCTTAAGATCATCAGCCTTTGCTATTGTTGAGGCATAGGTACCCATAGTAGGCACAGAGCCTCTTGAAGCGCCGGAGGTAAAGGTAATACCGAGACGTACTCTCAGAGCCTGTGCAAGGTCATAAGCCGTACCATTGGAGGCTGAGCCGTACTGAGCGGCATTCTTAACACCTGCAACGTAGTTGTAGTTGGGGTAGCCGTTTGTGCCGTACTGAGGAATAGTCAGAGTCTTACTCAGAAGGTCAGCAATATATTCAACGGTATCCTGCTTGTACTGAGGTAAGCCATCTTCTCCGAGTGTTCCCTGAAGAAGGCCTGCCGTCCAGAGACCTTTTGTGGCATCTGTAAGAAGATGATATCCGCCAAAATCAAGATCTCTCATGCTGTAAACGCCGTTGGATCCATAGGCACTCTGAATAAAATGAATACCATTATCGCCTATAAGATTACCTGTGCCGTTGAAACGACCGTTTGCGTCCTTACCTGTCTTACGGTTATTGTTATAGGTATCTGCACTTACGTCAACGGAAGGTCTGTAACCGATCTGATGGGTATAGTAACCGCCGTGGGTACCGCCAAGGGTAGTGTTGGGGTTACCACCACCGGTAGCCCAAGATGCACCGTTAGAGGGATAAAGCATACCGAAAGCGGTATTGTTTGCTGAGTTCCATGTGGTTCCCTTTATATACTCACCGGGTTCCTTGATGAACTCAAGGCACTGCTGACCATAGGTCTGTGCAGCAGCAGCGGTGCTGAAATATGCTACATGTGAAATATCGCAGTAGTCGCTGGTGGAATTAAGACCAAGACGAATGTATACGGAACCGATTTTCTGTGATCCGTAGATTGACCAGTTGTTAGCGCTACAGTTTGCTTGAAGGTCAATAACGACCGCAGTCCAGCCGTCGGTATTGCTAACCTTTTTTCCGTTGATATCTACGATATTATCAGAGGGTCTGTACCAGCTGCCTGCACCTGTTACGATGTTAAAGTTAATATAGTTAGTAGCTGTGTAGCCTGTATTGCTGAGTCCGCTGGCGCGATAAACAAGAGCCATGTAACGTACGTCATCTCTTGCCTTTGCGCCGCCGTTATCATCTACAAAGTTTGAAATGCAGCAGTTGAGATAAGAGGAGTTAGTCGAACCGGACCAACCGATACGCATATACTGGGGGCTTGAATAGTTTACAGCCGCCTTATATGTCTTTTTGTATGTATACTGCTCGCTGCCGGTATAGCCCGTGTTGACCTTTTCGCTTTTGGATAAATCTGTGGTAAAGTCATGACCTACTACTGTGTAGGGCATAGGCTGACCCAGTACGTACTGACCGCCGCCGTCGGTGTATCTCTTACCTGTGCTGTAAAGACTTCCGCCGCCGTACTGAGCAAACTCAAAGAGCATACCGTCAGCAAGGTAGTCGTAAACCTTGATAGGCCAGTTGATGGTGCCGTTCTTGTTAAGGGTATCCTCATCAGGGTTTGTGAGGGAGGTTTTAATACCTGTTGTACCCTTATTCGCGCTTGTAACGATGTCGTTCTTTAAGGGATCAGCCGCCGATGCAGCAATAGTTCCCAAAGGAAGCAGCGTTACAACCATAATAAGAACAAGCAGCAATGAAACTATTCGTCTGCCGAACTTTGATTGTTTCATGGTTTTTTCTCCTTTCGTTTCAGGCATACTCCGATACACCCGAAAATATCTATATAAACGCTCTATATATTAATAATGTATAAAAAATATACATTAACTTACAGAATCAGCGCTACCCTTTCTGGTAGCTGTATTTAACTATCTTTGCGTTCTGAGCGAAAAGGGGAGCTTCCTTTTCTTTAGATTCCTGTGGCTTGAGTGTTCCCACAGAAGAAACATAAGCGATACCGCCGAGGAAATTGCCTTCCGAATCGGTGAGCTTGTAATAAACCGTAACGTTTTCAAGTGTACCCCTTGTCAGGTTTGACACCGTAAGGACTCCATCCTTTTCCGTCACGGAAATGTCGTTTGTAGAGGTTATTGCGGATTTGTTGAAGGAAGCCTCAACCTCGGGATATCCCGTAAACGTTTCGCTTCCCGTAAGGGGCAGTCGGTTCTTTTCGAGGACCAACACCGTCTCACCTGCAGGGAGACCCTTCACCTCAAAGACCGCTTCCTTTCCATCTCCCAGGTCATAAGTGATGGTGGCAAGATCCAGGAATTCCTTAGAGCGATTCTCAAGTCTCATCGCTGCCACGTTCTCCACTTCCTCAAAAGTGTTGTCCTCCATAAACTGCCCGCTGTAAGAGCAGATTTCGAGAGAATAGAGGTCGGCCGCCGTTGCCGGTTTTTGGAGAACAGCACCATGGTAAGCGCCTGCGGTAGGCTCAGGCAACACCGGAGTCTCATCAGCGGGTCTTGCACATCCCGTAAACGTCAGAAAAATCAACAGAAATACCGGTATCAGAACCTTCCATCCGGAAAAAAAGCCGGGTCCGTTTTCCTTTATTATTCGGTTTTCACGCTTTTTCACGTTTTCACCTCCGAAAACGCCTCATACTACTGGAGAGACTAACCCCATTTTCAGGCTATTATACATTATGAATTATAGCACTAAGCATCTTAACAGTCAATTGCTTTTTTGTGAAAATTTAACATTAACAGGAGATTTCTTTAGTTAGTGTAATTATTTTTCTTTTTTTTCAAAAAAAGGCTTGCATTTCCAAAATAGTTGTTTTATAATGTTTAATGGATTATATTATAGGGGTAGACTCCCATTTTGTCGGGATGGTTCCTTTTTCTGCTGGAGGGTTTTTATGCGTGTCTCCGAGGGCTTTATTATTAGAGAGATTGCCGGCGATATCATTGCCATACCCTCAGGCGAAGCTGCAAGAGACCTCTCAGGTCTTGTTGCTCTCAACTCAAGCGGAAAGGTACTCTTTGAACTGCTCCGTACCGAACAGACCGAGGAAAGTCTCACCGAGGCTCTCCTTGAAAGATTTGAAATTGATCGCAAGACCGCCGAGGAAGATGTCAGGGAATTCCTTGATACCCTTCGCCAGAGCGGTGTTCTCATAGAGGATTAAAGGGTAACCCCCTATTTTCAAGAAAGGTGGCAATAGAGCATGAAAATGAAGTATGAGAAGCCCATGGCTTCTGTTGAGCTCTATAAGCTTAGTCAGTCAATTGCAGCCTGCGCAATCAAGATCAGCCTGATGAGCAATGCCTGCGTTGTTGCTGACCCTGACACTCCTGATGAAACCCGTGGTATTTCCTATGTAATCTCTGATTACTTCCTGCCCATCGGCGGATGTATTGAGGACGCCACAAACACTCAGGACAACGAGTCCATTTGTTACCATACTCAGGTTAACGCTATGTTCACTTCCTGATATGAGCACCGGATTCTCTTTTTGTATCAATTTTTCGGGAATCACCGTAAGGTTTTCCCTCCCTACCGAGGTTCAGATGCCCCGTTGCTTTTCTGAGCTTCTCTGCCAAAACTCCGACAATGCAGATGTGGAGTATATAATTTCTTTGATAACTACCCCCCTGGACCCCCAGGGGGTAATTGTATTTAATAACCCCGAAATAACCGTATATGATACCCCCGACGGCTACCTGCGGATCTACAAAATGCTCCGCTCTGAGGACGGATGTCAGGTTGCCTGTCTCATTTCCCCTAAAGGGAAAAATACTATGTATTATCCTGCCGCTCTGTGGCACGAGTACAAAAAATACTGGCACAGCGGTCATCTTGTCTGCGGAGAGGAAATGCTCATTCACCAGAACGCTCTTCTTCTTCACAGCTCCCTCGTAATGACAAACGGCTGTGCTGTGCTTTTTTCAGGTCCCTCCGGAGCAGGAAAATCCACTCAAGCAGCCCTTTGGGAGGAGCACCTGGGTGCTGAGATTCTCAACGGAGACCGCACCGTTATTATGAAAAAGGGAGAAACCTTCTTCGGTGGCGGATCTCCCTGGAGCGGAACCTCCGACATCTACTCCCCGAAGCAAGCTCCTATAAAGGGTATTTTTATCCTCAAGCACGCAAAGGAAAACTCCGTAAGGCGTCTGGGCGGCGAAAGCTTCCCTCTGCTTTACTCACAGACCACGCTCAACAGCTGGAGCACCGGATTTATGGATAAGGTCTCCGCTCTCTATGCCGAGCTTCTCGAGAAAGTTCCCGTCTACGAACTTTGCTGTCGGGTTGACAAAGAAGCTGTGACCCTTGCATACAACACATTATTTAACAAGGAGGAAGCTCTATGACACAAAAAAGTGCCGATATCCGCAGAGTTCTTCTGCGTCGTTGCGCCCGCCTGGGTGTTCCCGTCAGCGGTATTTTTGAGCTGACTCCCCGATGCAACCTCCGTTGCAAAATGTGCTACGTGAGACTTACCCCCGAAGAAATGAAACCCATCGGTCGCGAGCGTACAGCGCAGGAATGGATTTCCTTTGCAAAGGAGTGCCGGGACGCAGGAATGCTTTTTCTTCTCATCACAGGAGGAGAGCCTACCTTGCGTGAGGATTTCTGCGAAATCTACGAGGCACTGGCTCAGATGGGCCTTTCCATTGCAATAAACACCAACGGCACACTGCTTTCTCCCGAACTTAAGGAGCTTTGGCACAGACTCCCTCCTTCTCAGGTAAACGTCACGCTCTATGGTGTCAGCGAAGATGATTATGACGAGCTTTGCTCAAACGGCAGCGTTTTCAAGGACGTGATCGAGACCCTCGATTGGCTCGAAAGCGAAAACATCCTCACACATCTCAACACAACTATAACTCCCACCAACTACAAAAAATGGGAAGCCATTGAAGAATTTGCAAAGGAGCGAGGCAAGGAGCTCAGAATGACAAGCTACTGTTTCCCTCCCACAAGGCGCTTTGAGTGTTCCGCCTGCAATGACTTCAGAAGACTGGACCCTCAGGTTGCAGGAGAGCTTATTGTAAAGGACATTTTCTATCGCGAGGGCATAAATGCTATTCTTGCAAGAGTTCAGAATATGGATAGTGTTCTTCAAAACCCCTGCGAACTTGAAAACGGTGATCCCATGCAATGCGTAGCAGGTGCCTCGCAATTCTGGGCCAACTGGCATGGTGCAATCACTCTCTGCGGAATGCTCTCAACCCCCTCTATTGACGCCTCTGAAGGCTTTCTCGAGGCGTGGGAAGAGCTCAGAAAAAAGCGGGAAGAAATCCGACTTTGCCCCGACTGCAAGAACTGCGAGGATCGCAGCACTTGTATGAACTGTGCCGCAGTAACCTTTGCGGAAACCGGAAAATACAGCGGAAAGCCCGAGTACATGTGTAGTCTCAGCAAAGCGGTTAAAGAAAACCTTCTGAAATTTGCAAAGGATGCCGGCTACGAAGTGTAAACGACATAGCTAAAGCCACAGTCAAATGACTGTGGCTTATATTTTTATTTATTATGCTTTGACTTCTTCTCCGACAGAAAAACCTGTGCTGATTCCTGCTGAGAATTTCTGAATAATGGTTGCATCTTTGACGTTCACCTTGGTGTCAGAGTTAACATCGGAAAGGATAAGCTGTGTTTCTGAAAGTGTCACAAGGGATGCTGCATACTTCTGAATAAGTGTTGCATCCTTTACATTTACCTTCTTGTCCTCGTTTGCATCACCCAGAACACCAATCACAACGGGGTCAGCTGGACCGTCTGTGGGACCATCTGTGGGGCCGCCCGCAACCTCAAAGGTTACCAGAATTTCCGCGGAAATCTCAGTTCCGGGGTAAATCACCTCTGCCTCCTTTTCGCCCACAACAGCGGTGATATCGAGACAATCGTCGGAGTCCATTCTGAATTTATATCCATCGTTTGCTCTGAGCCAGACCTCAAGCTCATACTTGTGTCCCGCCTCGAAAACATCAGTCTCCTTCAAGGAAACTCGGTTTTTGGGATCTGTTGCATCGGTCCAATAAACAGCGTTGATGAAGAAGCTGTCTTCCGATATAAGGTCAAAATCAGGTGTCTCTCCTGAAACAGGAATTGTCACACCCTTGACCTCAACACGGTCTACTGTCTCAGCTTTCTTAATCGGCTCAAAGTAAACTCTGATAATATCCTCTGTTTTTTCAAGCTCAGAGTTTGTTAAAACGCAACGTACAATATAGCTTTCAGACTCTTCGGGACGCTGGGGAAGCTGAAACGCGGACACACCGTAGGCGTCTCCCAGATGAGTCCAGTTTGTATCAGCTCCGCTATATTCATCCTCGTCACACATATACCAGTTAACATAGATGTGATCTGCGGTACGGTTCACAAGTTCAAGCACAGGAGCCTCTTTTTCCTCGGAAGGAACCAAAACTGTATCAATTCTCTCAAGAATCTCATCAAATTCTTCCTTATGCATATCATAAACAGAGCTGCCGTAGCTCTTTACCACATCCTTGGAGCAAAGACCCATAAGTCTGTAATGATAGTCCAGCCCCTCTGACACGATCATGGGAGGAGCTGTTACCTCATAATAGCCACGGGTATAGTCATCGATAGTATCTGTAACGTACTTCTT
>JAZSME010000114.1:0-3280 GCA_045535715.1 Ruminococcus sp. | reverse complement strand
ACGCAGACCAAGATGAAAAGCTCACGATCCGTGATGCAACTCTCATACAGAAGCACCTTGCATCCCTCGATATAAACTCTGAGGTGGGAGAGAGCATCAGAGTTTATGATGATGTACCTTATGTTTACATGTAAAAATTTTATACAAAAATCGCTTTCCGGATCGGAAGGCGATTTTGCTTCTTTGGAAAAATCACATAAACTTTCCGCAAGCTAAATAATAATCAGTTATAAGGGAAAAGCTCTTTGTATGAAAATTATTAAGAATACTTTGAAACATTTTGTGCCTCGCATAGGTTTTATATAAAGAAGCATTGATTTGAGAAGCTTCTGTCGCTATAATGAAGATATAAAAGCTTCACAAAAGGAGTTGTTTTTATGAAAAAGATATTATCCGTACTTTTAGTGATGGCTATGCTTATTCTGTCTCTTTCGCTGTCCTTCACCGCAGGAGCCGAAGCACTGCCTTATTCACAGAATATCACCTCAGAAGAAGAGATGCCCTCCTCACTTAATGCCTATGCCGAGGGTCTCCCTGAGGTAAAAGAAGGCTGCAACCGATATTTTTTCCTCATGCCCGAGGATTGGTACAATGAATATACCGATACCGCAGGTATCTATTGGTGGGAAGGTACAGATCACTGCATTGACAGCTGGCCCGGATATAAGGCTCACAAGGCAGATGCAGAGAATGTGTATTACTACGATGTTCCTAAGGATGTTATATCAATTATCTGGAACAATTATATCAACGGCACTCCCGACAGCGAGCTGTACTTCAAAGCATTTAAGACAAAGAATGTAAGCTCCGAGTTTTATTCTTATGATGAGAACGAGCTATACCCAAATGGAACATACGATTTCAATGGAATGATTTTTGTAATTGATCCTGAAGATAACGGCTTCAATGAGTTCCTTTATAATACCTATGGCGGTAACTGGTTTTATTACTATGGTAATGGTGAGTACGGCACAGAGGCACCCGCAATAGACTTTGAAGACCTCCCCGAGACAGAGATGGGATGTTATCGCTACTTCTTCCTTATGCCTGATGAGTGGCGTAATGATTACAGCAATTTTGCGGGCATCTACTGGTGGGAGGGAAGTGAAACTCCCGACGAATGGCCCGGTTACAAGGCTCACAAGGCAGATGCCGAGAATGTCTATTACTACGATGTTCCCAGAAATGTCTCCTCCATCATCTGGAATAATTTTATAGATGGCGGAACTGATAAAAACGGTCTTTTGTATGAATACGCAAAAGAGACCCGAGCTGTTTCTTCAGAGTATTACGAAGCCGGGGAAAATGAAAACTTCCCCGAGGGGGTTGGCAACTTCAACGGAATGATCTGTGTTCTCGATTATGATTCAGGGGTCTGGGATAACGATAAGCTCTCCTGCAACTGGTTCTACTATTTCGGAAATGGTGAGTACGGCACAGACATCCACAAGGAAGCAAGAGCATTAAAGGCAGTGTATCCCCATAATAACTACGAGTATATGACCGAGCTCGTGCCTTTCTTCTATCCCGAAAAATTTGAGGGTAAAGCAGGACTTCCCTTTGATATGTATAATACCCTCTATATTCACAATGAATCCTTGGATGAAGCCCCTGATTACGTGGTGTTTGAAGCCTGCACAGGCGGTGCCGATCAGGCGTTTATCACAAGACAGTTCGGAGATTTCCTGGTGACACATAATGAAATTCACAGCCTTTATGAGCTGAGCCACTTCGTATATGTACCCTCTGAGCAGAAGGTATATACTCTGGGGGAAGCTTGGGAGAAGGATGACCTCGATATTACTGATGCTTTTACCTCAGGATCAGTAGGCAGACACAGAGGAGACGCAAACCTTGACAAAAGCTTCAACGTCAAGGACGCAACATATATCCAGAAGCACCTTGCAGGCTTTGACGGCTTTGTGAATACAGGCTATCTGAACTTCGATGGAGATAATAAAGTAACCGTAAAGGATGCAACGGCAATTCAGAAAGCCATAGCAGGAATAACAGAATAAATAAAAACCGCTTTCCGAATCGGAAGGCGGTTTTTGATTTATATCTTTATTCTTTTCAGCACCTTGGTGAAAAAGTAAATCAGTATTGTCTCAACAGGTATAGCTATAAGGCACTTCAAAGCCCTCACTCCTGCCATAAGAAGAAATGCTTTTTCAAACTGAATGAGCATCCAGAGGGAGCCAAGAAGAACCTCAACACCAAAGTTTGTGATTATCTCACAGATTATAAGCTTTAAGATGAGATTCTTTTCATTTTTATAGAGGAACAGTCCGTAAATAATTCCGACAAGGATTCCGTTTATGGTCCAACCGGGGAAGTAGCTTCCCATTGGCATCAGAAAGAAGCTGAGAAGGTCTCCGAGACCTCCCACTATTCCGCCTGCCACAGGGCCAAAAAGCATGGCTGCAATGGCAATGGGCAGGAAATTAAAGCCGATTTTGATGTCGGGAAAAGCTCCCAGCAGAACGTTTGAGAAGTAACCCACAACTACACGAAGTGCCAGAAGCATCGCGCAGACGGCAAGCTTTTTTATGTCAGAGAGCTCTCTCGATGACAGTATGAATTTTTGGAAAAAACCGATTTTTTCCTGACTGTTCAGTTTACTCATAAATACCTCCAAAGTTCAAAAATAGAACAAATAAAGGCTGTTAATGACGCAAAAAAGGGACGCATACAAAGTACCCGTCCCCGAAATTCACTCTTAACAGCGGGATGCAAAGTCTGTACCGCAGATAGATGCAAATCTATCCTTCGTCCTGAGAGCAACTCCCCGTCTCTCGGGCACTTCACGCACAGCTTCTACTCTGTAATTTACTATATTATATCATCAAATCTCCGATTGTCAATTAAATCCTTTGATAAGTACGCTGAGAGGCTTGTAAATAAAGATGGTAATCAGCGACACTATGATAGCCTTGATTGCGTTAAAAGGAAGAACACAGATGAGACAGAACTCCCACATTGTGTCCACAAACTTAAGACCTGAGGGCACCATCCCGAGAATTGCCTCGAAGGGAATGCCCATAAGGTTTGAATAAAGAGGAATCATAACAAAGGCGTTGATTGCTGTTGCTGCCAGAGACATGAGAGCACCGCTTAAAACAAGTGCCCAGATAGCGCTCTTCTTGGTTCTCTTGTGCTTGTAGATGAAAGCCGCGGGAAGTACAAAGATACAACCAAGCACAAAGTTTGAAAGCTCGCCCACGCCTGCGGTTGTGGTGCTGAGCACCTACACAAGATACTTGACAAGCCCGATGATAAT
>JAZSME010000021.1:0-31609 GCA_045535715.1 Ruminococcus sp. | reverse complement strand
GGTACCTTCAACAACTGGGAAGCAACAGATGCCTTCGTAAAGACAGATAACGATGACATCCTCACAGTTGTGAAGGAAATTCCCGCAGGCACATACACCTTCAAGGTACACAATTTAGGTACTGATGACTGGCATGGTAATGCAGGTACAATCACCGACACAGCTTACCGCTGGACTATGGATTCAAGCGAAAACTGTACTCTCACCTCCACAGGAGGCACCTACGAGTTCAAGTACGAAATTTCCACAAACAAGCTTTCTGTTTACGCAGCACAGGATGATGTTGTGGAAACTCCCACACCCACAACAAAAACTGTATATGTGGGCGTTATCGAGTATATTACCGACTTTATTCCCACACTGCACTACTGGAACGATTCCGGTCTTGCAGGAGACGCTAATCTCACCGCAACCGGTGAAACAGAAAAGTACTCCGTCGGCTCCTCCTACTGGAGCAATGCAGCTCAGAACTTCGTTATCTATAAGACCACAGTTCCCGTGGAAGCAACAAAGATGAAGACCTTCAAGGCTTCAGGAAACACAAACTGGGCAGCAGAAGAGATAACTTACAGCGGCGAAGATATGATTATCCTCCTCTTCGAGTGGGGCGGCACATATCACAACCAGAAGAACACATACACCGAGCCCGAACCTGTTGTTACCTACACAGTAACGTTCAAGAACTGGGACGGCACAGTCCTTGCGACCCGTACAGTTGAAGAGGGCAAGGCAGCAACCGCACCCTCTGCTCCCACTAAAGCTTCCACCGCTCAGTATGTATATACCTTCTCGGGTTGGGATAAGGATTTCACAAACATCACAAGCGACCTTACAGTTACCGCTGAGTTTACAGAAAGCGTCCGTAAATATACGGTAACCTTCGTAAACTGGGATAAAACCGAAATCACCTCCGTTTCGGTTGAATACGGAAAGGGTGCTACGGCTCCTGCAGATCCCACAAGAGAGGCAGATACTCAGTACACCTACACCTTCAAGAGCTGGGATAAGGATTTCTCTAATATTACAAGTGACCTTACTGTCACTGCACAGTACAATTCACAGCTCCGTTCCTACACAGTAACCTTCAAAAACTACGATGGTACCGTAATCGGCACACCTCAGACCGTTGAGTACGGAAAGAGTGCTACGGCTCCCGCTGATCCCTCACGAGCAGCTGATGCACAGTACACATACACCTTCAAAGGCTGGGACAAGACCTTCACAAACATCACAGGTGACCTGACCGTTACTGCACAGTTTACCTCTGTTCTCAACAAATACTCTGTTGTGTTCCTCGACTATGACGGCACAGAGCTCAGCTCTCAGATGGTAGAGTACGGAAAGAGCGCTAAGGCACCTGCCAATCCCAAGAGAGAAGCAGATGAAAACTACACCTACACCTTCAAGGGTTGGGATACAGACTTCTCTAGCATCACAGGTGATACTGTTGTAACTGCTGAGTATTCCTCAGTCGAACTCATCACCATATTCTTTACCAACACAAGAGATTGGGATAAAGTATATTGCGCTTACTGGTATGATGGCGCTACTGCCCCCTCCCCCGGTGCAGCAATGACTTATCTCGAAACAAACACCTACGGCAGTGATGTTTACTACATCAAGGTTCCCGCAGATATTGACAACATTAAGTTCAACGCAGGAGCAGGCAAAGCTCAGACTGTAACAATAAGCTCCGGTATCGTGGACAATGCAGGCTTCTATCCCTCAGCGAAGAATCCTGACGGCACACTTTCTGTGGAGACTTATGTAAACGGCAATGTTGAAATTCCTCCCTATGTTCAGTTCGATTTTGAAATGGATGTTACTGTTCCCTCCCTTGTTGAAATAGGTGCGGACGCAGTAATCAACGCAACAACAAATTCAACAGAAAGCGTCACCTACGAACTGTACACAGCAGAAGGCAAGAAGGTTGACACCAACACAACCGGTGTATTCAGAGTTGCAACCTCAGAGGATCAGCTCGGCATCAGCTACACATACTATGTTGTGGCAACAACCGTAGTCGACTCTGACACTCACACTCTCACCTCCGAAAAGGTAACCTATACAGTAACCTCTCACGGTGACACCTGGACAGCTACAATTTACTTCAAGAGCTCAAGTTCACTGGGTTATCTGCCCCTTATTACAACCGAGGGTGCTGCTTCCGATCTTGCAGACTACGATATGCAGAAAGCTATGCTCCTTGGCACAAACACTGCACAGAACGGCTTCTACTATTGGTACAAGGCACAGGTTGTAGTTTCCAAGGAATCCCCCACCATCAACGTGAGAATCCTTTCCCGCAGATATGCTATGGAAGGCAACATCACACTTACAATAAACGATAACAAAACCTCTGTTTGGTTGGGTGTTGATAACCTTAACTCAGGCACTAATATGGTTGACCTGACAAACTGCTCTGCACAGGAGCGCAACTGGTTCTCAAGTGCAGTTCACATGGTTTACGACGCCACAGTTGACGGCAAGCTTGATATTTCAGATGTATCAGCATCCGCAACCCTCAGAAGCGTTGGTGATTCCAATAACGACGGTATCGTTAACATCAAGGATGCAACGCTTGTTCAGAAGCACCTTGCAGGCATTATCGCAATGAATAAACTGGATGAAAATGTATCTGACACAGATAACGATTACAGACTTACAGTAAGAGATGCAACAACAATCCAGAAAAAGATTGCAGGTCTGATCTAAAAAATCCCCTGCTTCGGCTAAAAGGGCTGAAGCAGGGTTTTTTGTTGGGGTGATGGGGCTTTTCCGGCATATTCTCTCCCCCTTTTTTTAGAATAAACAGCGATCAAAGGCACGAGCCTTTGACCGCTGTTACTTTTATATTTTCAGATAAACTTTCCGGCAAGAGGTGTTTCAGTGAATATATCCGGTTTTTTCACTGTGTATAAGCTCTATCTCCTGAATGTTATCAAAGCCGATTACCTGCTCCAATTCAGAATTGCCCTTGAACGCATCCTTGCAGACTATACTCACGGGACCATTAAAGGTGACAGATTTAAGACCACAGCCTTTTTCACCGTAATTTTCAAAGGCATGATATGAGATTTTGCCAACCTCATAAAATTCGACGCTCCGAAGAGAATCACAACACATAAATGCATCTGAGCCGATTTCAGTTACTATATCGTGAAATGTAAAAGAAAACAACTGTTAATAAAAAAGGCGTTTGTACATAAACAAACGCCTTTTCATTTAGTTATTCAGTAACACTCTATAATTCGATATCAGAGAAGCTCTGTCTCTTACTCGCCCTGTTAAACATCAGAAGCTGTGATATAATCAGAAGCTGCCTGAGCGTAAAGCCAGAGTGCCTTTACTGCATTCTTAAGTTCCGATTTATCTGTGGAGAGAGCCATATCTGCATAGCTCATTGCACCATAGGTTATGGTGATTCCGCCTACCTTAACCTCATACATCTTTGTGAGCAGATGTGCGGGGATATCGGAGATTTTAAGCTCGTAAAGGTTACCGTTCTTTGTAAGTGTATAAGCTTCACCGTTTACTGTCACATCAAGTAGTGAAGCGTCACCCTCGACTATAAAGTAGAGCTTAATGGCTGTCTCAGACTTGAGAGAAAGTGTAGCTCCGTAGAAGCTCACGCCTTCCTCCTCGCCTGCAAAGGTTAACTTATAGGAGCTCAGGTCAATGGAATCGGGAAGCATCTTATCCTCAGCTGAAATATACTGTGAATCATTTGCAAGGATATCTGTGTTGTAATCGAAGTAAACCTGTGCATACGCACCGTAGTTGAGCATTGCCTTTGCAAGAGGAGCAGCCTTAACATAAGACAACATCTCAGGGGTAAGAAGATTACTTACTCCGCCGCCTGCAATACCGCCTGCAATACCGCCTGCCACACCGCCGCCAACAAGGTTGTTGGCTTCCTCGGCCTTTGCAAGAATATACTCTGCGTACTGCTTAACCGAATACTCGAACACATCGCTCTCTTTGTCACTCGTAACAATCTGAGCCGCAATCTTTGAAGCCATTTCCTTAGCTGCAACCTCGCAGGTAAATACGTAATAGCCGTTTGCATCAGGTGTTACGCTGCTTACGGGGATTCTCACCTCGTAGGTTGAGCCTGTGTCAGGAACTGTAAATACCATTTCAGCATTTTCGTCAGCAAGAACCTCATCAGAAAGAACCATATAATAGTTAACTGCGATATTTCCGCCAAGGCCTATGGAGTAACCCTTAACCAGAGCAATTCCGTCCATATCACCGCAGATTGTGCAGAAGCCGTCTTCGAAGTTGTGGTCAAGGATTTCGCCCTCTGTGTTGCTGTAGCCTACCACTTCATCTTTACAGTTGATTACTGTATAAACCTTGTCACCGCCAAGTACGGGGAGTTCATCTGTGCCGATTTTTTGACCGAAGGCATCACCCAAAAGATAAGCAACCTCGCCTGACTTAAACTGCTCGGCTGTTTTTGCCTCGGCAGAGCCTGCTAAATCAGAGCCGTCAATACCGCCTTCGCAAGCTGTGTTCAGGTAGTAACAATTTGTAATGGTTCCTTCAATGTTATTACCTGCTATACCGCCCACAAACATACTGTCTGTGCCGTCAACTGTACCGATGTTATAGCAATTATCAACTGAGCCGTTCCTATTCTCGCCGATTATACCGCCGACACGATAGGTGTCACGGCCGATAATTTCTCCTGCATTATAACAGGATTCGATTGCTCCTCCATTGCTTTCTCCGACAACACCGCCAACACATTCACCGGTTCCGATAACGCCTGTGTTATAAGTGTTACTGATTATGCTACGCTGATTGAAGCCAACAACACCTGCAATTCTATAATTTCCGCTGACATTACCTGAATTATAGCAATCAGTCATTGTGCTATCTTGATTATAACCAGCAACACCGCCTGTATAACTATCGCCAACAACTATGCTTTCATTATAACAATTTATAATTTCGCCACTGTTACATACGCCTGCTATAGCACCTACATCATTTCTACCGCAGAAATAAGAATTAATAACTCCTGTGTTCTTAACTGTACCATTGTATACAAAACCAAACAGGCCAACATACCATTTTGAACTCTCATTAAGATAAAGCCCTGAAACAGTTTTATTGTTACCGTCAAAAGAACCCGAATACTTGCTATTAAAGTTACCAATAGGTGTCCATACTCTTGCACCCTCGGACTCTGCTGTCATTACGCCTTCGTTTACAACAATATCTGCTGTAAGGATAGCGTTTGCAGAGCCGAAGTTTGCGTTGTCGTTATTCACCTTGTCTGCAAACCAGTAAAGCTGACCTGCGTTACCGATTTCATACACGCCGTCATTGTTAAGTGTTGCAGGCTCAAATCCTCCGCAAACTGTACAGAAGCCGTTTACAAAATTATGGTCTATATTTTCGTTTGCGTTACTATAAACAGGGTCACCAATACAGTTTTCTACCTGATAAACCTTGTCACCGCCGAGGGTGGGAAGCTGGTCTGTGCCTGTTTTCTGACCGAAGGCATCACCCAATAGGTAAGCAACCTCGCCACTTGCAAACTGCTCGGCTGTTTTTGCCTCGGCAGAGCCTTCAACATCTTTACCACTAATTCCGCCTGTGAAGGCTGAATCTAAATAATAGCAGTTTGTAATTGTGCCATCGGTCCTAAGACCAACCACACCGCCGACTTGATAGCTACCGCTAACAACGCCTGTATTGTAACAGTTGGTGATTGTGCCACCATAGTAGTTATATCCAACCACACCGCCGACAAAGTACTCACCGCTGACAACGCCTGTATTGTAGCAGTTTGCGATTGTGCCATTGTTAGAACCAACCACACCACCTACATAGTCTCTGGCTCTTACTGTACCTGTATTGTAGCAGTTGGTGATTGTAGCGAAGTTAGCACCGACAACACCGCCTACATATTCCTCACCGCTTACTGTACCTGTATTGTAGCAGTTTGTCATTTTGCCGTAGTTAGAACCGACAACACCACCTACATGAGATTGACCATTGAAATACGAATTGATAACACCTGTGTTATTAACTGCACCATTCTCGCCTACAAAACCAAACAAGCCTATATAATCTGTTTCACTGTCATTAATGTAAAGACCTGAAACAGTATGATTCTGACCGTCAAAGGTGCCTGTGTATTCGTTACTGTCATTACCGATAGGTGTCCATACTCTTGCGTCTGTGGATTCTGCTGTCATTACGCCTTCGTTTACAACGATGTCTGCTGTAAGAATTGCATCAGCATAGCCGAAGTTTGCGTTATCGTTATTTACCATGTCTGCAAACCAGTAAAGCTGACCTGCGTTTGCGATCTCAAAAACGCCGTCTTCGTTAAGTGTTGCAGGCTCGAAGCCTCCGCAAACTGTACAGAAGCCGTTTACATAATTATGGTCGGGCTTTTCTACCAATACATTACTATTGTTAGTATATTCTGCTAGATCATCTGCACAAGAATCATAACCATAGTAAACCTTGTCACCGCCAAGGGTGGGGAGCTCATCTGTGCCGATTTTCTGACCCCAGACAGCTTCTGTCTGCTCGCCCTGTAAGAGGTAAGCAACCTCGCCGCTTGCAAAGGCTCCGCTTGTTTTAGCTATTGTTGTAATCGGTCCGTATATACTATCAGAACCGGTACCGAACCTACAAGACGAATCCAGATAGTAGCAGTTTGATGCATCTTCATTGCGGCCATAACCGAAAATTGCACCGAAATAATGATTACCATCAACCGTGCCTGTGTTATAGCAGTTTGCGATTGTGGCACTGTAGCTTTCACCGAGTATACCACCGACATTATTTGTGCCGCTTACTTCGCCTGTATTATAGCAGTTAATTATTGTACCATATTGACTGACACCGACCACACCGCTAATACTGTTATTGCCGTTGACTTTTCCTGTATTATAGCTGTTTGCGACTATACCATAGTTGCATCCTACTATACCGCCAGCAAATCTGTCAGCACTTATTTTGGCTGTGCTATAACAGTTTGTAACTGTGCCAAAGTTATAGCCGGACACACCGCCAACACACTCATCTCCATTGAAGTAAGAGTTAATAATACCTGTGTTTTTAACTGCACCATTTTCACCTATGACACCGAACAAACCGACATAATGTACTTCACTGTCATTAAAATAAAGACCTGAAACTGTATAATCGTTGCCGTCAAATGTGCCTGTGTACTTGTTGCTCCAGTTACCGATAGGTGTCCATACTCTTGCATCTGTTGAAGACTCTGTAACTGTGCCTTCGTTTACAACAATATCTGCTGTAAGGATTGCGTTTGCAGATGTATTGCCTGCATTTACGAATTCAGCAAACCAGTAAAGCTGACCCGCGTTTGAGATTTCAAAAACACCGTCTTCGTTAAGTGTTGCAGGCTGATATTCTCCGCAAAGAGTACAGAAGCCGTTTTCATAATCAATATGATCAAGGATTTCGCCCTCTGTGTTGCTATAGCCTGCTACTTCGTCTATACAGTTATTTACTGTATAAACCTTGTCACCGCCGAATACAGGGTAAGTGTCCTCGCCGATTTTCTGACCCCAGACATGAGGCACATTCTCTGTGTCATAGACTAAATTGCCATCTTCATCGTAGATGTAATAGCCGTCATCATCAACCATAGGCTCGCCTACCTGTGCAGCCTGAAGAAGGTAAGCTACCTCACCTGACTCAAACTGCTCAGCAGTCTTGAAAGTCAAGCCGTCCTCATTATGAATTTCTTCATCAGCAAGATAATAGCAATTATAGAGGCTGCCCCAACCACCGTCTGTCAGGGTATCGGACATAGCATAGGAATTCCAGATTTCCACGCCGTTATAGCCCACCAGAGCTGCAGTATTGCTTCCGCCATTCACATATACAGTATCGGTAACATAACAGTTCTGGATGTATGTATATGCATATCCTACCAGACCGCCCACGTAAGCGGAACCTTCAAAGTAGCTGTTTGAGATACCAAGATTCTTTATCTCGTAGTTATAGTCTGTGTTGCCGAAAAGACCAACATAGTAATTCTCAGATACTGCGTATGCACCTGAGACAACAAATCCGTTACCGTCAAAGCTACCTGCATAACAGGGAGAGCCTGAGCCTATGGGAGTCCACATTCTGGGAGGCTCCAGACCGATTATTCCGCCGCCAAAGGGACCCTCGATTCCACCGAAGGAATATGAGCCGTCTGATTTGAAGGTGAATCCGGGATTCAAGTCGATATCAGCCATCAGTTTACCGTATATACCGTTATTTACATTATTAACGTATTCAGCAAACCAATAAAGCTGTCCTGCATTGTAAATCAGGTAAACATCATCATAATCCCACTCGGGATCCTCACCGGGATCCACCTCGGGTTTCTCATAGCCACCGCAGGCGGTACAGTAACCGTCATCGTTTACATCGGTGTGAACATCATTTCTGAGCACCTCTGTATAGGTCTCAGTAAAGGTTCTGTCCGAAACTGTGAAGGTACAGGACCACTCTCGTTTGCCGGGATTCTGGCAATTTATGGGAGCTTCCTCTGAAATCAGCTCTGCTTCACAGCTTGTACAATTCAGATAATCTCCGCAATCGTTACAGTAAACATCGATATAGACATAGCAGCTTTCGCTACTTTCGGGAGACCAACCAGCATCAATTATCCACTCTCCGGGATGTGTGGTGACAGCATCCTCCTGAGTATTTGAATATTCATATACGAAGTTTACTTCTTTACAACCGCCGATCTGGTTTTTATATACTTTATTCTCTGAGAACTGGGGAATATTCTCTTCACCCAGCTTCTGTCCCCAGATCTGCTCTTCACGATTATTCTGAAGTAGATATGCCACTTCGCCTGAAGTAAATGCTTCAGCACTCTTTGCCTCTGACTTACCTTGTACATCGACATCAACAGTTCCTGCTGAAGTTACCATACCTTCCAGATAGTAGCAATTTTCACTCGTAACTATGCCATCGGTCGGGCAAGCACCTACGGCATAAGATTTAGCGGTTATCCTACCTATGTTGTAGCAATTCTTAACGAGGGTATATGATGAACCAACACCAAAAGCTGTATCACCGCTGATATCACCGGTATTATAACAATCGATAATTTTATCTGCAACACCTGCAACGCCGCAAACATTAAATAATGGAGAAGAAATATTACCGGTATTATAGCAGCGTATTACCTCGCCATTTCCGTTCCAAACAATACCGGCACCATGACGTGAGAAGGATAAATCTACTACATTGTAGCACTCCTCAACAAGACCTGTGCTCTGATATGCAATACCGCCTCCGGTATCAAAACGACAATCTCCGATATTATAGCATTTTGAAACAGTACCCTCGTTGAAAGCTACTATACCTCCGCCAAAGGAGAGTCCACTAATTAACGCATCGTTATAGCACTCTGTTACCGTTCCTGTGTTTTTTCCTGCAATACCGGCACCATGTGCACCGGTACTAATCGTGCCTGTGACATAACAGTTTTCCACGGTTCCGCCATCGTTTGTGCCCACAATACCTGCTGCAATGTATCGGGAATCAATAAAACAATTGATGATACCAAGATCTTTGACCTGTGAATTATCACCCTGTAAGCATCCGATAAATCCTGCGTAATCATACATCTCTTTACTATACGGATGATAGAGACCGGAAATGGTAAATCCATTTCCGTCAAAGGTTCCCTTGAAGGCCACACCTTCACCGGGTCCGCCGTAACTTGCAGACTGGCACTTACCAATGGGAATCCATACCCTTGCATCTGCGGTATTATAAGTCAGAGGGCCTTCGTTGACAATAATATCAGCCATAAGCTTTGCGTGGACTTCAGCATTCTGTGCCACAGCACCATAGCCTTCATTCACAACCGCCGCAAACCAATAGAGCTGACCTGCGTTTGAGATTTCATAATAATCGTCCCACGCATCATCAGGAGTGCCGTTATCATTCAGAACTGCAGGCTCGAAAGTATCGCAAACTGTACAGAAGCCTTTTACAAAATCGTGTTCGGGCTTGGCTTCTTCCGATGTTACCTTGTTAGTGTAGCCGATGGTATTGTCAGCTTCATCACAAGTGATATAGCCATAATAAACCTTCAGACCGCCAAGCATGGGGTAATCTTCTTCACCTATCTTCTGACCGAAGGCTTCGCCCAAGAGGTAAGCAACCTCGCCACTTGCACACTGAGCAGAAGTTTTGCCTTCTACTGCAATGATTGTTTCGGTTGAGTTTTCTCCGCCGCTGAAGCCAAAAGCATCATCATTACAAACATCCTTATCATAATAACAGTTGGTGATTTCTACTACAGTAACATCATTATTAGGGGTAATTCCCACAAGGGCACCTATGTGGTTTTTTTCAGTATTATAAACTACGCCGCTGCTAAAGCAATTCTCCATTAAAGAAATATTCTGAAGAACACCTGTAATACCGCCTGCTCTCTCTATCGCACAGTCAATCGTTCCGCTATTGTAGCAATTGCGGATTGTAGCGTCTGATGTTACAGCTGCTATACCACCGACTCTTGAATCAGCTTTACAATATGAACCCAGGTTAGCGCAGTTTTCTATCAAGCCCTCATTCCAGCCGCAAATTGCACCTATTCTCTGCGTAGCACTGAAATAGGAGTTTTTCACTGTTACGTTCCTGATAGTACCATAGTTATTACCAACAAAGCCAAAGTTATAAGTTGTTGACTCATTATAATAAAGACCGCTGATATAGTGGCTGTTGCCGTCAAAAACACCTTTAAATGGGAAATTGGTATAATCATTACCAATGGGAGTCCAACTACGCCATGACTCTTCCTTTACACCGCCACAGCCCGCAACGTTACCGCTGTTGACTATGATGTCATCTGTAAGGATAGCGTTTGCGTAAGCGTTACCTGCATTTACAAACTCTGCAAACCAGTAAAGCTGACCTGCGTTAGAGATTTCGTAATAGCCATCTTCGTTCAGTGTTGCCTCCTCGTAAGCATTGCCGCATACTGTACAGAAGCCGCTATCGTCAAAAACGTGTTCAGGTCTCTCATAATTCGGATCAATGGTGTTTGTATATATTGCCGAATCATCTCCACAGGATGCGTAATAACAATAAACCTTAGCACCACCAAGCATGGGGGAATCTTCTTCGCCTATCTTCTGACCGAAGGCTTCGCCCAAGAGGTAAGCAACCTCGCCTGACTCGAACTGCTCGGATATTTTTGTTTCGCAATTTGTAAAGTAACCTACATTGCCGCTGCCGTAAAGAGTGTTGTCTGCGTAACAGTTGATAACTGTACCCCTTCTGTCGGTTGTACTGCCATCAGCACGGCTGTCACCTACTATATGACCGTAGCGATTTGCAGTGCCGTTAATAGTAGAGTTAACAACATAGCAGTTCTCAATTGTTCCGTCGTAAACACAGCCTGCGATACCGCCGGTAACATGCGCACCGGGGGTAATGGTTGCGTTCATAACATAGCAGTTTTCTACCTTACCATTTGTTGTAATAAGCTGACCGACAATGGCACCGGCACGGATGTCACGTCCTCCGTCTCGGAAGATAAAACCGTCAACACCAAGATTTTTTATGGTACCGCTTACTGTGCCGAAGAGACCGCAGGAAGCATCCTTAGTCTTGGAGCTTGTAACAGTTAAGTTTTTGATAATATGACCATTGCCGTCAAAGGTACCTGCGTAGCCTAAGTCTTCACCGTAGGCACTATAATAAAGACCTGTTTCGCAAATAATTTTCCAATCTTCATTTGCGAGGTCAATATCGTTCATAAGAACAGCGTTAGCATTTTTGTTGCCTGCATTTACAAAATCAGCAAACCAGTAAAGCTGACCTGCGTTAAAGATTTCATAAACACCCTCTGCATTAAGGTTTGCAGACTCATTTACGCCACACACTGTACAGAAGCCGTTGCCGTCATAAATGTGACCGGGTCTCTCATAATCCGGATCATTAGTGTTTGAATATATTTTTGAATCGTCTTTACAGGATGTGTAATAATAATAAACCTTAGCACCACCCAGTTCAGGATAATCTTCCTTGCCTATTTCCTGTCCCCAGACATGTTCTGTCTGCTCGCCCTGTAAGAGATAGGCAACCTCACCGCTCTTAAGTTGATCTAAAGATTTTTGTACAGAACCTGAGTTTACTGTTCCAAAATCATCAACATAATAGCAGTTGGTAATTGTATAATTACCTGAATTTCTGCCAAAAGTATTGCAGTTTGCAGTTCC
Source organism: Ruminococcus sp. (assembly GCA_045535715.1). Lineage (GTDB taxonomy): Bacteria > Bacillota > Clostridia > Oscillospirales > Acutalibacteraceae > Ruminococcoides. Next base: position 19,364 of record JAZSME010000021.1, on the reverse strand, counting down.
TGTTGTGAATGTGCCGTACTGATAGCTATTGCTGATGCTCGTTGTACCATTTGACCAACCGACAAAACCGCCGCAGCTATCTGTGGCAGAGCCGGTGATAGCACCTGTGAAAGCACAGTTGTTTATTGTAAGTGTACCGCTTTCGACAACACCAACCAAGCCGCCGTGTGTACCATCGCCGGTTACTAAAGATTCAATAGTAACCGATGATCTGCACTTCTCAATAGTAGTATTGCCATAGGTATAGGAAGCAATACCGCCGGCAAATTTGCCCGAGGCATAGATTTTTCCGGAAACTTCAAGATTCTTGATGGTTGCACCATCAAGATAACCAAAGAGAGCAACCTTTTCTGCTCCTTCTAAATGAACAGTTACGGTGTAACCGTTGCCGTCAAACGTACCTTTGTAATTGTTTTCTGCTGTACCGATAATGATATTACCGTATTCTTCTGCAAAGCCTTCCTGGTCAACATCATTCATAAGAATTGCGTTTGCATTGGTATTACCTGCATTTACAAGATCTGCAAACCAGTAAAGCTGACCTGCGCTGGAGATTTCGTAATATCCATCTTCGTTCAGGGGAGCGGACTCAAAAGCACCACATACTGTACAAATTCCCTTTTCGAAGATATGAAGTGTGTCAGGTGTTCTTTCTTCCTCGCAAATATTACAGATTCCATCACAGTCGCCGGAATATTCATGCTCGGCATGGAGTGTGAATGTACCTGTTTTTGTTGAACTATCTATTGTGCCGTAATAGATATCACCGTTGGAAAGGTAAACTAATTCGGGGTTGCTATCTTTGGGTAAGTATAAATAAAGCTTATCTGTATCGAGAGTTTTCACATCACAGAAGCTGTAATTAACGTCCTTTATACTTGAAACGGCCGTACCGTCTGCAACACCTTCCAGGGTGATGGTATAAAGCGTTAAGGCCTTACCGGCACTGTTTTTGAGAGAGCCAAGTGTACCGTTCGCTTTAATATTACCGCCGTTTATGATAATATTAAAGTATTTTCCGCCAATACCCACCGTAGTAAAGCCGTTTGAACCGATAGTTATAACTGTACCGCCGTTTACAGCAACATCGCCGCCCATATAAGTGTTTCCTTCTGAGTGGTAAGCACCAATACCCTGAGCTGTAATAATACCGCCATTGATATTTATAGTACCGGTATAATTTCCATTAACACCACCGATACGTGCACCCCAGTTCAACTTACCTGCAACAGCAGGGTCTTCAGACTGAGAATAAATATTCAGTGTATTACCTGAATTTACTAAAATGCTCTTTTTTTCACTGCCATTAAGGCTGGAATTATTTGCCAGAATGAGATTGACCGTGCCTGATACGGTTACCGTACCATTGATAGTAACATCTCCTTCAACAATATACCAACCGGAGTTCCAAGTTGTAGAGGATGAAGTTATCTTTGTGGGAGCAGTTGTTTTTAGCAGAGTAGGTTCAAGGTTCATAACCTGATTTTCAGGATCCCACACAGGGTTAAGATACACTGCACCTTCTGCACCGCAATGAGGACAAGTGCCGCTTGTCATACCTGAGTGGGCACATACATACTGGCAGACAGTACAAACGCTGTCGGCGTTATAGCTGTGCTTTTCTATGTTACCATAATCACAACAGTAATGTGCCAACATGTGATGGGTATCGCTGTGTTCTTTGTAGTATGTACTCCGGTTTTCATGATTATCAGAATCCAATTCACCTATGGTTGTGCTGCAGTAAACACATCTTTTAGGCGACAAACAGGTTGCGGGATTGTACTTGTGGGCTACTGTCGCAAGTTCTTTCTTTTCGCCGCTTGTTACCTTGCCGCAGATAAGACAGAAGCTATACTCGGAAAGACCGGGATACTGACAGGTAGGCTGTACCTCATTATGTGTTACACTGAGGCAGGTGTGGGAAGCAGTTGCAGAGCTGAGAATCGTACAATCTGCGGTTGTCATTCTGTTGTTTCCGCCGCCTTTGCCGATGTCGACTACAGTACCGTCTGCTTTCAATGTATTCCCGTTTTTATCCTTCATATGACCGCTAAGAAAATAACAGTTATTGACAACAATAAATTTGTAGGCATTATCCTCCGGAGAATAGGTACCGGTAATGCTACCTATGTTGTGTCTATTTGCAGCAATATTTGATTTAAAGTCATAAATCATAATCTGAATTGTGCCTAAATTTACACAATCGCTGACTCTGCAGCAAACATTGTACTTAGTCGTAATAGCATCTGATAAGCCATCATATTTACCGATAATACCACCTGTATAAGGTACCTCGCTATTGATACTTTTTACAATCATAACATCTTCTGATACTACACAGTTTGAAATTGTAGAACCGTATCCAAGGGTACGGCCAACAATTCCGCCAACCCCGCTAGAACCGCAGATATATGAGTTTGCCAGCACAACATTCTTTATATTGACACTTTTGATTTGTACTGCTGTACCTATTGTGCCAAACAAGCCTACACCGGTAGCTGTGATGTAATTACAATACAATCCGCTTATAGTGCAGCCGTTTCCGTCAAAAGTTCCCATAAAACTGGTATCAGCTGATGTACCGATAGGAACCCAATCGTAGGTTGCCCCGCTTGAGGATACCGTTTTATTCACGACAATGTCCTGAAGAAGGACAGCATTTATATAACGGTCACCGCTATTTACCAGATTAGCAAAGCCATATAATTCCTTTGCGTTTCTGATGCCGTAGTAACCATTGTAAGCACTCCAGTTGCTGTCTGTTAAGCCAAAGCTCTGATAGTTGCTTGATGTGATTTTTGTGGGTGTAACAGGAACACCATCGTAGGGTGTAGCTGTCGTACCTACAGCCACAGTCTCAACCTCTGCCGCAGAAGCAGAGAAAAGCGACACAGGCACTAAGGAAATCACCATTAAGAGTATAAGCAGTATGCTTAGTATTCTCTGTGTCATTTTAGAATGTGTTTTCATAAAGATCCTCCTTTTAAAGTTTATATATAAACAAGAGCTTAAAGTTAAAGGGGGATAAACGCTTATATAAGCCCTTGGTAGTTCCGGTTAATAAAACGATTTTGACCTATATGTCACATGGGTAAATGGAGCTAAGCCACAAAGGCTTATACCCACTACCTCATTCTTATTCTATTTGTTGATAAATTCAATGTCAATATTTTTCAATTAACACGATAAAAAAAGCCTCAGCAATTATAAAAAAGGCTAAGGCTTAATACTATATTTAATTCAGAGAAAAAGTTTCCGTTGTTCTTTAGTCATGAAGTTTGTGTGACCTGTGCGGATTTACCTGTGTGCGACAAACCTGTTATCAGAATAATCATTGCTTTCATCCTTATGAATCGGAATAGATCAACACTATCACTTATAGTAGCTCCTTGTGATTCCCTCTTTGGTAAAACTGTTTTTCTCATAGTAATGCTGAGCAACAGTATTTGAGAGAGCTGTGTCGGTATCAAATCTCCTGACTCCTTTTTTATACAGGAATCTCTTAAGTGTATTCATACATTTTGTGCCGATGCCTTTACCGACGATATCACCGTTTACATAGATCCAGCGCAGATATGCTGTGGTGTCGTCAATATAATGCACCTCACAGCCTCCCACCTGACCGCCGTCAATTCTGAATTCGAGATACTGCTGAGAGCCTTTTGATAAATCTCCCGCAGTGATGGTTACTTCAGAGCATTCATTCGCATTGAGACAAGATGAATAATACACATTCTCGTGTTCAACTTCAAAGCCGTTTTCTCTGAGGAGTTCATCAATATGCGAGTGTTTTTCAAAGAGCTTTCCGTGTCGGGCAAAACAGCTCATACCGAAATAATGGAAGAAGGCATAAATTCTCTCATCGTTTTTCAAAGCGTTCACAGCCTCGCTTAATAGGGCTTTACCTATATCGGGTCTGTCTTTGAGAAAATACAGGTTTCTGATCACCGGATAAGAGACATTTGCTGAAATCTCTCCCCTTTCATCAAAACCAAAGGCGGTTATTCCGTACTGAACAAAGCCGAGAAGCACCTCTCCCTCATAAATCCCCTTCAGAAACAGTTCTTTGAAGAGCACTCTTCCCTCTCCGTCCGTATCTTCCTCAAAGGATTTTTTCCAGTTTTCAAACTCCGTTATTAAAAAATACGGGGTCTCAAAACCCATCTGAAAATCAAATATATCTTTCAATTTTAAAACATCTGTTATTTTTAGCATTTTCTTCCTTCTTTTCTGTTCTGCAAATTGGAATTTAGAGAACTGTTTACAATCTTTTCTTGAAGCAGATGATACGATTTGCTTCATCAAATCCCATTGCCAAATGAAATTTGAAACTATCAATATTGTCTATCTCGCAATCACTGGCAAACTCACTGCATCCGATTTCTTTTGCCCATATTTCACAAGCAAAAAGGAGTTCTTTTGCATATCCGTTCTTTCGATATTCTTCTTTTACGAAAATGCCTTCCAAGTAACCCACAGGAGAACTTTCTGTGCCTTCAACATAGTCAGTTCTCAAACCGCACTGTGCAAACCCTACAGGCAAATCGTCTGAAAACTTGATAAATAGTGCTACATTCTCATTATTTAATGCTTCAACAAAACCTGCTTCCAACTCATCAACAGTATGACTACTCCACATCTGAACAGCCATTTCAGCCAAGACACGGCTATCTTTACTATTTGCTCTTAGTATCACATCAAACACCTACATAAATTCAAGTTTATCGGTTTATTCACTTCTTTTTACACACAACGGAGACCTTCATAAAGCCATCCTCAATTTCTGCAAAAACATCTCCGCCCATAGCACGGCTGAGCTGTCGGCAGATGTAAAGACCAAGTCCGTTTCCTTCCTTGGAGCCTGTATTGGAGCCTCTGTAAAAGCTGTCAAAAATGTGAGCAACTTCCTTTTCATCCAAGGTACAACCGCTGTTTTTTACGGTGATAATACGGCAATCCTCTTCATCAGAAAAGCTTATACTTATACTCTCGCCGTCTCCGTATTTTATGGAGTTTTCCATAATGTTCTGCAGAATCTCAACGAATCTGTCGGGATCACCGTTTATGAGACAGTCCTTGTATCGGGACACTGAAAAAGATGTGTTCTCAAGCTTATCTCTGTAATACGCTTCAACGTGTCTGATGACCTCTGAAAGATAAAACTCACCTTTTCTGATTTCAAATCTCAGGATATCCTCGGTTTCGCTGCGCATAATTTCCGCTACCAGTTTCTCTATCTCATCCGCTTTTTCGTTTATGCTCTCGTAAACCTCGTGCTGCTTCTCAGGCTCCTTGTATATTCCGCTTGAGAGCGCCTTTGAATAGAGCTTTATTGCAGAAAGCGGGGTTTTGATATCATGAGACAGAGAGAGAAGCATGGTCTTTTTCTCTTCCTTATATTCAAGCTCCGCTTTCTTTGACTGCTCCAGCTTCTCACGAAGCATATCAAGTCCCCACAGGAACTTTCCGAAATGTCGGCTTTTGCTCTCTTTAAGAGGAATGGTGAGGTTTCCTTTTGAAAGCTCGTAGGGCAAGGCTTTTATTTCATCAAAGGGTTTTATGATGCTCTTACGGATATAAAAAAGCAGAGAAAGCACAAAGAGCGACAACACACCGAGAGCAATATTCGCATAAAGCATACCGCTTGAGCCCTTGTCGGCTTTCGAGTATTCAATGCGGTAAAGCCTGCCTTCACACTCTCTGATAACATAATCGTTGTCAGACTGATAAAAATCCTCTGATTCCTGCTCATATATTCCGAGAATATGCTGATATCCCTCGGTGGAAGGTATTTCCCCCGAGGTTTTGATTTCACTTAAAACTCTGTTTATCTCCACCTTGTGAAGCTTTGTCTCTTCCCCTTTGCTTTGAGGCACAAGATTCACCAAAAGAAAGGCAAGGAGAATAATCGAAACACAAAGAGCTATGATTTTGTTGTAGCTTTTCATCTCAGCCCTCCCAGCGGTAACCCTTTCCCCACACCGTAAGGATGTGAGCGGGATTTTTGGGATCTGACTCTATCTTTTCTCTCAGCCACTTGATATGAACTGTCAGGGTCTGGGCTTCCGATTCGCTGTCAATTCCCCAGACAAGACCGAAAAGTCTGTCCTTTGTCATGGTCTGACCCTTGTTTTCCATAAGGGTTCTCAGGAGTTCAAACTCCTTCGCGGTCATATCTATGGCTTTGTCGCCCTTTGTCACCGTCTGAGTCACAAGATTCAGGGTAATATCCCCTTCCGTTATCTTATCCTGCGCAAATCTTCTCTTGAAAATGCCCTTGATCTTTGCAAGGAGAATATCAATATCATAGGGCTTTTCGATATAATCATCCGCACCGAGAATGAGACCGTTGAGTTTATCCTCCTTGCTGACTCTTGCGGTGAGCATAAGGATAGGAGTATTCCCTGACTTGCGGATTTTCTCGCACACAGCAAAGCCGTCCATTCCCGGAAGAGTGATATCAAGAAGCACCAGCCTTGCCCCGTACTTTTCATACAGGGACAAGGCTTTTTCTCCGTTTTCAGCAGTGCTGACTATGTAACCTTCGGCTCTCAGAAAATCCCTGAGAAGCTCAAGAAGTTCTTTGTTATCTTCAACTACAAGTATATCTGTCATATTATCACCCTGATCAAATTATAAAGTTTGCCGCTGCAAAAATCAAATGACACAGCATAAAAACACAGCTTGAGATGATTGAAATGATGTTTTTTCTGTCAATTGAAAACAGTAAAAAGGCAAGACAAGGAGGAATTGTGAGCAGTAAAATTACACCTGCATTCACAACCGAAAGATAGTATAGCACCCATCCGAAATAGTAAAAAATCAGCAATCGGATTGATGCCACCACCTTGGGGGTGAGGCTTGTTTTGGGAACGCTTCGATTCCTAAACATACAAAGGGAGGCTATCATCACAAACTGACTGACGGAAGCCACTGTATCAATAACGGGAGTGACAGATTCTGCTCTAAACACGTCGTTGGGTGCTTCAAAGAAAGACCAGAATATGGTGGGTACCATCATTGAAGCAAACAGTATAAGTGCATAGTAATCAAATCCGAATTGATATTTTCTCAACGAAAATTCCTCCGAAACAAACTGATATCTTACCAGCCCATCTCCATAAGCCAGTTGTTGAGTGAACGTTCTCTTTGACGAAGAGAGCTATTCTCATCTACACTATACTCTCCTTTGATGTTTCCGTCAACGATGAAGAGCACTCTTGAACATCTTGCGGCAACCTTTGCGTCGTGAGTTACGAGCATAATGGTGGTACCCTCTGAATTGAGCTTTGAAAGCTCGTCCATAACCTCGTCTGAGGAGGTGCGGTTAAGGGCGCCTGTGGGCTCATCTGCAAAAATCATCTTGGGGTTATTTATCATGCTGCGACAGATGCAGGCTCTCTGGAGCTGTCCGCCGGAAACCTCGTTGATATCGTTGTTTGCGATATCCTCAATGCCCAGCTTCTTCATAAGCTTAAGACCACGCTCTGTTACTTCAGCTCTGCTCTCGTCAGACTTTCTGGTCTTTACGGCAGGAAGGATGATGTTATCAAGAACCGTGAGATTTTTGAGCATATACATCTGCTGGAAGATAAAACCCATATCGTCCAGTCTCAGCTTTGCAAGGTCGTTGTCACTGAGACTTCCCATATCACTGCCGCAGAACAGAACCTCGCCTGCGGTCATTCTGTCCATACCGGAAACGGTATAGAGAAGAGTGGATTTACCTGAGCCTGAGGGACCCATGATAGCCACCATCTCACCCTCCTCTACCTGAAAGTTCACATTTTTGAGAACATTGTTCTGACGTTTATTTACGATATATGTTTTGCAAAGGTCTTTAACGTTAAGAATGGTATTCATTATAATTCTCCTTATTCTATGTTAGATGCGTCACTTGACTTGATTGTATTGGTATAAATAGCTGTAAAGAATGCGGCGAGAATGGTAACTGCCACAAGGATTGCAGGATAGAGAAGGAATATCTCGAAAGGAACTATCTCATATCCTACACCGCCGACAGCACCCATAATTCCCATTACAGGATCGATGGCAAGCTTTGTCAAAGGTAAGCAGAGAACTGCGGCAAGCATTGAAGCTGCAAAAGCGACAAAGCCGAATCTGAGTGTATGATGCCAGATAATAGATTTATTTGAGAAGCCAATTGCTTTCATAAGTGCAATTTCAGCCTTTTCGGAAGAAATAAAGGAACGCTCCATAAGTACTGCAACAAGCACTACGATCACCAATGAAATAATAAGCACCATATTTTTGACGGCACTGATCATATCAGCGGCACCTGTGCAATCCTTGACAAAATCGGGACAGTTATAAACATGATTTGTATCAAAGATGTCCTTGAGCTTTTCAATACGTGCTTCACGCTCTTCATCATCGATCTCATCGTAGAAATCCACCTGGAAAGAGAAAGAACTCAGATACTCAAGCTTTGAAACATCGAAGTCCTCGTGAAGTCTGCCAACGCTTCCCAGCTGATTGAAGGTCTGGAAAACTGCTGTTATCATACACTCCCGTTCCTGACCGTCAACAAGGAGTGTGATTGTGTCGCCAACTCCCACACCCAGCTTGTCAGAGATAAGGTATGATATTGCAACCTCGTTTTCATTCTGTGGAGCTACGCCCTCACCATATGTGTAATCAGACGCCTTTGTATCAGGGCAATGCTGGAACATGATGCCTGACTTGCCGTTTTCTGTAATTACGGTTGCATTATACATTGATTCAATATGTACCGAACCGGGAATTCCGTTTTCACTGAGCTTCTTTTCCATATTTTCCTCAGTTTCCTTGAGAATTGCCTGTGAATCAGCTTCAGCACCAAGAGCCTCCATAACATTGTCGGTTCCGGTAACGTAAGCGTCGCTTTCCGTACAACCCAGAAGGAAAAGAAGCTTGTCGCTGTTGAGTGTATTTGCGGTATTTGCAAGGATCATTACGAGAAGGATAAGAAGTGTAAATACCAAAGTGATAATTGAGTACTTCTTGGGAGCGCTTACAATATCGTTTGCTGCAAGGAAAGGTGTGGAGCCAAGCTTGCTCTTTGAAAGATGCATAAGGCTCTTCTTTCTGAATCTCTCACCGGTAGTGCCGTTTCTTACGGCATCAACGGGAGTGAACTTCTTGATCTTTTTGGTGCTTCCCCAGCAGAATAAAAGTGTGAGTATTACTACAAATACACAGCAGAGTAGTCCTACTAAAACTGAATTCTCGCTGTCGATATACATAGAGGATGTCACTGAATTCAGCATAAAATCTGAGAAAGGCATACTGAGAATAAAACCAACCGCCGCACCCACGACAGTAATTGCAAAATACTTGGTGAGATAAAGAGCTCTGATGGCACCGTTCTTTATGCCGATGGCCTTCATAACACCGATTTCACGGAACTCCTCAGCCAGAGTGAATCCGATAGTGTGCTTGAGCACAACAAAAGAAACAACTATGAGGAATATGCTTACAACAAGCAGGAGAGCGGCAACGATCATAGACATAATGTAGGCGGTTTTAATGGTACCATTGCTTGCACTGAAAATCACACCGCTCTGCTCTCCCAGCATAGCTTCAACCGCAGAAACATCTGTGGTATCTATGTAATATGCGTTACCTAAAAGAACCGCCGCCTCTTCGTCATCATAAAGACGCTTGTAATCCTTATCGTTGAGAATAAATCGGGGATTTCCAAGGAAGTCGGAACCGAGGAAAGCATCCTTGGCTCTGCCCATATATTCAAGCTCTACCTCGGTATCACCTATCAGAAGGCTGAATTTCTCACCGACCTTGATATTGGTGTCTTTTTCAAAGCTTCCTGAAACATAGGCCTTGCCCTCTTCGACCTCTGTGATATCTTCATTGTCAGGGGTGAAGTAGTGAAGCTTTCTGTTTTCAACCGACATAATCAGAGAGGCTCTGTTGAGGTCGTTGAGAGTTTCTCCATTGACCTTAATATTTGAGCCTGAGCTGAAGATAATCTGCTCCTTGCGGTATTCGCTTACCGAATCCATATCAGAGAGAGACTGACTTATACTTTCGCCCTCGCTATCCATTGCAAGGACATAGAAGTCAGCCATATCGGCTTTTTCAAAGTAGTAATCAAGTCCTGATGTAACTGCTAAAATGTTGTTTACGCTGCTTGCCATAAACATAGCTGACAGCACAACAAATATCAGCAGTATCACATTCATTGTTTTCTTGCGTTTCAAATCTTTTTTGAGAATGTTGAGAAACATGGTGTGACTCCTTTTTGTTTGATTTTCTTGCGATGGTCACATTATAAATCGTAAATTATTAAATAATCCTTAAATATTATAAATTGTAAAAAAGTTTTTTCAAGAGGAGGCAAAACCCCATTAAAATGGGCTTTTATCGCAAAAGGCAGGTGCTTAGATCCCAAGCATCTGCCTTTTAATAATCAGTATTCCGGATTGATTTTTAAGAAATTCTTAAATATTCCTCTCTCGTTTCCTTCAAAAGAACACATACGATTTATATATAAGATAACATCTTTTATTTACCTCAGGCTTTTGTAGAAGCCGTAATCCAACACACCATTGATTTCTTTCAGAGCACCCTCAGAAAGTTCCTGCACCATAAGGCATTCCGGTGCAGGAAGACCCACACTTTCCGAAGCTGTGATACCGAAATCCAAAGAAGTGACAAAACCTCTGCTTCTGTAATTCTGAGGATTTCCCTCAACTATGACTGCTTTATAGCCCATTTCCTTTGCTTTTCTGAGTCCGAAATCAATAAGATCCTTTGAGATATGCTGACGCTGAAGCTCGGTTTTTACCGCTACGGGAGTAAGAATCAGAAGTTCATGGGAGAACCTGCCCTCAAGATGAAAACGTGAGAACTGTGCATAGCCAATTACCTCATCCTCTTCATTCACCATAACAAGCTCAAGCTCAGGCACATAAAACTCTTTTGATCTGATTTCCTCAATAAGATTCACAACAATTTCTGCATCCTCAGCAGATTCACTCTGTGTAAACGTTCTTCTTATCATATCAAGTGAACTCTCAAGGTACTTATCCTCCATTGACTTGATTATTCTGTTCATTTCACCATATCTCCTTTTTCTTATGTTTTTCGTATTTTCTGATTTTTTTGCCCCACTGTTGTTTCTGTCGCATAAAGTCAGCCTTATCTTCAGCGTACTTTGCCTCGCTCTTGAGCTTCTTGTAGCTTTCGAAGCGCTCTGCATCCAGTTCTCCGTTTTCTATGGCTTTTTTCACCGCACAGCCCGGCTCTCCCTCGTGCTTGCAATCGCGGAACCTGCACTTTCCGATAAACTGCTCCACATCAGAAAACGCCTCGGGGAGCCCCTGCGTTACATCCCACATACCAAGCTCACGCATACCGGGAGTATCGATTATCATCACACCGCTTTCAAGCATAATCAGCTCTCTGTGAGTGGTGGTGTGTCTGCCCTTTGAGTCATCTTCACGAATACCGTTTACGTCCATAATGTCCTTACCTGCAAGGGTATTGACCAAACTCGACTTACCCACACCCGAGGAACCTAAGAAAACAAGAGTCCTGCCTTTTTCCATATACACTGAAAGCTTATGAAGTCCAAACCCGTTTTTCGCACTGACAATATGAGTTTTCACACCCTCAGCCACACGGCTTACCTCTATAATATAAGGAAGATAATCCTCTGTAAGGTCGGCCTTCGTGAGCACTATCACAGGCTCCGCTCCTGACTGACGCACAGCTGTTAAATATCTCTCAAGCCTTTTGGGATTAAAGTCATTGTTAAGTGACTGCATAATAAACGCATAATCGAAATTTGCTGCCACAGCCTGCTCTGACCTGCCCTTGTCGGGATCGCGTCGGGAAAAGTAGGTCTTTCTTTTGAGAGTGGCTGTAATTCGGCTGTCTCCGTTTTCCGCATAGTCTATCAAAACAAAGTCTCCGACTGTGGGAAAAAGCTCACCGTCATAGTAATATTCCTTGGTTTTCAGGCTTGCATAGCCTTCGCCAAAATCCGAAACTATTCCGAATCTTCCTTTATGAACGGACGTTATTCTGGCAGGAGTTCCCTGTAAATGTTCCCTCAGAAAACCGGAATCAAAACCATAATCTTTTATATTCAACTTTTGTTCCTCCAAAATCAGTTTTATAAATATCTGTAAAATTAACTTTCGGCTAACTGAAAATGGACGCAAAAAGGCCGCAGAAAGTAACCCCCGAGGGATTTCTGCGGCTGAAAACACTATCAAAAAACACACCCCTTCTGAGTGTGTAAACATCAGTCATAGAATTCACGAAAGGTTCCTTAAAACGGCACGACAAACAAAGGGGCTAAGCAGTCCCGAAAATTTACGCGTGCCAATATTCAGTTAGCTTGAAACTACCTCACTCTGAATCATATTAAGTCTCCTTTCCCGATTGCTTCAATTTTTTTAAGCAATCATTATGTCTATAATATATTATAAATCCTTAATTTTGTCAAAGTTTTTTTCGTATTCTCTCAGATAAACACAGCTGTGCGGGGTGACTTCACAAATCCTTCCCCACAAGGAAAACCACAGACTCATGTCGCTTTTGTTCTCAATATACTCATCTGTAATCTGAGCCATATCCATAGCCCTCAGATAGTCAACAATCTCTATGGTGGTCATAGGAAGTGTATCTCTGTCTGCAGAAATCTGACTAAATATTTTTTCAAATGTCCCCCATTTATTTTCTGTATCAAGTTCGTATGTGTGGCCCACGATCTGAAAAAGAGCAAGCTCATCATCACACAAGATAAACTCTTTTGTAAGGCTTTCGAGAGACTCATCCAGATGAAAGACTGTTGCTTTCCAGTTGTAGTAATCCCTCTGAGGCTTGAAGCACAGACTTTCCTCGCTGATTCGGGCATAGTCAAAGCCACAAACCTTAACGCACTCCTCAATAAGCTTACTGTAATAGTCAAAGGGAACAGCAAAACCTCTCACTTCCCGGGAGAATAGTGTTCCGAGGCTTCTCTTGTCCTCAGAAAGCTCAGATATAATTTCTTCCTCAGAAAGATCACGCATAAAAGGATGCGTAGCGGTGTGGCTTGCAACCTCGTGACCCTCATAAAGATTCAGAGCGTCCTTTCTGCAGAGTCTTTTTACGGTGAGACCGCTTTCGTGCATCCACTCAAACTCGTTATCCATCAGCGCCGAATTCAGGTTAAATGTTCCTTTAAGCTTATATTTATTCAGAAGCTCCACAAAACGAACATCCTGCAAAACGCCGTCATCGTAGGTGACGTTAAAAGCCTTTTTCTTTCCCTGCGGGTACAGTTTACGAATCATAAAGCACCTCCGTAAGCTTTGTCTCGGTTTATTATATCATCTGAAGGACAGGGATACAAGAAGCTACTTGCAGAACAGTTTCCTTCAGAACCGCTCAAAAATTTCTGAGTCGATATCATATATGTTATTTATGGGAATAATGGTACCGTCCTCCATAACCAGACTGCGCTTTATCTCGTCCACCCTTCTGATAACCCCCGAAACGGTCAGATACTCTCCGCCCTTTTTTCTTATGTCGGGTCTGAAAAAGGTAATACTCAGAAAAGGCTTCATATCTTTTTTTTCCAAAGCCAGACTCAGCTTGTTGTTTATCATTGAAATATGGTATTCGTCAAGCTCCACACGCTCATTGGTAAATCTGGCAGTCTCCTTCACTGCATCCTCATAACCCGTAAGGGCCGCAAAGGGCGAAAACTGAGCGGCTCGGTTAAATCTCGACATCCTCGTTCTTGTTTTCGAGGTATAATGAGGAAGGTTAATTATATCTTTATACTTATCTGACATTTTATCACCCTACGCTTTGTGCCCGCCAATCTGCCCGTTTCGGTCAATCGCCGTAGCACCCTCCTGAAGATTCATTCCTTTGAAGATGGCATTTTTTCCGAACTTATGCTTTATGCTTACAACTGCATCCTGCATCTTCTTTTCCCTCGAGAGCTCCTCGCAATTGGTCTTTTCGTCATAATCTGTAAAAAGATCCAGCTGTTCGCCGAAAAAGCCCTGTGACAGCTCTGATTCGTCCTGAAGCTTCATAGCGGCAATTGTGAGCCTTCTCACCAGGAGATTTCTGTCAACAATTCTGTCAAAAAGCTCCACGAGAGCGTTTGTGAGCGCTGTGGAAGACATGGTTTTTTTGGGGAGATTTACTGTTCCGTGGGCGTGCTTCGGAACTTTCCTCCCGTAATGGTCCACGGTTATCTCGCCCTTATAGGCACTTCTGATTTCCTTGTTTCTGAGATTTTCTATATCATAACCCACCGTCAGCACCAGCTGGTCCGTAACCAGCTTTTTCTCCACAAGATCAAAGACAAGCTGATCTATCATTTCCCTTGCGATGAGTCTTGCTTTTTCAAAGGGATAGGGACAGTGCAGAACCTGTCCCGAGCTAAGACTTGTAGAAGAGGGCTTGTAGGCTTTGACCTCTTTTATGGTGCAATCCTCCCAGCCCCAGGCATGGTCTATAATAAGCTCTGCGTTGACTCCGAACATCTGATAGAGCCAATCCTCGCACTCAAGAGACAATCGGGCTATATCCCCCATGGTATGCACCCCGTAGTTTTCAAGCTTCTTCGCAATACCCCTGCCGATTCTCCAGAAATCCGTGAGAGGTGTATGAGACCAGAGCTTCTCTCGGTAGCTCATCTCGTCAAGCTCGGCAATTCTTACACCGTTTTCGTCCGCAGGCATTTTCTTGGCGCTGATATCCATTGCAATCTTTGCAAGGTACATATTGGTGCCGATTCCTGCTGTGGCGGTGATTCCCGTTGTCCTCAACACATCAAGGATGATCATCTGCGCAAACTCGTGAGCCGTCATATTTGCGTTATCAAGGTATCCCGTTATATCCATAAAAACTTCATCAATGGAATAGACATGGATATCATCGGGGGACACATATTTCAGGTATATCTGATAAATAAAGGTGCTCCACTTCATATAATGAGACATTCTGGGCGGTGCTATGACAAAATCAAGAGCAACATAAGGATTTCTCTCTATTTCCCGTATATCATAAACTCCCTTGAGAAGCTTTTTATTCCCTGCCTCTCGCTGTCTCTGAGCATTTATCCTGCCCACCTGCTCCATTACCTCAAACAGCCTTGCCCTTCCCGATATTCCGAAAGACTTGAGAGAAGGTGTGACTGCAAGGCAGATTGTCTTTTCTGTGCGACTGAGGTCGGCAACCACAAGATTTGTGCACAGCGGGTCAAGACGCCTTTCAACACATTCCACAGAGGCATAGAAGGATTTAAGATCTATACACAAAAATTTCTTTTCCACTTCTATTCCTCCTTCTTATTCACTGTATCTATATAATATCAGAATATATGTTCGAATTCAATACCTGTTTTTCAATTTCACCGAAAAAAAGAGACCTGATGGCTCAGGTCTCCGTCATAAAAGTTATTCTAAGTTTTCTTATCGGATTTTCTCAGAATCTCAACTTCGGACTTCACAAAATCATTTCTTCTGAATATTGCAAGAAATACTCTGTAAATCACGCAAAAAGGTATCAGCAGCTTATGTTTATAGAAAAACGGATACCGTGTTCTGTAATACTCCACCGGAGGGAAAACTCTTGAAAATACATATTTTATCTTCATGGTAAAAGTGACTTTTCTGTCCTTGTTTCCCGTCTGCCCTGTGAGCTTATTGACAATGCCTGCACCCGTGTTTCCGTAGGCTCCGCCCGTAAGAAAATATCTGAGCAGTTCCTTTTCTTCATCATCAAGACTCTCTGTGTAATCCGTCTCCATCAGTTTTTTGCACAGTATTCTCTGCTTTTCCTCAAAAACACGAAGTCCCGTTTTTTCAAGCTCTCTTCCTATATAATCCCAATCAAGAGTCTTTTCAAATTCAAAAAGAAGGATAATTATGTCAAAGAGAGAGCGTACCCCTGTGCCGTAGCTGCTGAAATGCTTGTACTCATGGTGGATTATGTAGATATAGAAATCCTCAGAGGACATCTTCAGGGTAAAGGGACTCTTCTCATCTGAAGTAAAACGATTCTCTGCCTCCCGGTAATACTCAAAAAGCGACTCGGACTCAGACTTTAAAAACAGCTGATGATGCATTTCTATATTGTAGACAGGCTCTCTTGTGTACGCATCCTGACTGTCAGAGCGAGATACGCAATCATAACCGATGGAGAGCATATATTCATAGATATCTTCCCGATATTTCTTTTCATAGAAAATATCCACATCTGACATTTCTCGAAGGCCAATAGCGGGATAGTAATCCTTAAGGATCATACCCTTGAGAGGCAGGTGTGCGATTCCCTTTTCCACAAGGAAAGCAGAAATCTTCTCATATTCCGCTGAGAGAAGCATATCCTTTCTCACCGCTTTGGTCTTTGCCACCGCAAAAACTTCCGGCACAGAGATGATCTTCTCGAGCGCGTGGCACACAAGGGCGGTCACCTTATGTCCGCAAGAACATCTGTAAAGCTCTTCAAAATCAAGACCTGTAAGAATTTCCTCGGAGGGCTTCACGCCTTTGATAGCGCACAGACAAAGATAAAGCATATTCTCTTGAGTATTCATATCCTGCCTCCTCCCTTCAGAATCTTTCCCTTTTACTCCTCGATTGCACCTATACTTCTGAGTGCAGACAGGATTTTATCCACATCCTCGCTGATAACCTCATAGGGTGCATCATACTTTGAAAGCATCTTACTGATGATTTCCTCTCTTTGCGTCTCACTTTTAAGGCACTCAACAACAAAAGCGGTGGTGCTGTTGCCGTTTACAACACCTTTAAAGCTCACATCCTCAGTACCTGTCATAACATAAGTGTCGCGGAACTGTCGGGTGACAAAAGCCGGATTAAGTTTCATAAAGCTTTCCTCCTGCGCAGATTCTTTGCACTATGTTTTATTTTAACCCACAGCACCCTCCTCGTCAATGCTTTTCTCTCAGGAATGCGTATGGTCAAAAATTGATATATTACTGATAATCTCAACCGTTTTATGACAAAAACGGGAAATCACTTGCTCAGATAGCAATATTTTGCTATAATCCCTATCAAATCAAGGCTTTTCGGAGTTAGTGTGGAATATTACCATAGCCGAAACAGACAGCAAAGGTCACAGCAAAGTTAACACATGGTAAAAAATATCGCCGAGGAGCTTAATCTTCGGCGATACTTTTCTTTGAGGATTGACATCAAAATATAAAAGAGTATAATTATAGTGGTGTAATTTGGAATGTGAAATAGGTAACTTTACTGCCTTTTCCGCAAAACTACATTTATCCAGAGGTAAACTTATGAAAAACATCATTGAAATCAAACACCTTTGCAAAAGCTTCGGCGACGTAAAGGCTGTCAATGACCTTTCTTTCACCGTAAGAGAGGGTGAGCTTTTCGCTTTCCTTGGAGAAAACGGTGCAGGAAAGTCCACAACCATCAACATCATGTGCGCACAGCTTTCAAAGGATTCTGGAACTGTGCTCGTAAACGATACAGACATTGACAAAAACTCAGGAGCTATAAAAAATCTTCTCGGCGTTGTGTTCCAGAATTCGGTACTTGACAAGTCCCTGTCCGTCAGGGACAATCTGGAGTCCCGAGCCGCTCTTTACGGCATTTTCGGCAAAGATTTCGAGAAGAGACTCGCAGAGCTTTCAGCACTTCTGGACTTTGAGAGACTCCTCAAGAGAACAGTAGGCAAGCTCTCAGGCGGTGAAAGAAGAAGAATCGATATTGCACGTGCTCTTCTTCACAGACCCAGGATCCTCGTTCTCGACGAACCCACAACAGGTCTTGATCCTCAGACAAGAAAGCTTCTCTGGGATGTTATCTCTGACCTGAGAAAAAAAGAGAATATGACGGTGTTCCTTACCACACACTATATGGAGGAAGCCGCTGAGGCAGACTACGTAGTTATCCTCGACAAGGGCAAACTCTCTGCAGAAGGCTCTCCCTATGAGCTTAAAAACCTCTACACAGGCGACTTTATCACCATCTACAAGAAGAGCGAAGAGGAAATAAAGCTCCTCAATCTCCCCTATGAAAAGTTCCGCGACGGATACAGACTTCAGGTCAAGGACACAAAAGAGGCTACTTCGCTTATCATTTCACACCCCGAAATATTCGAGGACTACGAAATAACAAAAGGCAAGATGGACGATGTATTCCTCTCTGTCACAGGAAAGAAAATGGAGGTGGGTGCATAATGAGACAGATCCTTGCTCTTACTAAAAGAAATGTGAAGCTTTTCTTCGGCGACAAGGGAATGTTCTTCACCTCTCTCATAACCCCGGGTATTCTTCTGGTGCTCTACGGTACCTTCCTTTCAAATGTATACAAAGACAGCTTCCTCTCAGGACTTCCCGCAGGATTCACACTTAAGGAAGAGCTTATCAACGCCTGCGTAAGCGGCCAGCTCATCTCCTCAATACTTGCGGTTTCCTGCGTAACAGTAGCCTTCTGCTCCAACCTTCTAATGGTTCAGGACAAGGCAAACTCCGTTATCAAGGATCTGACCATCTCCCCCGTCAGACCCTCAGCACTAGCTCTCGGATATTATTTTGCAACGCTTATTTCCACCCTTATCATCTGTGTTGTTTCCGCAGGACTCTGCTTTGTTTACATATACGCCACAGGCTGGTATCTGTCTTTGGGCGATGTACTCTTCCTTCTTCTGGATATCTTCCTGCTGGTTATGTTCGGCACAGCTCTCTCAAGCATTATCGGACATTTCCTTTCAACTCAGGGTCAGATTTCCGCTGTTGGCACTATTGTCAGCTCCTGCTACGGCTTTATCTGCGGTGCATATATGCCTATCTCTCAGTTCTCTGAGGGACTTCAGAAAGCCATTTCTCTGCTTCCCGGCACCTACGGCACCTCTCTTATGAGAAATCACGCCACAAGAGGCGTCTTTCAGGAAATGCTTTCGGAGGGTCTTCCGAAAGAAGCCGTCAAGGCAATGCAGGATACCATCGATTGCAACATCTATTTCTTCGGCTCAGATACTGCTGTGAGCATCCCCGTTATGTACGCAGTGCTCGGCACTACCGTGGCACTTCTTGTTCTTGTATATATACTTCTTAATGTTTTCAGAGGAAAGAAAGCAAAATGAACGCTAAGGAAAATCTCAACATTCCAAACTTAATAACCCTACTGAGACTTGCGGGTACTGTTTTTATGATATTCACAGTACCCTTTACATCTCTGTTTCTTCTTGTGTATTGCCTTACGGGGCTTACGGATATTCTGGACGGCTTCATTGCAAGGGTTACCCACACCACAACTGAGCTGGGGGCAAAGCTCGACAGCATTGCTGACCTACTTTTCTACTCCATTATGGGTATCAAGATTTTCCCGAAGCTC
>JAZSME010000043.1:0-18661 GCA_045535715.1 Ruminococcus sp. | reverse complement strand
ATAAGAAGAGCTCCAATACTGCAAAGCTCTATGAGCTGTGTAAGAGAGTTTGTCCTGACACCCTGTGGATTCAGACGGCTTCAGATCTTCCTCTGGAGAGATTAAGCAATGTTTGTTCTGTTGGCGTAACTGCGGGAGCTTCCACTCCTGCAAGGATTATAAAGGAGGTACTGGATAAAATGGCAGAATTAACCACATCCGGTGTAACAAACGAAACTGAAGATTTTGAGGCTCTTCTGGAAGAGAACCTCAAAGGCTTAAATACAAATGAAAGGGTAATGGGTACTGTAATCAGCATCACTCCCAGCGAAGTGTATGTTGATGTTGGCAGAAAGCAGGCAGGTTTCATCCCCGTTGATGAGCTTTCCTTTGGTCCTGTCAATAACCCCAACGACTTTGTTAAGGTCGGCGATGAGCTTGAACTGCTTATCATGAAGACCAACGATGTTGAGGGCACAATTATGCTCTCCAAGCGTAGAGTTGACGCAAAGAAGGATTGGGAAGAGCTCGAGAAGCTCGCACAGGAGAATGCAGTTCTCGAAGGCGAGGTTATCGAGGTTGTTAACGGCGGCGTAATCGTATTCGCTAAGAACAACCGCATCTTCATCCCTGCATCACAGGCATCTATCGTTCGTATGGACGATCTTACTCCTCTCCTTAAGACAAAGGTTGAGTTCAGACTTCTTGAGGTTTCCCAGCGCGGAAGACGTAAGAAGATCGTAGGCTCCATCAAGAGCGTTCAGAAGGATCAGAGATCTGAGTTCAAGGCAGCTTTCTGGGAGGGTATCGAGGTAGGTAAGACCTACGTTGGTACTGTTAAGTCTCTCACAACATACGGCGCATTTGTTGATCTTGGCGGTGTGTTCGGTATGATTCACATTTCCGAGCTTTCCTGGAACAGAATCAAGCATCCCTCCGATGTTGTTAATGTTGGCGATACAGTAGAAGTATTCGTTAAGGATTTCAACACAGAGACAGGCAAGATTTCTCTCGGCTACAAGAAGCAGGAGGATAATCCTTGGGAGATTCTCCGTCGTGATTATCCCGTTGATACTGTTGTTAAGGTTAAGGTAGCAGGCATCACAACCTTCGGTGCATTCGCAACAATTATCCCCGGCATTGATGGTCTCATCCACATTTCTCAGCTTTCCAACCAGCGTGTTGAGAAGCCCCAGGATGTTGTAAATGTTGGCGATGAAGTAGAGGCACAGATCGTTGCTATCGACTTCGACAAGAAGCGTGTAAGCCTTTCCATCAGAGCACTTCTCCCCGTTGTTGAGGAAGCACCCGCAGCAGAAGCTGTTGAGGAAGCAGCTGCTGAAGCAACTGAGGAATAATCTAAAGCTTTTAGTGGGCATCCTCTTCTGGGGATGCCCTATTATTTTTAAGCGGTGATATTATGACTAATTCAGAAATACTTTCAAAAATTCAGAGTGACGCTCAGATTGTTCTCGGAGAACTTCTTGAAGCGGCAAAGCTTAAAGAAGGCGATGTTTTCGTTCTCGGATGCTCCTCCAGCGAAATGATTGGTGAGTGTATCGGAACATCCTCCAGTGCCGAGGCTGCACAAGCACTTTATAGTGTTCTTTACAAAGAGCTTTGTCAAAGAGGCATCTATCTTGCTGCTCAGTGCTGCGAGCACCTTAATCGTGCACTTGTGGTGGAAAGAGCAGTTGCTAAGGCTCAGAATCTCGATATTGTCAATGTTGTGCCTCACGCTCATGCGGGTGGTGCCAGTGCCACACTTGCATATTCATTATTCAGCGATCCTGTTATGGTTGAGTATGTGAAAGCGGATGCCGGAATGGATGTTGGCGGTACGCTTATCGGTATGCATCTGAGAAGAACCGCTGTTCCCGTAAAAACTTCTGTTCGCACAATAGGTTGTGCAAATGTTATTTGTGCACGCACTCGTCCCCGTTTTATCGGCGGTGAGAGAGCACACTACAACGAAGAATTACTGTGAGGTAAAAGATTATGATGACTGCTAAGGATGAATTTGTAAAGATTTTTACTGAGAATATTAAGCGAGCAGGCTCTCAGGAGCTTCTCAACTGGCTCATGAATACTGATTTTTTCACAGCACCTGCCAGTACCAAGTTTCACTGTGCTTGTGAGAATGGTCTTGTTATGCACTCCGTAAGTGTTTTTAACACAATGATGGAGAAACACTTCGAAGAGGGTGTGGATGAAATTGAAAGTTTTGCAATTTCGGCTCTTCTCCATGATATCTGCAAGGCTGAATTCTACAAGGTTTCCACAAGAAACGTAAAGAACGAACTCACAGGTCAGTGGGAAAAACAGCCTTTCTACGCAATTGAGGACAAGTTTCCCTTTGGTCACGGAGAAAAATCTGTTTTTCTTATTGAAAGATTTATGAGACTAAAGCTGGACGAGGCAATGGCCATACGCTGGCACATGGGAAGCTTTGACGACCCCAATGGCTATACAGTAAGTCAGGCTTACGAAAAGTATCCTCTTGCAGTAAAACTTCATCTTGCTGATATGGAATCTACATATCTGAGAGAAAAAGGTACCTCTGCCGTAAATAATAAGTAAAAAGCGAAAGGCTGATACTTATATGGATTTAACTAAAATCAAGGATAGAGCATCAGAGCTCAGAGCTCTTATTAACTATCATAATAACAGATACTATAACGAAGACAGTCCGGAGATTAGTGACTACGAATATGATATGCTCCTTAGAGAGCTTGAAAATATTGAAGCTGAGTATCCTGAGTTTCGCTCAGAGGATTCTCCTACACTCAGAGTCGGCGGTAATCGTCTTGAAAAGTTTTCTCCCGTTACTCATAAGGTGCCTATGGAGAGTCTCCATGATTCATTTTCCCATGATGAACTCAGGGATTTTGACAGAAAAGTCAGAGAAGTAATCAGCAATCCCGAGTATATTGTTGAGCCCAAATTTGACGGACTCTCTGTTTCCTGTGAGTATGTAAACGGAGTATTTTCAAGAGGCTCTACCCGTGGTGATGGTAACGTGGGAGAAGACGTCACAGAAAATCTGATGACAATAAAGTCTTTGCCTATGCGTTTGAAGAATGCACCTGCTTTCCTTGAGGTCAGAGGCGAGGTTTATATGTCTTTTGAAACTTTTGACACCCTATGCAAGAGACAGCTTGACCGTGAGGAAAAGCCCTTTAAGAATCCTCGAAACGCTGCTGCCGGGTCCCTTCGTCAGAAGGACAGCAAGATAACCGCAGAGAGATCCCTTGATATCTTTGTTTTCAATATTCAGAGCGTTGAGGGAGTTGAAATACACAACCATAAAGAGAGCCTCGATTACCTCACGGAGCTTGGTTTCCCCACAGCACCTTTCTATAATGTCTTTTCAAATATGGAGGAAGTTATTGCTGAAATTGAGAGAATCGGCAATCTGAGAGGTGAACTTCCTTACGGAATTGACGGCGCGGTTGTAAAGGTAAATGATTTCACTCACAGACAGCTTTTGGGAAATACCGCAAAATTCCCCAAATGGGCAGAAGCTTATAAATATCCTCCCGAGGAAAAGCCCACCAAGCTTATTGATATCGAAGTCAATGTGGGCAGAACAGGTGCAATTACACCTGTTGGTATATTTGAGCCAGTGTTTCTTGCCGGTACCACCGTTTCCAGAGCTGTGCTTCATAACGAAGACTTCATAAAGGAAAAGGACATCCGCATTGGTGACACCGTAATAATCAGAAAAGCAGGAGAGATTATTCCTGAAGTTGTGGCAGTTCATAGCCACGCAGAAGATTCAATCTGCTTTGAATTTCCTAAGGAATGTCCATCTTGTCACAGCCCTCTTTACAGAGAAGAGGGTGAAGCGGCGCTGAGATGTACTAACACCGATTGCCCTGCGCAGCTTATGAGACATCTCATTCATTTCGTTGCAAGAGACGCAATGGATATTGACGGTTTGGGTCCTGCTATTCTGGAGCAGCTTCTTGATAACAATCTCATAAACTCCCCTGCGGATATTTATAAACTTAAAATGAGTGATATTTCAGATCTTGAGAGAATGGGTGAAAAGTCAGCAAAGAATTTGCTGAAGGCTACGGAGGATTCAAAGAATCGGGAACTTTACAGACTGGTATTTGCTCTTGGTATCCGTCATATCGGTCTCAAGGCAGCTAAGCTTATGTGTGAGAAGTTTGACACTATGGATAAGGTTATGTCCGCATCAGTTGAGGATTATCTCTCTATTGATGGCTTTGGAGAAATAATGGCGAAAAGTGCGGTTGAGTATTTTTCTCTTGAAAGTACCAAGGCTTTGATTTCTGAGCTGAAGGCCCTCGGACTCAATATGAATACTCTTGAGAAAAAGGTCTCGGGCGGTATCTTTGAAGGAAAGACCTTTGTTCTGACAGGAACACTTCCTACCTATACAAGACCTGAAGCGTCAAAGATCATTGAAGCAAACGGCGGAAAGGTATCTTCATCTGTTTCAAAGAAGACAGATTATGTTCTGGCAGGTGAGGATGCGGGAAGCAAGCTTACAAAAGCTCAGACGTTGGGTGTAGCAGTGATTTCCGAGGAAGAGTTTATAGAAATGGTTCAGTCCGGTTCTGCTGACGACAAAGTGAATGAGGAGAAATCTGAAAAATCTTCCGATTTATCACTTACAACAGATGAGTTTGGCGAGCCTATGCTTTTAATCTGATATTTTATATTTGCCTGCAAAGCAGATAATGCTTTGCAGGCTTTTTTTATCATAAAGCGGGTCAAGCTTTCATATAGGTGTTATGAAAGGATGATCAAAATGAAGTCTGAAATAACCAATCTTGAAAACGTGTTGTCAGTAGTTCCTGCTTCACTCAGATTTATTCTTAATAATGCTCTTAAGGATATCTCCCATAAGATTCAGGAAATTGTTTTAAGAAGTGAAAAGCCTCTATGTGTATCTATGTCAGGAAAGCAGTATGTTGTGACAAAACGTGGTACTCTTTCTTTACCGACTTTAGCTGAGGATCCCGTTATAGTAACTGCATTGCAGGTGCTGGAGTGCTTTAACTGCATTTGTAATTATTCTGTTTATTCTCACATAAGTGAAATCAAAGAAGGCTTCATCACTCTCAAAGGAGGTCACAGAGCAGCTTTATCGGGCACAGCGGTGATATCAGAGGGCACGATTATTAACATTAGAGACATATCGACCATATCTTTGAGAATTGCAAGAGAGATTAAGGGTGTAGGTGAGAAGTTGGCAAAAAAGGTTTCGGATTCTATGGGTGGACTTCTTATCTGCGGAATGCCTTTAAGCGGAAAAACAACACTTCTGCGAGATACTGCGAGAATATTGTCCCAAAAGTATAATTTCAGAGTAGCTCTTGTTGACAGCAGATCGGAGCTTGCGGCAATATCTCGAGGGGTTGCTATGAACGATGTGGGCCTTTGTGATGTTCTTAACGGATATCCCAGATATGATGGCATCTGTCAGGCAGTAAGATGTCTTTCTCCTGAATTTATTTTTTGTGATGAGATTGGCAGTGACAAGGACGCAGAAGCGCTGATAAAAGGAGTAAACAGCGGTGTGAGGTTTGTATCCACAGTCCATGCAGATAACAAAAATGAACTTCTCACTAAACCATATATAAGAAATATACTGGAGACAGGAGCCTTTGAAAATATTGTTTTTCTTAAAGGAAGACAAGCTCCGGGAGATGAAAAACACAGATATACTTTGGGGGAGATTCTCTGTGACTAGATTTTTCTTGTCTCTTATACTTGTGATACTTACAACATTAGTGGGCTACTCATTTTCACTTCGTCTTCATAACAGAAAAGAAGTCCTGCTTTCTTTGGTAGAGTCATTTGAGAAGATGAAAAACCTGATAAGCTTTTCTGGATATGACATTGACAGAGTTATTCTCTTAAGCTTTTCAGGTGTTCCGGAATTTGATTTTGACGCGTCTGAGTCTTCAGCTAAGTCTCTCTCAGAACGTTGGGAAGGGTCTGTGAAAAGTTTTATCAGAGAAGCCAAACTCAGAACTTGTGATGAAGAAGTGCTCCTGAGATTCGGTGAGAGGTTGGGTGTAACAGATACCGAAGGACAGCTAAACAATTGTGAACTATATATCGGACTTTTGAAGGAGCTGCATATCAGCGCCAAAGAAGAAGTGGAAAATAAATCGAAACTCCTTCGGGTAATGGGTTTTTCATCCGGAGCCCTTATTGCTCTTTTAATATTGTGAGGTATTTGTATGGACGTTGATATGATATTCAAAATTGCAGCTGTTGGAATTATTGTAGCGGTGTTGAATCAACTGCTTACACGAAGCGGAAGAGAGGATCAGGCACTGCTTACAACCATTGCAGGTTTAATTGTGGCTCTGATGATGATCATATATGAGATAAGCGACTTGTTTGAAACAATAAAGGACGTGTTTGGTTTTTGAGTATACTTAGTGTTTGCTCTGCGGTTCTCATTACATCAGTTTTGTGCATACTTCTTAAAAAATACAACGCCGAGTATTCTCTGATACTTACGTTGGGTGTAGTGTGCCTTGTTTCAATTTCTCTTCTGTCTGAGATTGCTTTTACCATTACCGGTTTTAAAGATTTGATTGAAACCTCGGGAGTTAATCAGGACTACATAAAAATTCTGCTCAAGTGTATCGGTATCTGTTTCCTTACGGAATTTACCTGTGACGTGTGCATTGATGCGTCTCAGAAGGCCTTGTCTTCTTTGGTACTTATGTCGGGAAGAGTTTGTACACTTCTGGCAGCTCTGCCTTTATTCAGTGAGTTTATAGACATTTCTCTGAGTCTGAGCGGAGGAAATATGTGAAAAGAATTATTATCATAATCATTGTTATTTTTTTTATTTGTCTTTCCGGTATCAATGTGATTGCTGCGGAGAATAACGAGGAGAATTCAACCGCAGAAAGACTTTATCAGGTATCAGGAGCAGATAAACTTTACGATGCTTTACCGGGAGAAACAAAGAGTTTGCTTAAAACATTAGGTGTGAACAAGCCATCAAAGTCCGTAATCTCTGATGTGACGTTTTCACGTGTTGCGCAGGGGATGCTGATGACAGCAAAAGATTTTGCTCCTTCTGTATTTGCATCAACAAGTATTATTCTCGGAGTGCTGCTTCTTTACAGTTCGGTTGAGGGCTTATCGGGAATTGTCACACAGAAGTCTCTTTCGGGTGTCCTTTCTGTTGTTGTGGCTCTTTGTGTTTCGGCTGCGATTTCTCTTCCTGTTTGTGACATAATTAAAGAAGCAAACAGGGTGATAATACTTGCGTCGGATTTTATGCTCTCGTATATTCCTGTGATGCTTGCTGTTATGATAGCCTGCGGCAATTCTTTAAGTGCGGCTTCTTATTATGCTCTAATGAACTCAGCGGCTCAGGTGGTTTCTCAGCTGTCATCAAAGCTCATTACACCTCTTTTAAACGTTTTTCTGGGGCTTAGTCTGTGTAACAGCGTTCTTGATGGAATCAATATAAGCGGACTGCTGAAGCTTTTTTCAAAAACAGTAAAATGGTTGCTGAGCTTTTCTTTTACCTTGTTTTCAGCCTTGCTGACCTTTAAAAGTATGATATCTTCGTCTGTGGACAATGTCTCCTCAAGAGCGGTGAGATATACAATGTCAACATTCATACCTGTTGTGGGAGCTGCCCTTTCCGAAGCTTACCGCACAGTACGGGGAAGTGTTGCGATCCTTAAAAACGGTGTCGGCATATTTGTGATTTTTGCGGTGGCATTGATTTTCCTTCCCGTTGTGATGAAACTGCTTCTATGGATGCTATCTGTAAATCTTTGCAAGGCTTTTGGGGAGATGCTGTGTCTCAAGAGTCCCTCCGAACTACTCAGCGGTGTGTCCACTGTTCTCAGCACTCTTCTGGCAACTCTGTTTTGCATTATGGCTTTATTTATAGTTTCAACGGCTCTGATAATGACCATTGGAGGAAATGTATCCTGATGAAATCCTTGTATTCTTTTGCTGTTTCCTTGTGCCTGATTCTGATTATCTGCTCGGTTCTTCGGATGCTTTTTCCGGGGAACAAGACAAATAAAGCGTTGACACTGGTACTTTCTCTGTTTGTGGTAATTTCCATTGTTTCTCCGGTTATTAACATAATAAAATCTATCGGCACAAAAAGCGCAGAGTCGGTTTTAGATGAGAACTCACTCGAAATTGCTTTTGATAACGAAGTGTATTTGGAAGCTTCGGAATATATTAGTGAATATACTTATTCCTTCTTAAAGAGTTCAGGCTATATGCCGATTAAGGTGAGCACAGAAATTAAAAGAAATGATACCGAAGGAATATATATGGATAAGCTTATCATATATTTTGATAGTATCACTGATACAGAAAGAGAGTCGGTGTGCGAGCTGGTAGAATATTCTTTGGGAATAACACCGCAGGTTGAAATAAAAGAAGGTGAAGACTCAATTGAATGAAGAAACTAAGTCAAAGATAAACAAGTTGCTTTCAAAGGATAAAACAAAGACAATTCTGATATTAGCAAGTGTTGTGCTCGTTATTATTCTGTTTCTTTTCGGTCGGTCATCCAAGGATGAAAACCCCTCGATATCTACATATCAAGCTTCTGATACTCAAAAATACAGAGAAGTATTGTCAGAAGAAATACTCACTATGGTTGAGAGTGTTTCCGGAACAGGCAGAGCAAAAATTCTTCTGACTCTGGATTCATCCTACGAATATATTTACCTTGATGATGAGGAAACTCTCAGAAAAGTTCTTGAGCCTCAGATCAGAGGTGTCGTAGTAACCTGTGAAGGCGGAGATTCTGCGAAAGTCCGTCAGGAAATTACTGACTTACTGACCACAGCCTTGGGAATACCCGGCACAAAAGTGTGTGTTAAAAAACTTATATAACTTTGGAGGATACTATGAAAATTAAAAAACATCACATGGTTCTGGCAGCTTTGATGCTTCTGCTTTCAGCTTCTGTCTACATTAACTGGAGTATTTCGGACAACGATACATCTCAGTTCAAGACAGAAAAAAAGGAGTTCGGGGCGGCAACCTATGTTAATTCGGATTTAAGTACCTTTGATGAGGTGGATTCAACGAGTAACGCTTCCTCTCTCAACTTTGCACAGACTGAGTATTTTGCAGCAGCGAAAATTGAAAGACAAAACACACAGGAAGAAATGATTTCTCTTGCAAGAGAAGTGCTTGAACTCAGTGATTCCTCGGAAAGTGCTCGTGAGTCAGCCGCAAATCAGCTGGGTGACCTTGAGAATATGGTTATTTCTCAGAACAGGATAGAGGCAACCTTAAAGGCAAAGGGGTTCTCGGAATGTTTGTGTTATCTTGATGAAAGTTCCTGCACAATAATCATTCCAGTTAATGAAATGAGGGATAATTCAACTCTTGTTATCAGAGATTGTGTGGCTCAATGCTCGGGTCTTTCCTTTGACAGTATCAGTATTATTGAGGTTTAGTTTTCACGGCGCACTTTATTTAAGAAGTGTGCCGTATATTTTTTATGAATATTATCAAGGAAATGTCCCTTGTTTCGTTGCATTTTTTCGATTTTATGATATAATGAATCTATATGTAGATTTTTCTAAACGGAGGGGTTAATATGACAGAAAATCCTAACCTTACAGAAGTAAATGAAGTAACTGCTGAAGCAGATACAAATTCTGTGGATACAAGCAGCGAACTTTATCAGAACAGAAACAGTATATCAAGATATAAAATGAGAGAGCAGGCAATGCTCCTTGTTTTTGAAAATCTTTTCCATAATTCCGATATCGATGAGTTGGCTGATAATCTCATTGACAGCAGAGATATTTATCTCAGCGACCATGCAATTAACGTGGCAAAGTCTATTGTTGAGAAGCAGGAGGAGCTTGATGAGAAGATTTCCGCCCATCTTTCAAAGGGCTGGAAAATCTCACGAATCTCTAAGGTTTCCCTTGCTATCCTCAGGGTTGCGGTGTATGAAATCTATTACTCAGAGGAAGCTCCTTTATCTGTTGCAATCAATGAAGCCGTTGAACTTTCCAAGAAGTATACACCCGATGACGCTAAGTTTGTAAATGGTGTTCTCGGTGCAATTGCAGGTGATTTAGGCTGATGGCGACTATTCTCGGAATTGATACCAGTAATTACACAACCTCCTGCGCGCTCTATCACAGTGACACAGGAGAGATTTTGAAGCTCGGAAAGCTTCTTCCTGTCAAAGACGGTGAGAGGGGTATCCGTCAGAGTGACGCTGTTTTTCATCATACACAGCAGCTTCCCGGTTTGATCTGTGAACTTTTAAAAGATAATAATAAAATAGATGCAGTCTGTGCATCGGCTACTCCCAGAAGGCAAGAGGGCTCGTATATGCCTTGTTTTACAGTGGGGCACGGCACAGGCAGAAGTATTGCCGCCTCACTGAATGTGCCTTTTTATGATGTATCTCATCAAGAGGGTCATATTATGGCGGCTCTTTTTTCTGCAAAAAAGATGGAGCTTCTTTCTCATAAGTTCATAGCTTTTCATATAAGCGGAGGAACTACGGAAGCTCTTCTTGTTACACCCCATGAAGAAGAGATCCTGAGAGTTGAGCTTGTGGCAAAGACACTTGATCTTAATGCAGGACAGCTCATTGACAGAATCGGTGTTATGATGGGTCTTTCTTTTCCGGCAGGAAAGGAAATTGAGAGACTTGCTCTCGGATACGAAGGCAACCACAAGGTGAAGTCGGTACTTAAAGAATTTGATTGCTGTCTCAGCGGCTTTGAAAATAAGCTTTCAAAGCTTTACCGGGAGACGAATGATAAAGTTTTGGTTTCTTCTCTTGTTTTGGAGTATGTGAAAGTTACTGTTGAGGATATGACAACAAGACTTCTTCAAAAGTTTGGAAATCTTCCCGTTGTTTATTCGGGTGGAGTTATGTCTAATTCTATTATCAGAAATTCCCTTAAATCCCGTTTTACCTGCGATTTTGCAGAGCCTTCTTTTTCCTGCGACAATGCAGCGGGAGTTGCTGTTTTAGGTTACTGCAAATACACAAATGGTTTCAGGAGTTGATTTGATGACCGATCTGAAAGGTCCGTCCTTTATTACTGTTACACAACTCAATTATTACGTTAAATCTTTGCTTGATTCCGATTCAAAGCTTAAGTACGTCTTTGTTACGGGAGAAATTTCTAATTTAACTGATCACTATTCCAGCGGGCACATTTATCTTTCTCTCAAAGACGAGAAATCCACCATAAAAGCGGTAATGTTTTCATACAGCGCAAAGAATCTTCGTTTTCGTCCTCAGAATGGTATGAAGGTTATTGTCAGGGGCAGAGTAACCTTATATGAGCCTACGGGTATGTATCAGCTGTATATTGAAGATATGCAGCCTGATGGCATCGGTGCTCTGACCATTCAGTTTGAACAGCTGAAAGAGAAACTTTCAAAGGAAGGCTTTTTTGATGACAAGCATAAAAAGCCTATTCCTGAATTTCCGAAAGTTATCTCAGTTATCACTTCGCCCACAGGTGCCGCGCTTCAGGATATCAGAAACATTTTATCCCGACGCTGGCCGTTTAGCGAAATCAGAGTCACTCCTTCTCTTGTTCAGGGAGACGGAGCTCCTGCAATGCTCAGTGAAGCGGTGAGAAAAGTAAACAGCGAAGGGAAAGCTGATGTAATTATCATCGGCAGGGGAGGTGGCTCCATAGAAGATTTATGGGCATTTAACAGCGAGGAGCTTGCTCGTGCTCTGTTTGAGTCAAAAATCCCCGTAATCTCTGCGGTAGGACATGAAACAGACTTTACTATTTGTGACTTTGTAAGCGATATGAGAGCACCCACACCATCTGCGGCTGCTGAAATTGCCACTCCGGACAGATTTGTTCATATTGATCTTCTTAATAAACAAAGTCAGTATCTATATGCTTTAGGTGAAAGGATCCTCAGAGAGCGTCAGGCTCAGCTTGACGATATCTCAGATGTTCTCTCCCTGAAAGACCCCAGAGAGAGTTACTTTGAAATGCTCACCGAGTTCAATAACCTTTCAGAAAAATTCAGAACTTCTGCGGATAATATGTTTACAAATCAGGAGAGAAACCTCAGAGAACAGAAAGTCAGGCTTTTTGCTCTGAGTCCTAAGGAAATTCTTGGAAGGGGATACTCTCACGTTTCAAAATGCGGAAAAACAGTATCTTCTGTTAAAACCCTCGAAAAAGGGGACAATATTGATATAACCTTAAGTGACGGAAAGATTTCTGCCACTGTAAACTGATTATGAGGAGGTGTTTGCTTTGTCATTTGTTCATTTACACGTTCATAGTGAATATAGTCTGCTTGACGGTGCCTGCAGAATAAAAGATCTCGTTACAGCTGTCAAAAACGCAGGACAGACCGCAGTTGCAATTACTGATCACGGAGCTATGTTCGGAGTCATTGATTTCTGGCGTGAATGCAAGAAACAGGGCATTCACCCCGTTATTGGCTGCGAGGTCTATGTTGCACCCCGAAGCCGTTTTGATAAGACCCCGGAGTTTGACAGAAACTATTATCATATGGTTCTTCTTTGTAAGAATCAGAAGGGTTATGAGAACCTTACAAAGCTTGTTTCTGCAGGATTTACCGAAGGCTTTTACGTAAAACCCAGAGTTGACGATGAACTTCTCAGAAAGTACAGCGATGGACTTATATGCCTTTCGGCTTGTCTTGCGGGTGAAATCCCCTCAAGGCTTCTTTCTTCTGATTACAAGGGCGCAGTTGAAAAAGCAAGAATTTATCAGAATATATTTGGTAAAGAGAATTTTTATATTGAAATACAGAATCATAATATTAAGGAGCAACAGCAGATACTTCCCGACCTTTTGAGAATATCAAAGGAGATAGACGCTCCTCTTGTGGCAACAAACGATTGTCATTACGTGGAAAAGTCTGATGCAAAAGTTCAGGAAATCCTCATGTGCATACAGACTAACCACACTCTGCAGGACGAGGACAGAATGCGCTTTGAAACAGAGGAGTTCTATATCAAAACCGAAGAGGAAATGCTGGAAGCTTTTCCTCAGTATCGTGATGCAATTGAGAACACTCAGCTTATCGCTGACAGATGTACGGTCGATTTTGAATTCGGAAAGAGAAAGCTTCCTGTGTTTGATGTTCCGAATAACGAAGACCATTATGAGTACTTCAGACGTAACTGTTATGAAGGACTTTACAGGCACTACGGAAATAATCCCGATAAGGCGCTTGTAGAAAGGCTTGAATATGAGCTTTCTACCATTAACCGAATGGGCTTTGTTGACTACTATCTCATAGTAAATGATTTTATTCAGTATGCAAAAAGTCAGGGTATTCCCGTAGGCCCGGGAAGAGGCTCAGGTGCCGGCTCTCTTTGTGCATATTGTATTGGAATTACAGGTATAGACCCAATCAAGTACAATCTTCTTTTTGAACGATTTCTCAATCCTGAACGAGTTTCTATGCCTGATTTCGATATAGACTTCTGCAAGGACAGAAGAGGAGAGGTCATTGACTATGTTATCCGCAAGTACGGATACTCCCATGTTGCTCAGATAGTAGCCTTTGGTACTATGGCCGCCAGAGGAGTTGTGAGAGATGTTGGCAGAGCATTAGGTATTTCTTATGCAACTTGTGACACGGTTGCAAAGCTCATACCATTTGAACTTAATATGACTCTTTCAAAAGCTCTTACTCTCAGCAAGGATCTTAAAACTAAATATGATACTGATATGGAGATCCACGAGCTCATTGATTATTCCATGAAGCTTGAAGGTATGCCGAGACATACCACCACTCATGCAGCCGGTGTTATCATTGCGGACAGACCTGTTTCTGATTATGTTCCTTTAGCGAGAAATGACGATCAGATTGTCACACAGTTCACAATGACCACCCTTGAAGAGCTGGGACTTCTTAAGATGGACTTCCTCGGGCTTCGAAATCTCACTGTTATAGACGATACCCTGAAGCTTATCCGCGTCAACAATCCAAGCTTTACCCTTGACGAGATAAAGGAGGGGGACAAGGGTGTTTACAGTATGCTTTCCCTTGGAAACACAGAAGGAGTATTTCAGTTCGAGTCTCAGGGAATGAAGAATGTTCTTATGGGACTTAAGCCGGAATCTCTGGAAGATCTGATCGCAGTTATTTCACTTTATCGTCCGGGACCCATGGACAGCATACCTACTTACATTGAAAACAGACACAATCCGTCAAAGGTACGATATAAACATCCTTTGCTTGCATCAATCCTTGATGTTACCTATGGATGTATTGTGTATCAGGAGCAGGTTATGCAGATATTCAGAACTCTTGCAGGGTATTCTCTCGGTCGTGCAGACCTTGTGAGAAGAGCAATGAGTAAGAAAAAACATGATGTTATGCTCAAAGAACGTGAGATTTTCATTAACGGTCTTGTGGATGAAAATGGAAATATCGAGGTTGAAGGCTGTGTAAGACGCGGTGTCAGCCGTGAAGTGGCTGAGTCGGTCTATGAAGAAATGAAAAGCTTTGCTTCCGACGCCTTTAACAAGTCCCACGCAGCATCCTACGCTTTTATTTCATATCAGACAGCGTGGCTTAAATACCACTATCCCAAAGAATATATGGCAGCCCTTCTCTCAAGTGTTCTTGATAATCAGAACAAGATGGCTGGCTATATAGCGGATTGTCATCGTATGGGTATTGAGGTTTTACCTCCTCACGTGAACTTCAGCTCTCACAGCTTTACTGTTGACAAGGGAAATATCCGCTATGGTCTCATGGCAATCAAGAATTTGGGTAAGAATTTCATTGACAGCATTATCGAAGAAAGAAAGAAGGGAAGCTTTACTTCTCTTCAGGATTTCTGTAAGAGGCTTCATTCGAAGTCGATGAATTCTCGAGCCTTAGAAAGTCTTATTAAATGCGGAGCTTTGGATAATCTCGGCGCTAACAGACGAGTGATGCTCAGCGTAGTAAAAGCGGTTCTTGATGACCTTGAATATGAAAAGAAGCGTAATATGGATGGACAGATGTCATTGTTTGAAACAGATGAATCATCTCAGAAATCCGCAGAGATAAAGTTCCCTGACCTTCCTGAGTTTCCTCTTGTTGAGCTTCTTGCTATGGAACGTGATATGGCGGGAATGTACCTTTCGGGACATCCTATTTCTGAATATGAATGGTACGCTCGAAAGATAAAGGCAGACAGAATAGGGGATATCATATCTACTGAAAGCGATAAAAGGTACAAGGATTCTCAAAGTGTAAATCTTGTTTGTATTGTTTCCCGATTCCGAACACAGATTACAAAATCAAATCAGATGATGGCCTTTGTGACTGTTGAGGATCGCTCGGGATCTATCGAAGTAATTGTTTTCCCCAAGGCCTTGTCTCAGTTTGGGTCACATCTCAATGAAGGCTCTGTTATCTGTGTGACCGGTAATGTAAGTTCCCGAGAGGACGAGGATCCCAAGATTCTTCTCAATTCCTTGACTCCCGTCAGCCGTGAAGATAAAGAGAAGCAGGATAGTTCCAATCTGCCCTCTACTCCTGCTGCTTACGAAAGCAAAACGCAAAACTCTGCGCAAAAAGAGGTATCTTTTAATAGCGCGAGTGCTCTCTATCTGCGTCTTGACAGGAAAGACTCTCCGATGTTTGACAGAGTGCGTAACCTGATCAGTATCTTTGACGGAGGAACACCGGTTTTCTTCTATCTCAAAGAGGAAAACAAACTTCTTAAGGCACCTCGTGAGCTTTGGGTCGATCTTAATGAAGTTATGATTTCTGAGCTTAAGCGTTGCCTCGGAGAGGAAAATGTAAAACTTAAGTGACTTTTTTTGACAATAACTCAAAAAAATCCCATTATTATCCATAAATAACGAAAAAAGACTTGAATTAAGGTCGTTTTTCTGCTAATATTATCTTGTATATTTTTGTGTTGGATATATAAGTGATTTCGGAGGTAATAATATGTCTAATAATGCAAACTCTATCGCTGTTCTTACAAGCGGCGGAGATGCACCCGGAATGAACGCTGCGGTTCGTGCAGTTGTTCGTGCAGCAATCAATAGAAATTTTAATGTATACGGCGTTAAGAGAGGCTACAACGGTCTTCTCAACGGAGATGTTTTCCAGATGAATCTCCGCAGCGTATCAGATATAATCAATCGTGGCGGTACTATTCTCTATACTGCAAGAAGTGAGGAGTTTCCTACACCTCAGGGTATTCAGAAGGCAGCGGATTTCTGTCGCAGTCTTGGTGTTAAAGGCGTTGTTGTAATTGGCGGCGACGGCTCTCTCAGAGGTGCACAGGTTCTTTCAAAGGCAGGTATTCCTTGCGTTGGTATTCCCGGTACAATTGATAACGATCTTGCTTGCAGTGAATACACCATCGGTTTTGATACAGCTATGAATACTGCTCTCGAGATGGTTGACCGTATCCGTGACACAGCCCAGTCTCATGATCGTTGCTCTGTTGTAGAGGTTATGGGCAGACATTGCGGTGATATTGCCCTTCAGACAGGTATTGCTTGCGGTGCAACAGCCATCCTTGTTCCCGAAAAGCCCACTGATCTTGATACAATGGTTATTGATAAAATTCTCAACACCAAAGCAACTGGTAAGAAGCACTTTATCGTTGTTGTTGCAGAAGGTGTTGGCGGTACTGAGAAAATAGCCAAGTATATCGAAGAGAAGACAGGCATTGAGTCCAGAGCAACTATTCTCGGTCACGTTCAGCGTGGTGGATGTCCCACCCTCAGAGACCGAGTTGTTGCAAGTGCGATGGGTCACCATGCTGTTGAACTTCTCAGCAAAAATATCGGCAATCGTCTCTGTGCTATGCAGGGTGGCAGAATTGTTGATATGGAGATCAACGAAGCACTTGCGATGGAAAGAGTGTTTGACGAAGAACTCTATAACATCGCAATGGATGTTTCTATCTAAGTCTTTTGAAGTTACAGGCGCACCTTTGTGTGCCTGTACTTTTGATTTTATCGATTTATCTCTTAAGGAGTCAGGAGGATTATTATGACAGATATGATCAGAATTCCTTTCAATGATGTTTTCTTTTACGGTGTTGCTCTCAGAGCTCGTGAGGATTCACCTGTTGAAAGTGATATTTTTGCTAATATCGTTATGCGATATCTCAGAACCCTTGCGCCTGTTACTAATCGTCTTTACCGTACAGCAGAAGGATCCAGATTCGAGTACTCCTATTCCTTTATTCCTACACGTCCTATTTCTTGGAGAGTTATCAAGAATAAGCGCGTTATTGAGGACATAGAGTCGCTCTCCGACGGAAAGTATTGCCTCAGCTACTATGACGATCAGGGAAGAGATGTAAAAAGAGTTATCTTTGATAAAGGTCATAAATGGCTCAAGACCAATTACTATAATTCCATTTACGGTAATACACTCCTATGTTCCGTTTTACCAAAGGAACTTAATGGCGAGACGGTTATTCTTCAGTATCTTACCGGTGCTACTTATCCCGTAACTCATTTTTGCTGTAAAAAGGCAAGCTGCAAAGAGGTTCAGAATAGGGTATTTGAAAGATCACCTATTCCTGAGATTTCAGCTCTTACCAATTACGGTATTCTTTATTTTGCTACTGACGAAACTTTGAAGCTTTACAATCAGATCCTTGAAGAAGAGGAAGCGAAATACGCCGAGGAGCACAAGCCTCCTGTATATACTACCGACGATGACGTTGCGTCCGGTTTTGGCTTTACTTCTGACAGCTTTGATGCAAATGTGGGTAACGTCTTTAGTCTTGACGAAGCTCCGGAACTTTCTGATGATGATTCGATTTTTGATATGGCAACACCTGCTTCAGATCAGATAACTTTTGAAGAATCTCCCTCTCAGCCCGAAGAGAGCCTTGTTGAAACTGAAGAAACTAATTCAGCAGATAAAACTCCGACCCTTGATATAGATGATAATAAACCCTTTGATATTGATGAGAATATCTCTGCGGTACTGGAAATTATCAAGGATACTACCAACCTTGAAATAGACAGCTCTGCAATCTTTATACATTCTGAGAGCGATATTTCCGATTCAACTGATGTTTTTGAGAAAGAGCAAATCTCAGTTTCTGAAATTCAAAGTGATGCAGATGATGCTCTCACGGTTTCCGAAATCAATAAGCCTGATAACACAGAGCCCGATACCTTATCAGCAGAAATCATAGAGGAACTTGTGGTTCCTGAAGAGCCTTTACAGGACGCTTTGGTTTCTGAGGAGAAAGATTTTATTATTGATCTCAATTCAGGGGAAACAGATAATCCCGTGCCCGAGGTTACTCAAATCGAGGATAATGTTGATCTTCTCAGTATGGAGGATGAAGAGATCGATGATTATGTCAAGACGCTAATTGATTCTCTTTTAAACTCCGCTCAGAGTGCAACCGAGGAATATGCAAACACTTCTGATGAAGGCTTTGAAACTGAGTCAGAAAATATTGTTATACCTGAAGAAATTATAGCTTACGACAAGCATGAGGATTTCTCCTCAGCCGATGCAACAATTGAAAGTGGTCGTGACAATTACTATTTCTTTGGTGATTACAGCAAGGAAAAAGGAAGAAACGGCAGAGGAAAAACCCTGATGGCTGACGGTAAAACGGCTTATGAGGGCGATTATAAGAATGATATGCGACACGGTGTCGGCGCTTTCTATTACAGAAGCGGAGAACTTTGTTATTTCGGCA
>JAZSME010000125.1:0-4500 GCA_045535715.1 Ruminococcus sp. | reverse complement strand
CGCATAATGGTAGGAACCCTCCTGGGTGTAAATGACGGCACCTTCAGCGAGGATAGTATCAGCAGGATTATCAAAGCGCAAAACCGAGCCGAAGCAGGTGTGACAGCTCCTGCCTGCGGACTTTATCTGGATGAGGTCTTTTACGACCTCTGATATAAAATTTTCTTACAAGGAGGGAAAGCCTTGGATAAGAACAAAAAAACAGCCTCACATTTTAAAAGTAAACTGAAGAAAAAGGATGAGCGAGAGGTATTAAGCTATGAGGAGCTGCCTCTTGACGAGTATGAAAAAGAGGATGAAAAGAAATCCTCAGTAAAGCTCGACAAGAAAAAGATTCTCATCGCAGCCGGAATCATCCTGTTCCTTGCAATTTTTGTAGTGGTATCCGTTACAACTAACTTTTTCTCTCTCTGCTCAGGCAAGAAATACGAGGAGTTCACTATGGATTTCTCGGGCTCCGTTGTTACTGCGGGAAATTTTCGTGAGTTTATGGACGGAATAGCCTACGCAAGTGACACATCCTTTGTCTATGTGAACTATAAGGGTGAGGAGATAATTAAGGAACAGCTGGGATTTGCCTCTCCCTACCTTGAAGTGTCGGGAGAGAGGGCGATGGTTTATGACCTTGCTTCCAAAGGATATAAGCTTTTCTCAGAGGACGGTGTCATACACAGCGCAAGTGCTGAGGGAAACATTTATCTGGGGGATATTACCGACGACGGAGTGTATGCCATTGTTACGGTGGATAACGCCTCCCGTACCAAGTTCACGGTCTATAACTCCGATAACACCTTAAGATACGAATACTTCTTCAGCGATTATTACATAACATCCCTCTCCCTGAGTTCTGACGGAAAGAAAGCCGCCTTGTGCGGTGTCAGCGCAGAGGGTGGCTCAGCGGTAAGTGTTCTGTATGTACTGGATTTCACAAGCGTTTCACCTCTCTATACTCATGAGGTCTACGGAGATACTTTGATTGACTGTGAGTTCCTCTCCGATAAAGAAATCTGTGCTGTGGGAGGAAACGGTACCTACCACGCAAGAGGGAAGAATTTCTCGGAGTTTTCCAGAAACACCTTTTCCGATATGACCCTCACCGCCTATGACTTTAATTTTGACAAAGGCTATGTGACCTATGCGGTGTCCAGAAGCGGTGACGGCAGGAATTGTACCGTAAAGATTGTTGACAGTAAAGGTGAGGTTAAGCTTTCGCTTGATACTGATCTCAAGGTCAAGGCGCTGAGCACCTATGGCTCAAAGATAGCGCTGATGGATGACAGCACAGTTCATCTTTATGAAACTTCAGGAAAGAGTCTTTCTCAAAAAACAATAAAGCCCAATTGTGTACAGATAAGGCTTTTTTCAGATAAGAATTTCTATCTGCTCGGTATCGATCAGATTATGTTATTAAATATTGGTTAAGATAAGGAGATTTGTTATGCTGTTTGATATCATTTTTCTTGTGGCACTCGTAATCTTTGCAGTTGTTGGTTACGTAAAAGGTTTCCTCAAAACTGTTGCTACCCTTCTTTCCATCGTTCTTGCTGCAATTTTCGCAGGACTTATCACAAAGCTTCTCTCAGGAATCTTTACAAATACAGTTCTTGTTTTTGTTCTGTCCTTTGCTGTTCTTCTTGTGATTCTGCTTATCGTACTGCGTCTCATTGCAGACAAGGTGGATATTCCCATTCTTTCCTTTGTGGATTCCATCATCGGTGCAGCACTGGGCATCCTCCAGTGGGCAGCCATCGTTTTTGTGGTTTCCGTTGTTCTCTGGGTAGTGGTCAGCCTCTTCGGCGCTGATTCAGGTATATTCAGCAAGGATTATCTTATGAATTCAAAAATTGTTTCCTTTGTTTGCTCAAAGAATCTTTCAGAGCTGATTTCGGGACTGTTTCTGAAATTCAGAAATTAAGAAAACTATAACGTAGGAGTGGTCTTTTGTGGACCTCAGAAAAGAATTTGAACTGACCCCTAAAAACATTTTTACAATACCGAATATTCTGAGCTATATCCGTATTGTGCTGATTATACCTTTTATGGTTATGTTCCTTCAGAAAAGGTATGTATACGCCGCTGTCTGTCTTGTGATTTCAGGACTTACGGATTGCATTGACGGATTTCTGGCAAGATCTTTAAATCAGGTGACCAAGCTTGGAAAAGTGCTTGATCCCATTGCTGACAAGCTTACCCTTCTGAGCGTTGGAATCTGCATTTCCTTTGCCAAGCCCATGGTTATTCCCGTTACTGCTTTGCTGATACTCAAGGACATCACAATGGTGGCAGGTGCATCTTACCTCATAAATAAAGGCATAATGCCCTGCGCTTCAGAGTGGTACGGAAAGGTAGGCACCGTGTGTTTCTATCTCAGCGTGTCAGCTATTGTCGTGTTTGATCTTATTGTTCAGGTGAAAGGCTTTGAAATAGTTTCTTTCATTTTACTTTCACTTACCACAGTGATTATGCTATATTCTCTTTTCAGGTATTCAAAAATCTTCAAAGAGCTCATAAAGAATGCAGAAGAGGGAAGCGAGTCTTCTCTTAAAGACTCAGATTGTTAACTAAGGAGAAAATATATGTTATGTTCCCGTTGCGGTAAACGCACAGCGGTAGTGTTTGTATCTACCAACAAAGATGATGAAAACCCCGTAGGCTACTGTCTTACCTGCGCCAAAGAGCTTGGCATCAAGCCTCTCGACAGCCTTATGAAAAATATGGGCATCTCAGATGAGGATCTTGAATCCATTGAGGAGCAGATGGGATCCATGATGGAGAATCTTTCCGAAAACGGAGATTTGTCCGAGATGATGGATTCTCTCAAGGCAGAGATGACCGAGCAGATGCAGCTCCAGGAGGGAGACTCCACTCACGAGGAGGAAGATAAGGATAAAGACTTTTCCCCCGGCGGAGCACCTGCGTTTCCTACATTTTTCAATAACTTCTTCGGCGGCGCTTCGCAGAAAGGCGACGCAGCTACTCCCGGAAAAACCAAGAAGCAGGAGAGAAAAGAGAAGAAGGAAAGAAAGTTCCTCGGACTCTACTGTTATGATCTGACAAGAAAGGCGAGAGAGGGAAAAACAGACCGCATTATCGGCAGAGACAAAGAAATCGAGCGTGTGGTTCAGATCCTCTCAAGACGCAGTAAGAATAACCCCTGTCTCATCGGTGAGCCCGGTGTAGGTAAAACAGCCATTGCTGAGGGTCTTGCGCTGAGAATCGCCCAGGGTAATGTTCCTCAGCGCCTTATGGACAAGGAGATCCACCTTCTTGACCTGACCGCTCTTGTGGCAGGAACTCAGTTCAGAGGCCAGTTCGAGAGCAGAATCAAGGGGCTTACCGAAGAGGTTAAGGCTCTCGGTAATATCATCCTCTTCATCGATGAGGTTCATAACCTCGTAGGCACAGGTGACGCAGAGGGCTCTATGAATGCAGCCAACATCTTGAAGCCTGCCCTTTCCAGAGGTGAGATCCAGGTTATCGGAGCCACCACCTTCAATGAATACAGAAAATACATCGAGAAAGATTCCGCTTTGGAGAGACGTTTCCAGCCTGTTAAGGTAGCAGAGCCTTCTGTTTCTGAGACTATTGACGTCCTTGAAGGTATCAAGGAGTATTACGAGGCACATCACAATGTGACCGTAAACCCCGATACCATCCGTAAAGCGGTTATCTTCTCCGAAAGATATATCACAGACAGATTCCTTCCCGACAAGGCAATCGACCTTCTTGACGAAGCAGGAGCCTGCGCTTCTCTCAGAAACAAGGAGAGAGAGCGCTTTGAAAAGCTTCAGACAACCAGAAAGGAGCTTACTCTCCGTCAGGAAAAGCTTTCGACCAGCGAAGAGGTGGACTTTGAACAGCTCGCAACAGTCAAGAGTGAGCTTGCAAGACTTGACGAGGAGATTTCTTCAATCCCAGAAGAGTCTCTCAGTACAGTTGTCAGCGAAGAGGACCTTGCAAAGGTAATTGAACTCTGGACAGGAATTCCCTCAACTCACGTTCGTGAAAATGAGCTTCTCAAGCTTGCCAATATCGAAGATGGTATCAAGGAGAAAATCATCGGTCAGGACGAGGCTGTAAAAGCTCTCTCCAACGCCATAAAGCGCAGTCGTGTGCAGATTTCTCCCAGAAGAAGACCCGCTTCCTTTATCTTCGTCGGCCCTACCGGTGTGGGAAAAACCGAACTTGTAAAGGTGCTTTCCACCGAGCTTTTTGACACTCCCGAGACACTCATCCGTCTGGATATGTCCGAGTTTATGGAGAAGCATTCCGTTTCAAAGATCATCGGCTCACCTCCCGGATATGTGGGTTATGACGAGGCAGGTCAGGTAACCGAAAAGGTAAGACGCAGACCTTACAGCGTTCTCCTTTTTGATGAGATCGAAAAGGCACATCCCGATGTTCTCAACATCCTTCTTCAGATTCTTGACGAGGGAAGACTCACCGACGCTCACGGAAGAGTCGTTAACTTTGAAAATACTGTTATCGTTATGACCTAAG
>JAZSME010000119.1:0-11784 GCA_045535715.1 Ruminococcus sp. | reverse complement strand
TCGATTATTATATAATAATGCGGTGATTTTGTCAATACCTTATTTGACTTATTTACACAAATAATTTAACTATTTTTTGGTTAGTTTTTCAGAGCCTGCAGGGGAGCGGGGATTCTGCCGCCTCTGTGAATGAATACCTTGGGAGAACCCTTGCGTAACTTCATAATGGGAGCATAGCCGAAGAGACCGCCAAAATCAAGGCACTCGTCATCTTTTCTGCCCACAGCAGGGATAAGTCTTACTGCAGTTGTTTTTGTGTTGATCATACCGATAGCGGCTTCGTCTGCAATAATTGCAGAGATAACTTCAGGTGAAGTGTCTCCGGGAACAACGATCATATCAAGACCAACGGAGCATACTGCAGTCATTGCCTCAAGCTTTGTGATGTCAATAGCACCCTGTTCTGCGGCAGCAATCATACCTGCATCCTCGGAAACGGGAATGAAAGCACCTGAGAGACCGCCTACGTGTGAGGAAGCCATAACGCCGCCCTTCTTAACTGCGTCGTTAAGGAGAGCCAGAGCGGCGGTGGTGCCGTGGCATCCGCAGATCTCAAGACCCATTTCCTCAAGAATATGAGCAACAGAGTCGCCTACTGCGGGAGTGGGAGCCAGGGAGAGGTCAACGATACCAAAGGGTACGCAGAGTCTCTTTGAAGCTTCCTTTGCAACAAGCTGACCCATACGGGTGATTTTGAATGCGGTTCTCTTGACCATATCTGCAACGGCAGAAAGGTCTGCTTTGTCGTCAAGCTTTGAGAGAGCTGCTCTTACAACGCCGGGGCCTGAAACACCAACGTTAATAACGCAGTCAGCTTCGCCGACACCATGAAAGGCACCTGCCATAAAGGGGTTGTCCTCGGGAGCATTACAGAATACTACAAGCTTCGAAGCGCCTGCACAGTTATTATCTTTGGTAAGCTCAGCACACTTAAGCACCACAGGTCCCATCATCTTGACAGCATCCATATTGATGCCTGCCTTTGTGGAGCCGATGTTGACAGAAGAGCATACGTGAGTGGTCTCGGCGAGAGCCTGAGGAATACTTTCAATCAGTGCATAGTCGCCCTGAGAAAAGCCCTTCTGAACCAGCGCGCTGTAACCGCCGATGAAGTTGACACCAAGGGTTTCTGCGGCTCTGTCAAGAGCGTGAGCGAACTTAACGATGTTGCTGTTGGGGCAAGCTGCTGCCAGCATGGCAATGGGTGTAACGGCAATTCTCTTGTTGATGATGGGAATGCCGTATTCTCTTGAGATAGCCTCTACCGTGGGTACAAGGTCGTGAGCGTATCGGCAGATCTTCTGATAAACCTTTTCACAGGCCTTGTCAATGTCGCTGTCGATGCAGTCGAGAAGGGAAATACCCATAGTAACGGTACGAACATCAAGATGCTCGTTGTCTATCATATTTATGGTTTCAAGTATATCTTTTGTTTCAAGCATGGGGCACCTCAGATTTTATGCATACTGTTGAAGATATCTTCGTGCATAATGTGGATCTTGGTGCCGATCTCGTCGCCCAGCTTGTCAAAGTCAGCTGTGAGTTCCTCGAAAGAGGGAGTAGTACCCTTTTCAAACTCAACGAGCATGATCATGGCAAACAGATCCTGTAGAACACTCTGGGTTACTTCGAGGATATTGAGATTTTTCTCAGCACATTTGTTGGATACTTTTGCAAGGATACCAACGTTGTCCTTACCTAAAACAGTGATTACAGCTTTCATTTTGGAAATACTTCCTTTCACAAGGGGATTATAATGTCTTGACGAATTCCTTCAGATATTCTCTGAGTTCTTCGCCGATTTCGGGATGATCGATAGCAACCTCAATGTTTGCTTTCATAATTCCGAATTTGTTACCGATGTCGTATCTTCTGCCGGTGTACTCAACAGCGGTCATGCCGTACTGATTTGCAAGCACCTTCATTGCGTCGGTAAGCTGAATCTCGTTCTTTGCTCCGGGGGGAGTGCGGTCGAGAATGTCGTAAATTTCAGGG
Source organism: Ruminococcus sp. (assembly GCA_045535715.1). Lineage (GTDB taxonomy): Bacteria > Bacillota > Clostridia > Oscillospirales > Acutalibacteraceae > Ruminococcoides. The sequence continues at coordinate 9,789 of JAZSME010000119.1, read as the reverse complement.
GGAAGAACGCATCTTCCGAGAATTGAGTAGAGAGAGAAGATTTCATCGTCTGTCTGAGGCTTCTCAATCATATCGGTACATTTGTAAATGTTGTCCTTAAGATTTTCGATCTTAACGCAGGAGTAGTTAACGATAGCCTTTCTTGTGACGGGCTTGATACCGATAACGCCTTTGCCGTATGTACCGTAAGCATCAATAAGCTCCTTTGTAGCAGGTGCTTTGCCGTCGATTACAACGTCGTCACCGTAAAGCACGGCGAAGGGCTCATCTCCTGTGAACATTCTGGCCTTTCCGATTGCGTGACCGAGACCTTTTGTGTCAACCTGACGGATGTAGTGGATGTTTGCGAGCTTATCAAGGTCCTTGATGCTGGAGAGCATCTCGTATTTCTGATCTCTTGAGAGAATATGCTCAAGAACAGGGGCCTTGTCAAAGTGATCCTCAATGTATCCTTTTCCGCGGTTGGTGATAATTAGAATATCGGTGATACCGGAATTGGCGGCTTCTTCAACAATATACTGTATTGCAGGCTTGTCAACAATAGGGAACATCTCTTTGGGCATTACCTTTGTTGCGGGCAGAACGCGGGTACCGAGTCCTGCAGCGGGAATAACAGCTTTGGTAATTTTCATGATTATCCTCCGAATAACATGCTTGGCAGATATGTGATTACGAGATAGGATACAGCGAGACTGATGGCAAGTCCTGTGTTGACTCCGCCCTTTGTCTCAAGGTTCGTCTGCGCAATCTCTTTGGAATCTGCAGAATTCTTGATTTTTTTGATTTGTTTTTTGCAGTGCTTATAATACCACCTGTTAGCGCAAAGTCCGCAGATAATGCTTATTGCGAACCTTAAGAAGCTGACAAAGAAGTAAGAGCCGAGAATAATTTGATATTCCGTGTTGAGACTCATAGCATAGGCCCATACATCGGAAAGACCGCCGCCGGCGGCAGAACTGTTGAGAATCTCACTTATTTTCTCAATGGCTGTTGTGAGAAAACTGTTGTAGCCGTAAGTGAGGAAAATCTCAGCAAACATTGAGGCACCCATAAGGAAAGTGATGATGGTGCCCAGAAGGTACATTTTTCTGTAAAGCAACCAACCTCCTGAGAAGAAGAATCCCACAAATGAGAATCTGGACTTTCCGAAAACCTTGATCTGGTAGAAAAGTCTTGAGAAGAAAGGAGTGTTGCTTTTTACGTATTTTGCGGCTTCAGCGGCAGTAATGCCGTCGCCGATATCTGTTTCTGATGCTACGCCGCCCAGAGGATCAAGCACAAAGGGTGCGCCCGGAGGAGTATTTCCGTTTGTGCCGTTATGTCCGCCCGTGAAGGGTGAGCCGAAAGGAGGCTGGGGCTGTTCCTCTGTGGGGGAGAGAGGCATATTGCAGGAGGAGCAGAACTTGCTTCCCGGTGCATTCTGAGTTCCGCAGTACTGACAGGAATTATCAGGAGTTTCTGTTTTCTCAGAGGAACTCTCCTTGTTGTAAGTGTAACCTGCGTCGTGTTTATAAGCAAAGTAACAATTGCCGTGATTCTGATAACATTCTCTGTGATGAGGAGTTCCGCAGATGGGGCAAACCACCACGTCATCGCCTTTTGAGAACTTTTTATTGCATACGGGACAATTGTGATTATAGTAATCCATAATATCACCTTTTAGCATTATACCAAATATTATCAGCTAAATCAACAAAATTATTTATTTAGTAAAAAATTAACACAATTGTGTTTACATTCAGACTAATTTGAGGTATAATAAATTAGTTTTATTAAAATGGGCATAGAAGTATTTGCCCACGATTCAGAAGATTTCAGTAAAGTGAGGAATAGATATGCTTCAGTTTGAAGAATTACGTCTGAGACTTGAAGGAATGCGCCCTGATATCGACGATTATGCTGATGCCATCGGCATAAATGCCCTTCGTTCACAGATTCAGCAGCTTGAAAACAGAGCAACAGAGCCCGGATTCTGGGATGATCTTGAGAATTCACAGAAGGTCCTGAAACAGACAAGCGACCTCAAGGCTAAGGTTGAGACTTTTGAAAAGCTCGATGCTCAGTATAATGACACCCTGACACTTATTGAGCTTGCCAATGAGGAAGAGGACGAGTCTCTCTATGATGAGGCTCTCTCAGAGGTTGATACCCTTGAGACTAAGCTTGCCTCCGCAAGACTTGAGACTCTCCTTACAGGCGAATATGACAAGAATAATGCCATCCTTACCTTCCACGCAGGCTCCGGCGGCACAGAGGCTCAGGATTGGGCACAGATGCTTTACCGTATGTATTCCCGTTGGGCAGCAGATCATGGCTTCAACGTGAAAGAGGTTGACTACCTTGACGGTGACGAAGCTGGCCTTAAGAGCGCAGTTCTCCTTATTGAAGGCGAGAATGCTTACGGCTACCTCAAGAGCGAAGCAGGAGTTCACAGACTGGTCCGTGTTTCTCCCTTTGACAGTGCAGGAAGACGCCACACCTCATTCTCATCCCTTGAGGTTATGCCTGAAATCGAGGAGGATACCAATGTTGTTATTCCTCCCGATGAAATCAAGATGGATGTTTACCGAGCATCAGGCGCAGGCGGTCAGAAGGTTAACAAGACCTCTTCCGCTGTTCGTCTTACTCATATTCCCACAGGTATTGTTGTTGCGTCTCAGGTTGAGCGTTCACAGTATCAGAACCGTGACGTTGCAATGAAGATGCTGATTTCAAAGCTTGTTGAAATCAAGGAGCAGCAGCACCTTGAGAAGATTTCTGACATCAAGGGTGTTCAGAAAGAAATTACCTGGGGCAGCCAGATCCGAAGCTATGTATTTATGCCTTATACCCTTGTCAAGGACCACAGAACAGGCTTTGAAATGGGTAACGTTCAGGCTGTTATGGATGGTGCTCTTGACGGCTTTATCAATGCATACCTCAAGGCTCAGTCCACAGGCGAACTTCAGAATAATTAAACCATAAGAGTAAGGAAGTTATATCCATGAAATATCTCGTAATGCTTTGTGACGGTATGGCTGACGAGCCTTTTGAGGCACTGTCAGGCAAAACTCCCATGGAGCTTGCAAAAAAGCCCATGACTGACTATCTTGCAGAAAAAGGTGAGACAGGTCTTCTCAGAACTGTACAGAGCAATATGTCACCCGGCTCCGACGTAGCCAATCTTGCAGTGCTGGGCTATGATGCAAGAAAATACTATACCGGCAGATCTCCTCTGGAGGCAATGAGCATCGGTATTGACCTGAAATCCGACGATGTTACCTTCAGAACAAACCTTGTTACAGTTTCCGACGAGGAAAACTACGAGGACAAAACACTTCTTGATTACTGCGCAGACGATATCTCAACTCAGGAAGCAAAGATTCTCATCGAGTACATAGAGGAAAAATTGGGAAATGAAGAGTTTTCCTTCTATCCCGGAGTTGCATACAGACATTGTCTCGTTTGGGCGAAGGGAAACCCGACACCCGGAAAATTCACTCCTCCTCACGATATTACGGGAAAGCCCGTAAAGGATTATCTCCCCACAGACGAAGCGAGAGAAAAGCTCCTCCCTCTTATGATGAAGAGCTATGAGCTTCTCAAGGACCATCCCGTAAACCTTAAGAGAATCGCCGAAGGTAAGAGACCTGCAAATTCAATCTGGCTCTGGGGCGAGGGCACAAGACCTATGCTTGATTCCTTCGAGTCTCTCTACGGTGTCAAGGGCAGTATGGTCTCAGCAGTTGACCTTCTCAAGGGTATCGCTATTTGTGCGAAAATGAGAAGCGTTGATGTTGAAGGTGCCACAGGTTACATCGATACCAATTTCGAAGGCAAGGCTCAGGCTGCCATTGATGAGTTCAGATGCGGTCAGGATCTTGTTTATATCCATGTGGAAGCACCCGATGAGTGCGGTCACAGAGGTGAGTGTGAAAATAAGATAAAAGCCATTGAACTTATTGATGAGAAGGTGCTGACTCCTGTTGTGAAGTATCTGAGAGAGTGCGACGAGCCTTTCTCCGTGCTTCTTTGCCCTGACCATCCCACACCTCTCTCTATCCGTACCCATTCACGAACCCCCGTTCCTTATCTGATTTACAGAAGCAACGAGGAAAAAGAGACCGGTGTGAAGCTCTTCTCGGAGAAAACCGCGCAGGAAAGCGGAATTTTTATCGAGAACGGCTTTGAGATTATGTCAAGATTCGTGCTTTGATATAAATAAACAGAAAAATTTTAAGCGGCAAGGCTTCGGGCTTTGTCGCTTTTTGTTTTCTTCCTTTAAGTTTTCACTTGTGCTCTTTGAATATATTTGATATAATCGAAAAAAGGATTATTTTCTCAAAAGGAGTGCATATTATGAGATTTCGTTCAATTATTTCTCTTTTTCTTGTGGTGCTGATGGCAGCATCCTTGATTTTAACGGGTTGCGGCAAACCTGAGAACAATGAGAATGAACCTTCGACGGAAGCGGACACAACTTCAACCGCACCCACACTCGATAAGTTTCCTGTTGATGAGACTCTGCCTGAGACCTTAGATGATATTTTCAGCGGTATGAGCGAGCTTGATTACCTTCAGGTCCTTGCATCTCTTGCAGGTGTAACAGATATTATGGAGCTTTACTCCATCAGTGATCTTTCCGAATTATCCTTTGATCTTGATGATATAACCGACGAGCAGAAGGATATGGTATTCGGTATGCTCAGAGATTATCTTTTGAAACTGGGCTTTGAGGACGCAATCTTCAAAATCGTTGATATTTCCGACTCGGAGGGAAGCGAGATTATATGTCTTCTCAAGATGAATGACAAGTGGAGTCTCTATGTCCTGAGACTTGAACTTGGTAAACCCGTTGAGGTTGAGAGAAGAGAGCTTACAGATGAGAATACCGCATATTATCTTGTTTCTCATGATGATACCACATATATGCTTGAGTACACTCAGAGCATCGAAGCCACCGATGACAACAACGTAAAGTATGACTATTCTTACAAGCTTTACAGATTCGGCACAGGCGACGATATGAAGGTTGAGGACGAAGATAATCTCAGCTATACAAACGAGGACGAGGACGCAACAAATGCATCAGAATTTTTCTCCTCTCTCAGTAAATACCTGAACTTTGATGTTATCGTTATCTACGATCCCTTTGTTCTCACAGGCCAGCAGTGGATTTCAGACGATGAAATTGATGAGGGTCAGAGACCTCAGCAGACCATAGAGACAGAAGAGGGTGTAGAGGAGCAGAAGCGAATCGGCTTTGTTGAGGTTGATGCAGATTCCTGGCTCAACTTCAGAGTCGGTGCAGGAATCAAGAATGACAAGGTGCTGGTGGATCCAAAGAATCCTGAAAGCTTCATAAAGCTTGCCAAAGGAACCCCTGTGACAATCCTTGAGGAAGTGGAGATTGAAGACAGAGAGAATCCTCTCTGGTACAAGATCCAGATCAATTACGGAGACAGTACTTTGACAGGATATTCATCAGCTACTTATATCAGATGTGAATAATCAGAAATAAAAAAACACCGCATATCCCAAAGGATGTGCGGTGTTTTATTAAGTATTATTTCTGAAATCAATAGTCCAGAGCCTCTTTGAGAGCATTTGCCAGCTGATCGGGGCAGGAGGTAGGACGTGCGCCACAGCGGATACCCTCAAGTCTCTCGATAGCTTCCTCAGCGTTCATGCCTACAACGAGAGCAGCAACGCCCTGAGTGTTACCCGAGCAACCGCCGAGAAACTTAACGCTTTTGATTGTGTCGCCGTCAAGCTCCACCTCAATCTGTCTTGAGCATACGCCGTGGGTGGTGTAAGTATATTTCATAATAAGTCTCCTTTGGATTTATTGTGACCCGAAAAAAGGGAGAAAAGAAAAAATCCGTCGCAACTTGTGCGACGGGATGGAGCGGATGACGAGGCTCGAACTCGCTACCTCCACCTTGGCAAGGTGGCGCTCTACCGGATGAGCTACATCCGCAGATTTGTACCGACAGATTAACCGCCGTTTTTTTGACTGCCTGATTATTATATCTCAGTCTTTTCAGAATGTCAAGGACTTTTATTAAAAAAATATTTTATTTCTCTGAAAATTATTACTTAATTCTCTTGCTGACGGCTTGAAAACTTGGTATAATAAATATGTATTTGCAAATTTATAATTTGTCTCTCAGGAGGTTTTTATATGAATTCAGTAAACCGCAAGGTTCTGGCTCCCGGAGTGGAGTTTGTGTCGGTGAGGGAAAGTCGCTTCAAGACTATGCGAATCAGCGCCACAGCTATCGTTCCTCTCAAAAAAGAAACGGTAGCAGATTTTGCCCTTCTTTCTCACGTGCTTACACGTTCTTGTGAAGAATATCCTGATTTCACCTTGCTTTCAAAGAAACTCAGCTCTCTTTACGGTGCGTCCCTTGAGTGCGGTGTAAGAAAGCTTTCTTCAAGTCTCGGACTTACATTTGCCGTATCAGGCATTGATGATAAGTATACGCTCGAAGGAGAAAGCGTCAGCGAACAGCTGTCAGAGCTTCTTTGTAAGGTGATTTTTGAGCCCCGTTTTGAGGATGGGAGCTTTGCTTTGGAGGAAATCGAGCAGGAGAGGCGTCAGCTTCTTGACCTTGCAGACTCCGAGTTTGGTGACAAAAGACGTTACAGCAACAACCGCTTACTGGAGATAATGTGCGCTGAGGAGCCCTTTGGTATAAAGCGTTACGGCAGCAAAGAGCTTGTAAGCGCTGTCAAAGCGGAAGACCTCAAAGTGGCATGGAAGGCCCTGCTTTCCGAGGCAAAGTTTACGATAGTTTACATCGGAGACTCCTCCTCTGATACTGCAGAGAGGGTATTTACCGAAAAGTTCTCCTCTTTCGAAAGAAACGTAATCACCTCTGATTTTAAATATCCTCGCGTTGCCACAGAGACAAAAGAGGTTTCAGAGGAGATGGAGGTCTCTCAGGCAAAGCTTCTTATGGGCTTTCGTACAGACACCGTCTCTCCCGAAGAAGACACCACAGCAATGCGCCTGATGTGTGCGATCCTCGGCGGCGGTGCAAACTCCAAATTCTTCAAGAATATCAGAGAAAAGCAGAGCCTTTGTTACTATTGTTTCTCAAGATTCCATCGCAGCGTTGGTATCATCACCGTTGAAAGCGGAATCGAATGTGCAAACATTGAGAAAACCCGTCAGGCTGTACTCAAGGAAATTGAGGATATGAAAAACGGAGTCATTACTGAGGAGGAAATTGAATTTGCAAAGCGTTCTGTGGGAAACGATTTCATCAGCATCTGCGATACTGTTTCAGGTATCGAAGAATGGTATCTCTCACAGCTTTCAGACGGAGAATTCCTCTCCGTTGAGGAGCTTACGGAAAAATTTATGAAGGTAACCTATGAGGAAATAGTTGCCTGTGCCAATAAACTTACTCTGGATACTGTTTATGTGCTCAGAGGAAAGGAGGCCGAGTGATGAATATCAAAGAAGTCAAGTCGGAATTTCTCTCAGAGAAATATTATGAAATAGAACACTCCTCGGGTCTTAAGATTTTTGTCTGGCCCAAAGAGGGGTATAATTCCACCTATGGTATCATAGGCACCCCTTTCGGAAGTATCTATAATCACTTTACCGTAAACGGGGAAGAGGTCAAGGTTCCCGACGGAATCGCTCACTATCTGGAGCATAAGCTCTTTGAAAGCGAAGAGGGAGACGCCTTTACACTCTATGCTTCAACAGGTGCTAACGCCAACGCTTACACTGGCTTTGACAAAACCTGCTATCTTTTCTCCTGCACAAAGGATTTTGAAAGATGTCTCGAGATTCTTCTCGGATTTGTCACAAGCCCCTATTTCACGCCTGAAACCGTAGCAAAGGAGCAGGGGATAATCGGTCAGGAAATCAAGATGTATGAGGATTCTCCCGATTGGAGGGTGCTCTTCAATCTTCTTGGTGCACTTTACCACAATCACCCCGTCAAGCTTGATATTGCAGGTACCGTTGACACAATTGCCGAGATAGATGCAGACAAGCTTTACAAATGCTATAACACCTACTACAACCTGAATAATATGGCACTTTCCGTTGTGGGCAAGGTGGACGTTGACACAGTGCTTTCAATCTGTGACAGACTTCTCAAGGTGGCAGAGCCTGTGGATGTCACAACTCACTTCCCTGAGGAGCCTTACGCTGTAAAAGAAAAGTATGTGGAACAGAAGCTTCCCGTTAAGGTTCCTCTCTTTACTCTTGGATTCAAAGCATCGGGAGAGAGACTTCAGAGCGAGGAAGAGGTAGCGTATACCGATATTCTTCTTTTTCTTCTCGCTTCTTCCACAAGTGAAATGTACAGAGACCTGATGGACAAGGGCTATATCAACTCAACCTTCTCTTATGAGCAGTTTGAGGGTCCCGGCTATGAGAGTATTATTTTCAGCGGAGAGTCAAGAGAACCGGAAAAGTGTGCAGAGCTTATCAAGGAATACATTGAGAAATTCAGAACAGAAGGTATTTCTCAGGAAGATTTTGATAACGCAAAGCGCGCAACCTACGGAGATGCTCTTTCCTCACTTAATTCTGTAAGCACGGGAGCAAATCTCCTTGAGGATTTCTGTTTTAGCAAGAGACAGGTGTTTAGGTATTTTGACGCCATCAGAAACGCCAAAAAAGAGGATATTATGGAAAGACTCAAAAATGTACTTGATACAGAAAACTGTGCTCTTTCCGTAATCAGGGAGGTGTAAGATGCATCAGGTATCTTTTCCAAAGCTGGGCCTTGAGTTTGAAATCAACGAAGTAGCTCTTTCCCTCGGAAATTTTGAGATCCGTTGGTATGCGCTGATTATCGCTGCGGGATTTTTGCTTGCTTTCCTTTATGCTTCAAAGCGCGCAAGATACTTCGGCGTAGACGTAGATGGGCTTTTCGACTGTGCCATTGTGGGATTTTTCACCGCAATAATAGGTGCCAGACTGTACTATGTTATTTTTGAATGGGCAAATTATAAGGACAACCTTATATCCATTCTCTACATACACGAAGGCGGACTGGCGATTTACGGAGGTATTATCGGAGCCTTGCTGGGCGGATGCATCACAGCAAAAATCCGTAAAGTCAATATACCCGGACTTCTTGACCTTGTGGCTCTCGGATTTCTTCTGGGACAGGGAATGGGACGTTGGGGAAATTTTATGAATCAGGAAGCCTTCGGTACACCTACCGACCTTCCTTGGGGAATGCTCAGCGATACAACCTTTGGCGAAACAGTTCATCCTTGTTTCCTTTACGAGTCCCTTTGGTGCTTGCTCGGCTTTGTGCTGCTTCATTTTTACAGCAAGAAATTCCAGCATTACAGAGGAGAGATAGGTATCCTTTATCTTATCTGGTACGGCTCTGAAAGAATGCTGGTTGAGGGCCTTCGTACAGATAGTTTGTATCTGCCCTTCAGTGTGTTTGGCTTTACCCCCAGAGTATCACAGATACTATCCATGGCACTTGTGATTGCAGGTGTGATTTTACTTATTATTTTCAGAAAGAGGAGAGACACAATGGGTGCTTTAGTTCTCGACGGCAAAGCCGTTTCAGCAGCAGTAAAAGAAGAGGTGGCAAAGGAGATTGCCGCTCTTAAAGAAAAGGGCATTGAGTCCTGTCTTGCAGTAGTTATCGTTGGAAACGATCCTGCTTCAAGAGTTTATGTTAATAACAAAAAGAAGGCTTGCGAGGTTTGCGGCATCAGATCCGAGGAGTTTGCTCTCCCCGAGGAAACCACAGAGGAAGAGCTTCTCACTCTTGTGAAGGAGCTCAATGAGAGAAAGGACGTAAACGGCATTCT
>JAZSME010000004.1:0-14792 GCA_045535715.1 Ruminococcus sp. | reverse complement strand
GTGTAAGCATAGTGATATGTTCAGCTTGGCAGTACTAATAGGTCGAGGGCTTGACCACAATGGATGAATCTCAGGATTTATCACTCTTTGGTCTAATCCCATCTCTCTTATCTTCTTCACTCTTTATTCAGTTTTCAGGGTGCATAAAGTACCTCTTAAACGCACCATTAGCTCAGTTGGTAGAGCACCTGACTCTTAATCAGGGTGTCCCGGGTTCGAGTCCCTGATGGTGCACCATTTGTGGCTCGTTGGTCAAGCGGTTAAGACACCGGCCTCTCACGCCGGTAACGGGGGTTCGATTCCCCCACGAGTCACCATTTCGGTAATCTCTGCATAATATATTGCAGATTACATATAATTTAGTTGGTGTTGATGACGTAGGGGGTCCACCCGTTCCCATTCCGAACACGGAAGTTAAGCCCTATAGTGCCGAAAATACTTGGCTGGTGACGGCCTGGGAAAATAGGAAGATGCCAACACTTATATTCCTCCATAGCTCAGTCGGTAGAGCACTCGGCTGTTAACCGAGTTGTCGTTGGTTCGAGTCCAACTGGGGGAGCCAAAGAGAACACATCCATTAGGATGTGTTCTTTTCTTTTTGTTGTGTTTTGCTTTTAATATGCTATAATTGTAATAAAAGGTGGTGATGAAATGCTGGGAGCTGTTTTCGGGGATATTCTTGGATCATATTATGAATCCTATACTGCAACAGAATATAACTTTCAGTTTCATCCTGTCAGCACTTTTACTGATGACACTGTTCTGACTATGGCTGTATGTAGAGCCATTTTAAATAATAATAAAGATATAAACTGTATTCAGATTCGTAAGCGTGGTGCTGAGTATGCAGCACAGTATCGACATTTTTATACTCGATTTCCTAACTCGGGATATGGTCAGAAGTTTTCAGAGTGGGCGAGGAAGAAGGAGCTTTCTGTATCTCACAGCTTTGGAAACGGAGCTGCAATGAGAGTAGTACCTATCGGATTTGCTTATGATACCCTCAAGCAGGTGCTTCTTCAGGCGAAAGCGAGTGCATATTTCACACATCGTAGCCGTGAAGCTTTGAAGTCTGCTCAGGCGGTTGCTTCTGCTGTGTTTCTTGCCAGAAAGGGTAAGAGTAAAGAGGAAATTATAAACTTTCTTGAAAACCGTTTTCACTACGATTTATCTTTAAGACTTGATGATATTCGTAAGGATTATGAATTTAACAGCCGAGCTTCTTACAGTGTTCCCCCTGCGATTATTGCATTCTTAGAATCCTCTGATTATGAGAGCGCAGTCCGTAATGCGATTTATCTTGGTGGCGATGCAGATACTCAAGCCGCTATTGCGGGAGGAATTGCAGAGGCTTTTTACAAAGAAATTCCCCAACATATTTATGATTTTTGTTATAGCAGGATCGACATCAGTTTTAGGATGGTCATCTCTGATTTTTACGCCAAATATATTTGAAGTCCTGATTTTTGATTTAAGAAAGAGGTATGTATGAAAGTAATTATTGGTGCAGGAAATACTTCCTTCGATGGTTGGCTCAGTACTCAGGAGAATGAGCTAAATCTTCTCAGTAGATCTGACTTTGAGAACTTGTTTGCTGAAAACAAGGCTGATGCATTTCTCGCAGAGCACGTGTGGGAGCATATGACCTTTGAGGAAGGCTGTGTGGCGGCTAAGAATTGCTATGATTTTCTCAACTATGGCGGATATTTACGAGTTGCTGTGCCTGATAAGAACTTTCGAAATGAGTGGTATCAGAACATGGTAAAGGTTGGGGGCAATGGTGACCCTTCGCATCCTGCGTTTACTCATAAAACTTTATATGATTATCGGACACTTATTGAGACTTTTGAGAGTGTCGGTTTTGAGGTGGAGCTTCTTGAGTGGTGTGATGAGCAGGGTGATTTTCATTTTAAGTATTGGAACGAAGCGGATGGTAAAATCGGTCGTTCGCTGAGATTTGATACCAGAAACAGCGAAGGTAAATTAGGAATGGTATCAATTATTATTGATGCAAAGAAAGTCGGTACAGTTCATAATAACTTATCTGAATGAATATCTATAAATAAAGTCAGTAGAGAAGATATTATTTATTCTCTCTTGACTTTTTGATTTTTGAGGAGTAGAATAGCAAACAATAAATAAATTGGTGGTGTGACAATGCTTAGAATCTCTTTCAGCACTAATAAACCTATGGTGAAGCCTGAGTGTCCTATGTATGTGGTGGGAGTCAGGTCTGCATTGTCGTACCCTTTTTTCTTTATATAATTTGATATATTGAAGAAAAGGACTCTATGGTGCAGGCTGTCGGACAGGATAGCTTGCACTTTTTTTATATTTCGGTGTAAAATGAATTTATTTCTCCCTCAGTTTCGCTATCGCTCAACAGCTCCCTCATCAGAGGGAGCCGAGGGAAGGAGTTATGTAAAATTTAGTAAAATGAATTTATCTCTCCCTCAGTTTCGCTATCGCTCAACAGCTCCCTCATCAGAGGGAGCCGAGCGGAGGAGTTATGTAAAATTTAGAAAGGAATGATTTTTATGATTCAACACAAAGGAACAAAAACTCTGAAAACAGAGAGGCTTATTCTGCGCAGATTTACACCCTCGGATGCTGAGGAGATGTTTTCTTGCTGGGCAAATGACGAGAGAGTTACAAAGTTTCTCACATGGGCGCCTCACGGCTCCCTAGATGTAACAAAGTTCGTTCTCAGTGACTGGTGCAGTTCATACGAAAAGCCTGACTACTACCAGTGGGGTATTGAATTTGAGGGTAAGCTTATCGGAAGTCTCGCTGTTGTTGAAAGAGATGACAATTCCGAGAGATGCGAGATAGGCTACTGTATTGGCTTCGACTTCTGGGGCAAGGGAATTATGACCGAGGCTGTAAAGGCGGTTATTGATTTTCTCCTTTTGGAGGTGGGATATAATCGTGTGGAGATTTGCCACGCCACAAAGAATCCTGCATCGGGAAATGTTGCTAAAAAATGCGGTCTGAAGCTTGAGGGCGTAAAGCGTGAGTTTTTTAAGGCTCAAAGTGGTGAGCTTCTGGATATTGCAATTTATTCCGTAATTAAAAGCGATCTTGAAAAGTGAGGCATTTTTATGAATATTGAATATAAGGATATACATGATTTTGAAAGCTGTGAGCTTGAGAGACTTTTTCTGAGTGTTCAGTGGTCATCGGGGCATTATCCTGAGAAGCTTAAGGTTGCAATGGAAAATTTTTCTACGGTTTACTCCGCATGGCACGGGGAGAAACTTGTGGGAATGATTTGTGCTATGGACGACTCAGTGATGAATGCCTATGTTCATTATTTGCTGGTAGATCCTGAGTATCATGATATTGGCATTGGCAGAAGGCTCGTGGCGCTTTTGAAGGAGAAGTATAAGGATTTTATGCGGATCGTTGTGGTGGCATATAATGACGAGCTTCGGTTTTATGAGAATTGCGGTTTTGTGAAAAGCGAAGATGCCTCGCCTATGTTTATTACATCTCTATGGACATAAGGATGTATAGTCGGATATGGTGGGAGTTCTTGGAGTGAGATTACATCACCTCGTCCACCGCAAGCGGTCTCCCTTCCCCGGGGGCGGAAGGCTTTCGGGCGGCTGATGACCGCCCCTACAAATTACAAAGGATTCATCCTGTATTCAAGAGCTTTCCTTCCCGAAAACATCAGGAGGAAGCGTTAGGGGCTACGGTGGGCGCCAACCCCTACGATTCAAATAATGGTTTTGTTGAGAGAGGAAAGTTTAAATTTCCTCTCTTTTTGTATTGTTGATTTTTTGAGGAATTAGTGATATACTAATTTTGCGACACAGTTTAATATCGCTCAAAGCAGGCATACTTTTGGTAAAAACGTATGTCTTGATTTTCATTTCCTGCTTTGGAGTGAACTGTGTCGCAACAGAAGTCAGGCATCGTTTTTCGGTGCGCGGCTTCGGTTGCGCACTTTTTTATTTTATAGGCTTATTAACCTTCGAAAAGTTATTATCCGAGGTTGCTTTTCAAAAACAATAATGTTATACTAAACTTGCGACACAAGCGAATAGCCGACTTGGTTCTGAGAATGATATTTTTACTTCGGTAAAAATGCATTCTCTGTTTTCGCATTCTCAGAATGGTCGGAAAACTTGTGTCGCAACAAGCGGAGATGCGTTTTTCGGTGCGCAGCTTCGGTTGCGCACTTTTTTATTTCAAGAGATGATTTATATGAGGGACTCGCTGAGGGAGTATCTGATGAAGTTTAATACAGAGTCACTGAGGATGGTTCTTGAGACCTATTCGAGAGAGAAATGCCGCGAGGAATACGAGGTTGCTCTCGCAGTTTTAGAGGAAGTATTGCGTGAAAAAGAAAAGGACATTCAGAATTTACAGGGAGATAGTGGCTGAGTATTTATTGTAAAACAGTAAAATTTAATATAAACAGCAAAAAAGGCAAGCCGAAAAGCTTGCCTTTTTCGCTTTGACTATTTTCATAGTCAGTCATACAACATTTTAACACAAAAGGAGAACTATATAAAGAAAGGGGTTGAAAGAAAGTTAATAAGGGGCTTTATTGCCTCATTTGTAATACATAACGCACTGACTTTTCTTTTTTCGCAGAGAAATCAAAATTTTTTTAATTCATTTCTTTTCTCTTATTTTCATCTTCATTCGTAAGAGATAACAGAGAAGTGAAGACTTTTTCGCAATGGTTAAAAAATGTTTTTTTCTGCGAAAATCTCCCTTGTCTTCCGTTTTTGATATTGCGAGAGCGAAGCGCGCTTAAATCCATCTTCGTTACCTTAATGTATCTTGTTTAATTTCCCGATATGTGGTATAATCCAGATACTGAGACTCCGGGGTGATTATTCTAAGTTTGAGGATGGTGATGAGCGGTGCTGTTTACACAGGACGAGTTCGACGTTATGGTCGATGAGTTGCTCTATCAAGAAACTGTTTCCTATAATATGCTCTGTAACATTGCGGTTAAATTCCTTGGCCCGTATATTGCGAAGCTTTGCAGCAGTAACGAGGCATTAAGGGGCCGCGGTTACGAGGAGGATATTCTGCAGGACGTTTGTCTGCACCTTATCAAGGTCACGGTGGATAAGTTCTTCCTCAAAAAGGACGACAACGGCAATTTTACTTACGACCGCAACCCCGGTACCTTCGGCAACTGGCTGAAGACGGTGGCAAGAAACAAGGTCGTTGACAAGGCTGTGGAGATCGGACAGAAGGATAACCGCACGGTTGATATTGAGAGCCTTTTGTCGGACTCTCCTTCCACAGGGGATGAGTTTACTCTTTCCCTTGAGGATGAAAGCACAGAAATGCTCAGAAAAGCTATTTTCATCGTGATGTCTTCAAGCGCAAGCGTATACAAGATCCTAACATGGCTTGCACAATGTGTCCTCGTGCTCAACTACGATCTGACAAGAATCAAGGCAAATGATCTCATAGTCAAGGAATTTGAGCACAAAAGTCTCTTTGATATGTATGCAATGATAACCGCCGCATCCGACAAAATCTCCTGGCTCAGACTTTCCGATGAACAGCATCGGAAAATCATGAATTCTCTCAAGCGCCCCTTTGACGACACAAGGTGCTACGGGGTGGTTAAGTACAGAGAGTTCTTTATGAAATACAGAGGTGAGATTGCTCCCAAGAAATCCATCAGCGACTGGATAAACCGAATGGACAGCCTTATTCAGAGGGAGTCGGGATTGCCGCAAACTTAAAGATAATAAAGCCAAAAAGGCTTTGCTTTCGCCCTTATTGATCTGTTAAAAATCAAAAACGGAGGGATAATTATGACTCATCTTACACTTGATGAAATAATCGAATATGTTTCCATCGACAAGCTTTGCGAGGAAAGTCTTAAGCTTGCGTCCAAGGTGGATACCCACATAAGAAGCTGTGATGAGTGTCTCGAGGTTGTGAGGGCTCTCAGGTCTGTTCACGATAGTTTTGAGAATATGAAAAAGAGCGGTGATCTCAAGGACTTCCTTCAGAGCGAGCCTATCCGCGATGAAATGTTGCTTCAAAGAATCAGCGAGATCCGCGAAGCAGAAAAGTCCTGCAATCTGGAAAGTGAAATGGAGTATTAAGAAAACTCCCTTCTGACATTTATATTCTGTAAGACTTAGGGAATTAGGAGTCAAACCTTATGCTTTATTATCAGAAGATAGTTATAATAATTATGTTGCTCGTGTCCCTGGCAGTTCTCGTTCTGCCGGGTACGTTTCTTCTCTTGGGCAATGCTTTCAGAAGCCGAAAAGGCAAGCCCCGAAAAAAATCGGGAGTGGGAGCTGTGCTCATCTTTTCCGCCTGCCTTGTTATCTCCCTCTGTACGGTAAGAGGTGCGGTGGGATATTACTTTATGACGAAATCGGGAACCGAGACGCTGAGCCTTAAGTGGTGGGAAGAGGTCTTGGGCGGAGTTGCCCACACCATCAGATCCTTTACCTCTGACGACGGATACAAGGAGTATCTCACCGGAGGCAAAGCCATGCTGGGAGAAATCTTCGGACAAAACACAGTGTGGCAGGATATTTACGGACTTTATGCTTCTGTTCTCAGCATTCTGGTTACTGTTGTGGGCGGTGCTATCGTCTTCAGAGTGCTATCTGGCATATTCCCGAAAATCAAGCTTTTCTTTGCTAATCTGTTTTTCTGGAAGGATAAGTACTATTTCAATGCTCTCAACTACTCCTCGCTGGCTCTTTGTCAGAGCATCTATCGCTCCGAGAAAAGCCTGAGGAGAAAGCCAATTTTTATTTTTACAAATACTGCTCCCGACAAGAAGGACGAGGAGAGTGCAAAGCTCCTCTCTGAGCTGAAATTCATGGGTGCGGTGTGCGTAAAGGATGATCTGGCTCAGGTGAGAAAGAGTCGCCACGCAAAGAGAAAATTCTTTCTTATGAACAGCTGTGAGTCAGAGAATATGCAGAATCTTGTTTCTCTTTCCGACGCAAACAACTACATATACCTGAAGGATGCGGAGGTTTATTACTTCACAAACAGCGACTCTTATCTTCAGGTTGAGAGAAACATAATGGATGAGCTTTCAAGTGAAAGAGGCTTCAAGGCGGAGGAGCTCCCTGTATTTGTGCCCGTTAAGAATTACCGAAATCTCATCTCAAATCTGCTGGTAGAGGTGCCTCTTTACGAGACCCTTATCAATAAAAAGAAGAATAAAGACGGCAGATGGAATCTCAACGTCACCATTATGGGTACGGGTCTTATCGGAACTGAAATGTTCCTTTCCACCTACTGGTTCGGTCAGATTCTCGACTGCGATCTTAAAATAAATGTTATTTCTCAGGAATCAGAGGCTCTTTTCTGGAGTAAAATAGATTACGTGAATCCTGAAATCAGACACACCACCATAGAGGGTGACCCCATTCTGAGATACAACCGCAGGGGAGATATGTCAGAGGTTTACTGTCAGGTCTCATACTATCAGTGTGACATAAATTCCTCTCAGTTTCTCGATTTCCTCAACGATCCCGAGAGCGATATTCTTGACACAGACTACTTCCTCGTTTCTCTGGGACGCGATGAGACAAACGTTTCTGTTGCAAATATTCTCAGAAAGTATATCGGCAAGGCTCACATCGAGTCAAACGAAGCAAACAGAACCATTATCAATTACGTTGTCTACAACGATGAGCTCACCAAGGTGCTCAACAGAAACAAGTGCCACAGCTTTGTCTCAGGCAGCGTGGATGTTTATATGCAGGCGGTGGGAAGCCTCAGCACCATGTACAGCGTCAGGAATGTATTTATGTCTGAGCAGGACGCTCTTGCACGTAAATCCCACGAGGCGTATCTTACCGAGACTGACAGTGAGAAGCTTATTAAAGCTCACAGAGAACGTGTTTCCGATGACTATAAATACTGGGCAAACCTTGCAAGAGGAATGCACACCAAGTACAGAATGTTCTCTATGGGGCTTATCAGATCATCCTTGTTTGACCATATCGGTGAAGAGGATGTATATGCCGAGGAGATACTAAGAAGTTACGAGGAATTCAAGAAGATCCTTCGCGGTGAGTTTGAATTCAGAGATGAAAACCACGAGAAGGAGCATCTTGAGCTTCTTCACCGGATGTCCTGGCTTGAGCACAGAAGATGGTGCGCTTTCACGAGAATCAAGGGCTTCCGCCACACAGATAACTATGACGTTTACGCAAAGAGCGGTGTGGGCGGCTCCTACAAGCATACCGATATCAAGCTCCATCCCTGTTTGGTGGAGTGCGATAAAAAGGGCATCAGAGCCTCCATAAGCTCCAAGGGTGTAGTGGACGAAACCACACTTTTCCGTTGGGATGAGAATACGGATCTTGATTTTCTCGATGAGCTTTCTCTGGCTCTCTCCAAAAAGAAATACAATTCGGGTGACCTGAAGATTCATGACTATCCCGGTCGCTCCTTTTGATTAAGGTGATTATTATGTATAAACCCAAACCTATTGAAACCGATAAAATAGAGCTTCCCGAGGAGCTTCTTGAGCTTGAGGAGCTTATTGCAAAAAACGTCCACGAGAACTGGTCTCTGGGCAGGATAGAGGCCGGATGGGTGTATGGCGACGAGAGAAATGATGAGCTGAGAACAACTCCGTGTCTCGTGCCTTACGAGGAGCTTTCCGAAGAAGAAAAGAACTTCGACAGAAGGACCGCTATGGAGACACTCAAGACTATCATTGCTCTGGGCTACAAGATTGAGAAAATCTGACAAAGCAATAGTTTTGCTCACAGGCACTATTAGTTCTGAAAATTCTTCCGATCCCGAGGGTTTCCTCGGGATTTTCTTTTGTTAGTTTATTGACTATATCTGCGTGTTTTGATAAAATCATCATATACTTATTTTTCAGGTGATTATATGGAACGTGAGAAACTTGGCAGCCGTCTCGGATTCATTCTTCTGAGCGCAGGCTGTGCTATCGGCGTGGGAAATGTTTGGAAGTTTCCTTGGATGGCAGGTTCCTTTGGCGGCGGCGCCTTTGTGCTTGTTTATCTTTTCTTTCTGATTATCTTCGGTCTTCCCATTATGACAATGGAGTTTGCTCTGGGAAGAGCCAGCGGTGCAAGTCCCGTAAGACTTTATCAGAAGCTTGAGAAAAAGGGACAGAAGTGGCATCTCCACGGCTACGCGGCCCTTGTGGCAAATATCCTGCTTGTTATGTTCTACACTACGGTTGCAGGCTGGATCCTCTACTACTTCATAAGCTTTATGACGGGAGGTATGACGGGAATTACCGACGAAGCGTCGGGAAAGCTCTTCACCTCTATGCTGGAAAGTCCCTCCATAAACGTGGGATATATGGCGGTAGTTGTTATTCTGGGCTTTCTGATCCTTTCTTTCGGCCTTCAGAAGGGTGTGGAGAGAATTACCAAATATATGATGTTGGTGCTTCTTGGGCTTATGGTGGTGCTGGCAATAAACAGTGTTACCTTAAGCGGAGCCAAGGAGGGTCTTACCTTCTATCTCAAGCCCGATATCTCAAAAATTAACGGTGACGTCATTGTGGCGGCTATGAATCAGGCGTTCTTCACCCTGAGTCTGGGAATCGGTTCAATGGCTATTTTCGGAAGCTATATCGGCAAGGAGCGTTCACTCCTCGGAGAGTCCGTAAACATCCTCGTGCTTGATACCTTTGTTGCCATTGTGGCAGGTCTTATTATTTTCCCTGCCTGCACTACATTTAATATTCCCACAGAAGCAGGTCCAAGCCTTCTCTTTGAGGCAATGGCAAGAGTCTTCAACAATATGCCTCTGGGCAGACTCTGGGGCTCTGTATTCTTCCTCTTTATGTTCTTTGCGGCTATGACTACGGTCATTGCGGTGTTTGAGAATATTCTCGCCTGCGTAATGGAGCTGACTAACTGGAAGAGAATCAAGACCTGTATCATTCTGGGTGTTATGATCCTTCTGCTTTCCCTTCCCTGCGCACTGGGCTTTAACCTTCTCTCAGGCTTTGTTCCCTTTAAGTCGGGCACCAACTTTATGGATCTGGAGGACTTCATTGTGTCCAACTGCTGTCTGCCTTTGGGTGCTCTTTGCTATGTGCTTTTCTGTGTCAGCAAAAAGGGTTGGGGCTTTGAGAATTACCTTGAGGAGGTCAACACCGGCAAGGGTATGAAGATGCCTCGGTTTATTAGGCCCTACGTAACTTATGTGCTTCCTGCTGTCATCATCTTAATATTCTTTATTGGAATATTAACCTTTGAGTTCAGGGACGGTTTTACCATTCTCGGCGCAATCAAAGGACTTTTTTAAGATAAGATAGGTGACTTTGCTTGCCTTTTGAGAGGTTCTTTGCTATAATGACCTCGTAAGAAGTGAAGCCTTAAGGCTTTATGATGCCGTAACCTTCCTGTAAGGGGCGGTAACTGAATATTGTAATAAACAGAGAGAAACGCATTGTGCGCCTGTGTTGAGCCCAGCACGGACCTTTATGATGACTTTGCAGGCAGTCGGTCGGTGTACGGCTTCGTATCACATAAATGTGATGTCAAAGTACTTTCTCTCTGTTTTTTTATGGAGACGAGTATGGGTATTCTGTGTCGCGCAAGAGAGCATTCCGTTTGGGAAGAGTTCTATAAATACAAAACAGAAAAAGGAAGCCTTGTTGGCAGAGAAGCTGAGGATATGAGGCTTTTTATTGACAACAGAGAGTACGAGGCTATACTTACGCTTATTGAAAGCAAGGAGGAGCTTCCCATCCCCGAGAAAGCTCTCATCAGCAAAACGAAGGCGGGAAAGAAGCGGGTGGTTTACACCTTTCCAAGGGAAATGAATTATGTTTTGAAGCTTATAACCTTTTTGCTTCGTGACTATGACGGCATCTTTGCGCCGAATCTCTACTCCTTCAGAAAAAACAGGGGAGTAAAGCGAGCCACAAGGAACGTTCAGCGGCTGAGCTCTCTTTCCACCTGCTATGCATATAAAGCGGATATCAGCAATTACTTCAACAGCGTTGTCGTGGAGCTGATTCTCAGGATGCTTTCCTCTATTCTCTCTGATGATCCTCAGCTTTTTGACTTCTTCGAAAGACTTCTGAGAAACCCCTACGTTTCCTATGAAGGAGAGATTTTTACTGAGGAAAAGGGAATCATGGCAGGAGTGCCCATCTCCACATTTTTTGCAAATGTTTATCTCAGGGAATTGGATTTTTATTTCTATGAAAGAAAAATTCCCTATATGAGATACTCGGATGATATCATTGTTTTCGCAAAAAGCGAAGAGGAGCTAAAAAGTTATATTGCTGTTATCAAGGAGTGCCTAAGCGTCCACAAGCTTGAGATCAATCCCGAGAAGGAAACGGTGACAAAGCCCCACGAAAAATGGACCTTTCTCGGATTCTCCTTCTATGAGGGAGAGGTGGACATCAGCGAGGTGTCCTTTATCAAGCTTAAAGCCAAGATGAAAAGAAAAGCCCGTGCTCTTGAGCGCTGGGCAAGGAGGAAAAACCTTTCGGGAGAGAAGGCTGCAAGAGCCTTTGTGAAGCGCTTCAACGCAAAGCTTTATGATAATCCAATCCACAGCGAGCTCACTTGGGCAAGGTGGTTTTTCCCGATTATCAACACAGACAAAACCCTTCGGAAAATCGATGAATATATGGAGGATACCATAAGATATCTTGCAACGGGAAAGAGGACAAAGGGAAGGTTCAGTTTCCGTTACGAGGATATCAAGGCTTTGGGATTTCGAAGTCTGGTCAATGAGTATCACAAACACAAGGAAGAAGAAAAAAAGACCCCCGATGAATAAACCATCGGGGGTTTTGGTATTCAGTTTGCTGCAACGGGTTCGTTGATTTTGGAGACAAATTCCCGAAAATTTCCTTCATAGATCATTCTGGCACCGGGAAGTTCCGAGAAATTTACGGGATGGACCACATTACCCAAAGCATCTGCGGCTCTCACGTGGCTTTCTTTAAGAAGCATTGCAATGAACTCACTGCAATAGAAGCAGTTTTTGCGGTTGAGCTTCTTTCCGAAAGCGGCGTAGCAAACACCCAGCATATTGTAGCGGTAGCGTTTATCGGAGCTGAGCATTTCCTCAATGATCTCTGAGACGCAGTTGTATTCTTCCGCAGAAACCTTGAGAGAAAAAACCTGCACCTGAGTTTTCGGAAATCGCTTGAAGGTGCCGAAGGAGGGTCCCTCTTTCACAAATCCGCCGTAAAGTGGGAAATATGGATAGATTCTTCCGAAAGAGTACATAAGAGAAAGATCGCTCTGGAGACTGATTGAGGAATGACTGTATGGCTTGTGAGTGTATATCTTGATAAGCTTTGAAAGGACAGACCCTGTCTGACTCAGGACAATATACAGTTCTTTTTCTGAACCTTCTGCCAAAGTGATTCCTCCCCTCATCCTTAATGGAAACATTATAACATATTGTGACCGAATAATCAATAATATGTTAATATTTGCATTTGCACGAGTTTTGAGATATAATAGTCGGGTATGAAATCAGAAGGAGGCGGTCATAAACATGAGAAAAAGAATATCGGGAAAAGCTATGTTTCTTACGATTATTGCCCTTGCGTGGCCTACGATGCTTGAGCAGCTGATGCAGACCGCCGTTCAGTATATCGACACCGCTATGGTGGGAAGTCTGGGAAGAGATGCCATTGCCGCAGTCGGCTCCACAACCACCGTAAACTGGCTTGTATTGAGCTCAGTTTCAGCGCTGGGGATCGGCTTCCTTTCCTATATTTCCAGAGCTCTGGGCTCAAACGATACTCAGAAAGCAAGGCGCGCCTCGGCACAGTCTGTGATGATGGTGCTTCTGGTGGGAGTGCTGTTTACTGTAATCACGTTGTCGCTGAGCTCCTTTGTGCCTGTGTGGATGCAGGTTGACGAGAATATAAGAGGAATGTCCGCAAGGTACTTTTTCATTCTGTATGCATCTATGCTTCCGAGAGTTGCCATTACCATCTTCTCTACGGTGCTTCGCTCAGCAGGAGACAGTAAAACTCCCATGCTTGCAGGTATTGTTGTGAATATTCTCAACATCGTGCTCAACTTCCTCTTTATCTACCCCTCGAGAAGTGTTGAGCTGGGAGCTTTAAGGATTAACCTCTGGGGAGCAGGGCTCGGGGTGGAGGGTGCCGCTCTGGCAAGCTCCATCGCTTTTCTTGCAGGCGGAGTGATTATCACGGTGGTACTTTTCAGGCACAAAAAAATCTCCCCCAAGGGAGAGACGATTCTGCCTGACAAGGAGATTCTTGTGCCCTGCCTTGAGGTGGCACTTCCCAATATGGCCCAGAGATTTGCAACCTCCTTCGGCTATGTGGCCTTTGCTTCAATGATAAATTCTTTGGGAGAAATATCCACAGCGGCTCACACCGTTGCAAATACGGTGGAATCTGCTTTCTATATTCCCGGATACGGAATGCAGGCGGCAGCGGCTACCCTTGCGGGAAACGCTGTGGGAGCAGGGGATAAGGAGAGACTTCGCATACTTTCAGGCGTGATTTCCGCTATCGAAGTTGTGCTGATGATAGTATCCGGGGGACTGCTTTTTGTTTTCGCCCCGTGGATGGTTTCTCTTTTCACAAGTGATCTGAGGGTTGCATCCCTTACTGTGACGGTGCTTCGTCTGGTGGCACTTTCAGAGCCATTTTACGGCGTTTCAATTGTTATTGAGGGAATGCTTCAGGGAATGGGAAAGACTCTGTATCCCTTTTTGGTCAATGTTATCGGTATGTGGCTGGTGAGAATCGGCGGAACCTTTGTTTTCATAAACTGGCTTTCAGGAGACCTTGTGTCTGCTTGGGGATGTATGATTGCCCACAATCTTCTTTTGTTTTTGATGTTCGGCATTTACTGGCTGAGGTTTCTCAGAAGGATAAGGAAAGAGGAAAGGTCTCTGAAAGTAGGATAGATTTCTTTTCGGACTTGACTTTTTCCCCCATTGATTCTATAATAGTCGAATAATTGGAGGTTATGATATGAGTAATTTATGGCATGATATCAGAGAAGACCGAATCAAGCCGGAGGATTTTATCTGCGTGGTTGAGATTTCCAAAGGAAGCAAGACCAAGTATGAGCTTGACAAGGAAACAGGACATATTATTCTGGACAGAGTGCTTTACACTTCCACTCACTATCCTGCTAACTACGGCTTTATTCCCCGTACCTACGGTGACGATGAAGACCCACTTGATGTGCTTCTGCTGTGCTCGGAATCCCTGACTCCTCTGACCCTTGTCAGAGCCTATCCCATCGGTTTTATTTCAATGATCGACAACGGCAGAAACGACGAGAAGATTATTGCGATTCCCTTCTCCGATCCCAACTACAATCTTTTCAAGGACGTATCTGAGCTTCCTGCTCACAGATTTGATGAGATGAAGCACTTCTTCCAGGTTTACAAGAATCTGGAGCATAAGGATACCGCTGTTAAGGAAGTAAGCGGCAGAGAAGAGGCGCTTAAGGTTATTGAAGAGGCAATCGAGAATTATAAGAAGAAATTCGGTTAAGACAGTAAAAGCACTCCTGACTTTGGGAGTGCTTAAGTTATTTTTGAAGTTTAAATTTTTTTGCTTATTTATTGAGGAAGTCACCTTCAAAAACAGAGAAATTTGCAGATACTCTGAAAATTTATGATTTTTCTATGTATTTCGTAGAAATCTGTGTTATAATAAAATGTAAAGCTTCAATCCCCAAAGGATTCGAAACGAGGTACGATTATTATGAAAATTTTAGCAATAGAATCCTCCTGTGATGAAACCGCTGCTGCAATTGTAGAGGACGGCAGAAAGGTGCTTTCCTCTGTTGTTGCTTCTCAGG
>JAZSME010000010.1:0-5022 GCA_045535715.1 Ruminococcus sp. | reverse complement strand
CCTACATCACAGGCGAGGATATGAAGTCTCTTCAGCGAGAGGTGCTTTTCGAGCCTTCCCTTGCTCTTTTCGGCGGCGAGGACGGTTGTGATTTCATAAGGGGAATCGTAGAGCTTTACACCGAAAAAATCAAAATCGGCGGTATGCTCTCCCTGGAACTCGACGGCGAGGAAGCCCCCTACACCGCAGAGCTTATGTCGAAAAAAGGCTTTGAGAATACCCAAATCTTCGATGACCTGGGCGGTATTCATCGTGCCGTTACAGGCATCAGAAGAAAATAATAGAAATTTTGTTCGATTTTTGTATTGCAATCCACCAAAAAATATTTTATAATATCAGGAGAAGGCAAAGACTCCTTCCTTAACGAATAATTTTTTCAGAGGAGAAGATAAATATGGCTATTGATAAGAATAAAGCTCTGGAGACCGCACTCGGTCAGATTGAAAAGCAGTTCGGCAAGGGTGCCGTTATGCGTCTCGGTCAGAACGAGGCCATGAACGTAGGTCACGTTTCCACCGGCTCTCTGTCCCTTGACATTGCCCTCGGCATCGGCGGACTTCCCAGAGGCAGAATCATTGAGATATACGGACCTGAGTCCTCAGGTAAGACCACACTTTCCCTCCACTGCATTGCAGAGGGCCAGAAGGACGGCGGCAACGTTGCATTCATCGACGTTGAGCACGCACTTGATCCCGTTTACGCCTCCGCTCTGGGCGTTGACGTTGAGTCACTCCTTGTTTCTCAGCCCGACACAGGTGAGGACGCCCTTGAAATCGCCGAAGCACTTATCCGCTCAGGCGCTATTGATGTTATTGTAATCGACTCCGTTGCAGCTTTGGTTCCCAAGGCTGAAATCGAGGGCGAAATGGGCGACAGCCACGTAGGTCTTCAGGCAAGACTTATGTCTCAGGCTCTCAGAAAGCTGGCAGGCGCCATCTCCAAGTCCAACTGCGTTGCCATCTTCATCAACCAGCTCCGTGAGAAGGTGGGTGTGGTTTACGGCAACCCCGAGGTTACTCCCGGCGGTCGTGCACTTAAGTTTTACAGCTCCGTAAGAATCGATATCCGCAGAACTGAGACTCTCAAGGTAAACGGCGAGATGGTAGGCTCCAGAACAAGAGCAAAGGTTGTAAAGAACAAGATCGCTCCCCCCTTCAAGGAAGCAGAATTCGATATTATGTACGGTCAGGGCATCTCCCGTATCGGCGAGCTCATCGACCTTTGTGTCAAGGCTGACGTAATTCAGAAGTCAGGCGCATGGTTTAACTACGGCGAGACCCGTCTCGGTCAGGGTCGTGACAACGTTAAGGAGCTTCTCAAAAACAACACCGAGCTCGCTGCAGAAATCGAAGCAAAGCTCTGGGAGAATGCTGACAAGCTCTATTCCCGCACCCCCAAGGCTTCAAAGGCAACAGTTACTCCCGTAGCTGCCGCTAAGGCTTCTGAGCCCGCAAAGAAGCCTTCCGCAAAGCTTGACATTCTGGTTGAAGACTGATGCTGATAACAGCAATCGAGCCCCGAAGAAAAGGACTTTCCGCCCTGTATATTGACGGTGAGTTTGCGCTGAAGCTCAACACTCAGACCCTTCTTGAATACCACATCAAAGAGGGTGCTGAGATAAGCGACGAAAAACTCAAAGAGCTCATTGATGCCTCGGACTTTTCCCGCGCAAAGAACAGAGCCCTGTGGCTTCTCTCTTACAGAGACCACACCACAGGGGAGCTTTTTGAAAAACTCAGAAAGGACTTTCCCCTTGAAATCTGCGAGAAAACCATCCTGAGAATGCAGGAGCTTTCTCTTCTCGATGATATGAGAGTTGCGAGAAAGTACGCCGAGGAGCTTCACAGCAAGCACCACTCCGAAAGGGACATTCTCCAAAGGCTCACAAATAAAGGTATCCCGAAAGAGGACGCACAGCTTATCGCAGAGGAGCTCTCAATCGACCCCAAAGAGGAGATCCGCGCTCTCCTTGAGAAAAAATACATAAGGAATCTCTCTGACGAAAAGGGGCTCAGGCGCACTTTTTCCGCCCTTGAGCGCGCAGGCTTCCGATACAGCGATATCAGAAGCGTGCTGAGCGAGTTTACGGAGGATTCAGAGTTTTACTGAATTTTTGAGAATCAAGAAACATATACATAGGTAAGAAATATGGAACAAATAAAAGTTGCAATGGTTTCCCTCGGCTGTGCAAAAAACCGTGTGGATGCCGAAATGATGCTTTACAAGTTAAGAGAAGCAGGCTTCAAGATCATCGAAGACCCCGCTTTTGCAGATGTGGCAATAGTCAACACCTGCGGCTTCATCGAAAGCGCAAAGCAGGAGGGTATCGAGGAAATCCTGGAGCTGGGCAAGCTCAAAGAAGAGGGCTCTGTCAAGCACATCGTGGTGACAGGCTGTCTCTCAGAGCGCTACAAGGAAGAGATTATGAAGGAGCTTCCCGAGGTAGATACCGTTATCGGACTCGGAGCAAACGGAGATATTGCAGAGGTGGTTATGAGCGTTATCAATAACGCCCCCATCTCCTCCTTCCCCGACGTAAGCCTTCACCCCTTAAACGGCAAGAGACTTCAGTCCACACCCCTTCACTACGCATACCTGAGAATTGCCGACGGATGCGACAACCGTTGCACATATTGCGCCATCCCTCTTATCCGAGGAGGCTTTAGAAGTCGCAAGATGGAGGACATACTCGAGGAAGCAGAGAGCCTTGTTAAAAAAGGTGTCAGAGAGCTTTGCGTTATCGCTCAGGACACCACCCGCTACGGAATGGACCTCTACGGAGAGCTCAGGCTCCCCCAGCTTCTCAGAAAGCTTTGTGAGATCGAAGATCTTCGCTGGATAAGACTTCTCTACTGCTATCCCGACTGGATAACAGACGAGCTCCTCGACACAATGAAAGAGAAAGAAAAGATCCTTAATTACATAGATTTACCCTTACAGCACGCAAACGGCAGAGTTCTCAAGGAAATGAACCGCAGAGGAGACAGGGAGTCCCTCACAGCTCTCATTGAAAAAATAAGAGAAAAGCTTCCCGACGTTGTGCTTCGCACCACCATGATAGCAGGCTTCCCCACGGAAACCGACGAGGAGTTTACAGAAATGGCAGAGTTCTGCAAGGACATCGCCTTTGAGCGTCTCGGCTGTTTCCCCTACTCCACCGAGGAGGATACCCCTGCCGCATTGCTTCCTCAGGTTGAGGAGGAAGTAAGGCATCAGCGTGCCGACATCATAATGGAACAGCAGCAGTACATTATGGATGCCTTCTGTGAAAAACAGCTTGGCCGTGAGCTTTTGGTTGTGGTGGAGGGCTACGACCGTTTCGGAGAGTGCTATTTCTCCCGAAGCTACGCCGACGCTCCCGAGGTTGACCCCAACGTTTTCTTCACCGCGGGAAGAAAGGTCAGAGAGGGCGAATTCGTCAAGGTCCGCATCACCGACACTCTCGGCTGTGACCTTGTAGGCGAGCTCGTCGAGTAATTTACCGAGGATAGGATTGATTTTATGAACACCCCCAATAAACTGACAGTACTGAGAATTCTCCTTGTGCCCTTTATGGTGGCATCCCTTCTCATTGTTTTCCCCCACCATATGCTGGTGGCAGGTCTGCTTTTCGGCATCGCCTCCATCACCGATATGCTGGATGGCAAAATCGCACGAGCCAGAGGTCTCATTACGGATTTCGGTAAATTCGCCGACCCCCTTGCAGACAAGATTCTGGTAATTTCCGTTCTTATCTGCTTCGTTGCAATGAAGCTGTGTGACCCTATTCTGGTAATTATCGTGCTCTTCCGTGAGTTTTCCGTCACCTCTATCAGACTTGTGGCGGCTGCCAACGGCAACGTTATTGCCGCAAATATCTGGGGCAAGGTAAAGACCGTCACCCAGATGATTGCAATCATTGCAGTTTTCGTATTCCAGTATTTCCTCGAGCTTGTGAATATGCGTCTCATCCCCATTCCCTGCGAGATAGTCCCCGATATTGCCAAGTGGCTCCTCATCGGCGGCGAGATTCTTATGTGGATAAGCGGTGTGTTTGCTATTATCTCAGGCGTAATCTACATCAAAGACAACAAAAACTGCATCGAGGACAGATAAAAGTTTTATTATTTTACTTGTTGCAATTTCCCAAAACTCTATATATAATAGAATATATCGTGAAATGCTGTGAACGGGAGAAGTATCCCTGTCGGCTTACCAGAGAGGGCGATGTACGCTGAAATTCGCCTTAATGTCCGACTTCGAGAAATGCACCCGGGAGCTTCGGCGGTGAAGTGAGTAGCTGTCGGCGGTTGACCCCGTTAAAGGTCTAAGAGAGTCCGTCTGCCTCAAAGGGTACACGGGCTGAACTCGGGTGGAACCACGGCTTATTTGTCGTCCCTTGATTTTTGAGGGACGGCTTTTTTTATATGTCCCCCTACATCAGAAGTACGGAGATGATACAATGTTCAAAAAACTCAAAAGCGATCTGGACGCTTTCATGGAGCGCGACCCTGCTGCAAGAAGCCGTTTCGAGGTATATTTCCTCTACGCAGGCTTCAAGGCTGTCCGTTCATACAGAAAAGCGAACTGGTTTTACAGACACAATATGAAATTTATCGCCCGCTGGATATCTCAGTCCTCAAGAAGGCGCACAGGTGTTGAGATCCACCCCGGTGCCACCATAGGAAAGGGCTTTGTTATTGACCACGGAATGGGCGTCGTAATCGGTGAGACCGCCGTAATCGGTGACAACTGCATCGTCTACCAGAATGTCACTCTGGGCGGTACCGGTAAGGATCACGGCAAGCGTCACCCAACGCTTGGCAACAATGTGCTTGTGGGCTCAGGCGCCAAGGTGCTGGGTCCCTTCAGAGTAGGCGACAATGCTCGAATCGCCGCAGGTGCGGTGGTGCTCTCAGAAGTACCCGACGACTGCACCGCTGTGGGTGTACCTGCAAGAATAGTGAGAAAAGGCGGCGTGAAGGTGGACTTCCTTGACCAGATCCACGTTTCCGACCCCGTATCCCAGCAGATGTGCAGACT